>NZ_JACJSA010000004.1:0-300000 GCF_014697545.1 Oscillatoria sp. FACHB-1407 | reverse complement strand
TTATGCTCGTTTCAGTAGTTGAGCGAACCCGGGAAATCGGCATCCGTAAAGCCGTTGGCGCAACCAACGCCGCTATTTTGCATCAGTTTTTGGCTGAATCTATCGTGATTTCCACCACAGGCGGCAGTCTTGGCATTGGCATCGGGGTTGTGATTGCCTTTGGTGCTGCCACCGTGCTTCAGTTTCCCTTTGTGATTTCGATTGGGTCAGTTGCTGGTGGATTTGGCTTATCCTTCGTTGTCGGTTTGTTGGCGGGTGTGATTCCAGCACGCAACGCCGCTCGACTCGACCCGATCGCTGCCCTACGGAGTGAGTAACATGACAACCATGATTTGGATGCAGGGAATTACGAAAACTTACCGTTTGGGTGAAGTTACCGTCCCTGCCTTAAAACACATTGACCTAACCATTGCCCAAGGTGAGTATGTCGCCATTATGGGGGCATCTGGCTCTGGAAAATCGACATTGATGAACATCATTGGCTGTCTCGATCGCCCCACAACGGGTCACTACGTTCTAGAGGGCAGAAATTTGACCACCTTTGGTAATGATGAATTGGCTTATGTTCGCAATCAACGCATCGGCTTTGTGTTCCAGCAATTCAACCTGTTATCCCGTTGCACTGCGCTGGAAAATGTCATGTTGCCCATGGTCTACGCCAACATCCCCCAGCCCCAACGACGGCAGTACGCCATTCAAGCTCTAACACGAGTGGGACTGGGCGATCGCCTCTGGAACCGTCCCAACCAACTCTCCGGTGGACAACAACAACGGGTCGCGATCGCTCGTGCTCTGGTCAACCGCCCTGCTCTGGTGCTGGCAGACGAACCAACAGGCGCATTGGATACCGAGACGTCTAAAGAAATTATGAACCTGCTTCACGAACTCAATCAACGGGGCATCACGATCGTGCTGGTCACCCACGACCCAGACGTCGCTGCCCAAACCCACCGGATTATTCGAGTTCAAGATGGTCTAATTCAGCGATCGCCAGTGCCCAAAGCGTCTTCGGGTAAAGCTTGGATAACAAGATAGAATGGCTATTGCCTTTTGTATTCCTTCTTTTTATGTCCTGGACAGAGTTAATCATCCACACCACCCATGAAGCTGTCGATTGGGTCAGCACCTTGTTAGCCTCCATCGACTACAGGGGTGAGATGTATGTCAGGGATTACACAGGCGACCTCTCTGTGCACCCTGAGGAGGATCAACCCGATTGGGCATTCACCATTCACCTCTATCTCCCAGGACAAACCCCTCAAGTCCAACTAGAAGCCATTCACGACACTCTCTTTCCGCTTCAGCGCATCGGGTTGGTTACACTGGCTGAAAGTGTGGTGCTGCAAGAAAAACCATCCGATATGGCATCGGTTCATCGGCAGAGCCATCGCATCGGCAACCACTTTGTCATCCTTCCCGAAAATGCTCCCCATCCGCATCAAACCTCCGATGATGTCATCCTCCACCTAGGAGACAGTCTTGCCTTTGGCAGTGGGCTACATCCGGCGACAATGCTCAGTCTGCAACTGTTAGAGCGGTATGTAACGCCTGCTATGCAGACTCTCGATCTCGGTTCAGGTACGGGGATCTTGAGCGTTGCTATGGCGAAATTGGGGGCACAGGTTCTCGCTCTGGACAACGATCCGGTGGCAGTACAGGCAACGCAGGATAGCATCCAACGGAATCACATTGACCAGCAAGTAACGGTTTTTGAAGGCAGTTTAGGGTCAGGAAGCCAGATGGGACACTGGATGGGGGGCGACTTAGAAGCCAACGTCCGTACCTTTAGCCCAGCCCACGATTTTGACTTAATTGTTGCCAATATCCTGGCGCGGATTCACATGGCACTGGCTCCAGATCTGCATAAAGCACTGCGACGCAACGCGCCTCACCAGGGCATTTTGATCACTGCTGGATTTACCACCGATTACCAGGACGAGGTCAAGGCTGCCTTAACCGATGCTGGTTTTGAATCGATCGATGCTGCCCAACAAGACGAGTGGATTGCTCTGGTACACCGCTTAAAAGCTTAGTTTGACCAGAACCGGGCGATCGCCCATCCCACACTCAACGCCATCAAAATCAACCCAATCTCTCGATACCCCAACCGTAACCCCAGGGTTGAGTGGTGCTGATGCTCTGCCTCCTTGAGGGCAATCTTCAACAGCCGATTTTCCCGCTGTAAGCTGGCTGCAAAAAATTGGTAGTCCTGAGTGCTCAAGTTTTTCCCTTCTGCCCATGCCTGCGCCTCCTGCAAGGCTTGCCCTTGCAGCAATTGAGACTCATCCTCGTAGTTTGAGGCTCCCCAGGCACTAAGCAGATCGGCGTAAGGGCGCAGCGTCATGAGTTGGCGTTCTACCCACTCCAAATTAAACACTGCCTGATAGACACGGTTATAAACCTGCAACGATCCCAACCGTTTGACCACCAGACCCGACAACAACAACTCTCGCTGCTCCGGGGAGTCATCCACCGGAATCTTGCCATGGCGCAAAATTTGTTGATAGAGGCTGAGCAACCGACTGGCGCGTTGTTCGTTGACGAGCAGGCGATCGCGAATGGTTCGCAAATGGGGTGGCTCATCTTGTGACACCCAGTTTTCGATCAGGCAGGACTCAACCATCTCAGCCACTTGTTGGGCGATCGCTTTTGGCTCTGACAATAGCTTTCGCATCAGCGTTTGCAGTTGAAAGTCAAACTCAGACACCAGGGTTGGAGTTTCAAAATTGCAGTTCTGATTCTGCACAATCAATTGACAGAGCTTTTGCGTTAAGAAGGGCTGTCCTTCTGTCCACATCAAAATTTCTTTAAGCACGGTAGCCGGATCATCGACTTTGCCCACTAACCCCCGTTCGAGTGGTTGCACTTCAGTCAAGCGAAAGCCATTGAGTTGAATCGCATGACCGATATTAAAGGGAGTGCGGGTTTTGTCTGCGATTAAATCGGTTGGGGTTGCCACCCCCAACAGCGCAAAGGTGAGGCGATTCTGTTCATGGCAAGAGCGAATCAACGCAAAAAAATCATCGGTATCAAACGGCAAATTGAGCGTGCTGTCAATCTCATCAAAAAAAATCACAATCGGTTTTGCTACCAAAGTTGGCAACACATCCATCAAAAATTCACCCAATCGCCCCACGGGCGAGAAGGCTTGCCGTTCTGCCAACCACGATCGCACGTTAAACTGACTGGCAAGTTGAAAGCTACGAACCAACCGCAAAATGATGTCGGCATACCACTGATCCAGCGTGATCTCCCGGTTGCCGATGCCCGATAAATCCACCGTGGCACAAGCAATGCCCTCGGCTTCAAGCTGCTTTGACACCTGGACGCGCAGACTCGATTTCCCCATCTGGCGGCAATTCAACACATAACAAAATTTCCCCTCTTTAAGGGATGCATATAATTCCTGATCTGCTTGCCGCACAACATAACTGGGAGCATCCACTGGCAAACGTCCCCCGACTTGATATTGGTAGGTTGAGTTTGGTGACATAACTCCTGTCCATCCGTGCTGTATGCTGTGAAAAGCTGACCCATGCAAACTGTAGTAACCCAATTTAGACCCATGCGAGAGAGGGATGGCGATTATCCTAAAGGAGAAACGGCCACACATCACTCCATATCCTTTGAAGTCGCTCTCAACGTAGCTGATGCGGCTGTGTTTGCCAAAGCCTCCAGGCATCTTAAAACCATTGAGGTAGCTGTCTTAAAAGGGGTTTGGCAGGGGTATAAGTACGATGCGATCGCCGAAGAAAATGGGTATACGCCCGAATATATTAAACATGATGTTGGCCCCACTCTGTGGCAGTTACTCTCGTCCAGCCTGGGGGAAAAGGTCAGCAAGACTAATCTTGTGGCGGTGCTAACCCGCAAAGCCACGACTGAGGATGCGCCAGTTGAAGCGCAGTTGCTTACCCCCCCAGTGCCTGAGTTAGAGTCACCCGTCGGACTAGTGCCTCTCGACTCAAAGTTTTACATCGATCGCCCCCCAATTGAAACCCACTGCTACGAAGAAATCACCCACCCCGGTGCCCTGATCCGCATCAAAGCCCCTACCCAGATGGGCAAAACGTCCCTCATGGTTCGGATTTTGGCTCATGCCAAACAACATCCCTTTGCCTCAGACCCAACCAAAACCGTTGCGACCGTAGCCCTGAGTTTACAGCAGGCGGATAGCGCGGTGTTTGTTGACATTGATCGCTTTTTACGCTGGTTTTGTGCTGCTATCACCCGCAAATTACAACTCTCAAACCGGGTTGATGACTTCTGGAGTGCCACCTTTGGCAGTAAAAGCAACTGCACGGCTTACTTTGAAGACTGTGTTTTGTCTGAGATCCAGGGCCCTCTGATCATTGCGCTCGATCAGGTGGATGAGGTGTTTTCCCATCCGGAAATCGCCGATGACTTCTTTGCTCTGTTGCGCTCCTGGTATGAGGAATCGGCTTACGGAGACAGCGGCAATCCACTCTGGCAACAGGTTCGGTTAGTGATCGTACACTCAACAGAGGTCTATCTACCGCTCGATATCAACAAGTCTCCCTTCAATGTGGGAGTGGCGATCGAGCTAAAGGAATTTACCTCAGAACAGGTGGCTGATCTAGCACAACGTCACGGGTTAACACTATCTCAATCGGAGTTAGCTGAGTTGATGCAGCTTGTTTCAGGACACCCCTATTTGCTACGACGCGCTTTCTATCACCTGGCTCAGCAAGAGTTAACCCTGGCTCAGCTTCTAGAAACCGCTGCCACCCATGCTGGAATCTACCGGGATCACTTGCATCGGCATCTGCGCAACTTGCAAGAACATCCCCCCTTGAGAACTGCCTTTGAGCGGGTCATCCAGACGTCAGAGCCAGTTGAGCTAGAACAACTCCTGGCATTTAAGTTACACAGCATGGGGTTAGTTTCTCTGCGTGGCAACTACGTAGTGCCCAGTTGTGAGTTATATCGACAATATTTCAAAACACATTTGGCGATCGCCCCTTAAGTACGAACCCTTGATTTAGCAGTGGTTTCAACCACCAAAATCTTTATCTGTAGCTAGACAGCGGTGTACAGGTTGGTTCAGTCCAAGGGGGATGTCCCCTTGCGTAGGGTTCCACGCCTACACCCCGTATGTCACCCAAGGAGTGCCGCTGTATAACCGTAGCCACATACGATGGGGCGGAGGCGAGTCAGGAAGCTTTCCCAGCATCAGGGTTTGAGCCATTTGCCTTTGCCTTAAGCCTTCTGATCAAAGCTATAAAAATAGCGTTTTGAAACCTGTATCCTACAAGATTTCAAAACGCTATTGCCGCCACAACGATTGCTATAGCTGTATTCAACCTGGTTAGGGCAAGGGGCTTAAGCCCCTTATTCATCATGGGCTTTGAATTGTCCTAACACTGGTGGCTACGGCTATATATCAATCTAAAAACAATGGAATTAATTTAGTTGAACTGTGCCACTAGAGTTGGCAGATAGGGAATACCACGATAGCGCAGGGGAGTTACACTAGAAACTGTTGGTGTGGGAGTAACAGGAGTAGCACTGGTCTTAACACCACGGTAGATGCAAAGTGGTTGAAAAGTAGAAACTTGAGTTTGCTCAGTGTAAGGATAGCTGTAGATTTGACCACGATAGTGTAGTTGCATGATGAGTAACTCCTGTGTAAGTGTGAGGTGAATCCGTAAGTGAGTCTTGAGTTTTAGATGAACTGGATAAACAAGCTTGGTAGAAAAACTTAATTGAATGCTGGAGTTAGAGTCCGGAGATAGTAAATACCGCGATAGCGTAACGAGGTCACCTCAGGAACAGTTACTTCGGGAGTGACAGGAGCAATATCTGTTCTAACACCACGATAGATACGAAGAGCTTGAATGTTAGAAACTGGAACTTGCTCAGTGTAAGGGTAGCTGTAGGTTTGACCACGGTATCTCAGTTGCATATGAATGACTCCTGATATAAGTGAGAGAGCTATGGTGAAAAGACGAGTTATTTAAGGATTGGATTGCATTGCTTCTTGCACCGCAAATTGGGTGAGTTGGGCAACACTTTGTGAGAGTTTGACAGTTCCCCACAAAACCGCCGATACGCTCAGGAGTAGTAACATCACCATGACAGTAGTGCTGATGACAGTTAATCCTTTTCCGGTTGCACTGGAGGATGGACAGGTTGCCATCGTTGGCTCTAGTGCGCTTTCCTGAATACCGGGTGTCCATTCAGAAGAGTGAGTAGACCCGGTTTCAAGAGAGATTTCGGAGTAGCGTTTCATGGGGGTCTTGGGGTGGTTGACTTCGATACTCCATTTATAGGATTTGCCCCTTGTCTTTTCGATATGGAAAAGTTAAGGACTTTTCCCCCAAAAAGTTAAGGTTGGGGTCACTGTACCTCCCTAACTTTTCTGATGAGGCACTATGTAGCTTTGGTCAGCAAGCTTAGGAATGGAAATTAAATAAGTTCGGTATTTGGTAGGGGCGGGTTTTGCCGGCTATAGAAACTGTCTCGACAGTTTCTACAGGTTTCACACTGTTATGGGTTTCACACTGTCGGTTTAACCACCGAGCGTGTAGCTTCAATGATTTGATTTTTGAGAATGCACAGCTTTAACGCTTGAACATAGTGTGATCCGATGCCTTGCTGTTGTGCTTGTTTTAGAACAGCTTGCAAGATTTTCAGTTGTCGTCCCCGGACTCGCACACCAACAATCTGCTGTGGCTTTAAGGTTTGACTAAAACAGGCAGGTTTTCGCACGCCGAGAATCATAAACAGCAGCAAATTACGCACACACTTCTCGCATTGCCCACAATTGCGATCGCGCTGTTTACCTTGCCAGCACACTCTCAGATACTGCATTGCCTCATCCCACGCCAACAAGGCTTGCAGTTTTTCTAATCGGGTAAATTGAGCCCCATCATGGACACAGGAAAAGGCCTGGTTGGATAGCAATGGATCGGTCAGAGGGGTTGATCCGCAAGGAAAAATGAGATCGCTGTAGGCATAAGAACTGCCGATTAATCCAGCACTAAATCGCCGTTGCAGCAGCATCAGACAGGAGGCGATCGCGGCTCCAAACCCATCTTCCCAGGGAGTTTGGAGTACCTGACGAAAATTAGTCGCCATGGGAATCAAATCCACGTTGCGACTGGAAAGAATAACCCTGGACTTGACCACTGCCTGCTCAAATCCTGGAGTGTCTTCTAGCGGGATGTCAAACCCGTGTACCATCAACCCTGCCTGTAGGGGTTGTTTTAGGCGACCGGCTAACTCGGTTCGATGATGCAACACCGTAAAACAAGCATCCACTCCACCGGAAAAAGCAGCGATCGCCCGTTGCGATCGCTCCAACGAGGGGATATCACTGTCTGCTTCTCGTTCTACATCGGCGTGAATGCCAATCCTGCTGTAGCGGCGCGGTTCCCAACTTGACCAAATGCTTTGGAAGACTTCCAGGTTTCGTAACAGCGACGGAGACACTTCCCCATGCACGACCAGATCTGTTTTACGAATCATAGCCTGCATGACAGTGGCTACCACAAACGGATCGGCACTCTGGGTTAGCCACGATTGGCACGTCTGGGGTACTCGATACCAGAGTTGACGTGGCTGACGATTAACCCCCTCAATCGTCGCGCTAATAGTTGCCTGTCCGTCCGTTAGAACGACAGGTTCAATCCAGAGGTGAGTTTGGGGTTTCATAGGTTCTTATTTGCCCACAGCAGAAAACATAGCAGCATTTGTAAGCGCAAGGACTCAATAATGACGTCTGATTGAAGGGGGATAGGTTTGTGAGGCGGTGGCAGCAGTTCATTCAGGACATCCGTGTTGAAAAGATCGCTCACGGTCTGACGATATGGCTCTACCTGCTGGCGAATCTTGCGCCATCCGGCATTGTTAATTGAAAAAATCCGGTAGTAATAACGACGTTCATACCCCAGTCGTTGTTGCACTTTGTGCCAGTGCTGTTGCAGTGTCTGCAATGGGCGAAGACGGTGGCGATCGCCATCTGACAACAATGGCTCGACATTAAAAGCATTATGATCTAACGGCAGACGAGCAAGATCGGGAAATCGCGTTTTAACTAAAGCTCGCTGGGCGCGGCGTTGACTGGTCGTAGCCGCAGGCATAACCGACGCGATCGCCAAAAGTTGCTGATCGAGAACGGGCAAAATAGGCCACCCACCAAACGAAAACCGCCATGCCTTACTGGCGACCCCAAAACGATTTTGATAATACAGGCTAAAACTCCAGGCTTGCTGAAACTCTAAATCAGAATAACGGTTGTAATCCTCTTCTAGATAGGCAATTGTCTCTGGGATGAACTTGGCAATATCAGGACGCAGCAAGCGTTGTAAGGTAGGCACCGGGAGGCTTTTCTTGTTTGAACGGGCAAAATTGGCAGCAAAAGCTCCAGAAGCAGTCCGCGTTCCACAAATTACCCGATCCATCACAAATCCAGTCATCACACGGTTAGGAGCCTGTTGCAAATAGGAAGCCGAATCCCAATCTACACCTGTCACTCCGTAGGGTCCGGTTGCCAACTGCTCCCAACGCACCATCAGATCGGCATAGTGCGGATACTTGGACAGAGGCACGGATGCCTGCCGATGTTCAAACCCCAGACGACGGGCTACTGTCTTGGCGCACTCCATTTCCAAATCGCTTGAGTTGCCCAGGGTTATTGCCAACGGGGATGCCCCATGACGATGCAGGTAGCCTGCCAACATGCGAGAATCTAACCCACCTGAAAAGAGAAAACTACAGCGATCGCTCGCGGGTGCATGACGGGCGATCGCTTGGTCGAGTGCGGCATCCAAACACTCAAGCTGTTCATCAAACGACAACTTATCGTATCCAGCCTGTTCAACCTGCGCTTGAAAACAGGGAATGCGATATTGCTGCACCTCCTGAAGAGATGATTCAGGGTGCCACACCAACAGATTACCAGCACCGAGTCGCTGTACGCCATTCCAGAGGGTTTGTCCGCCGATAAGCGATTGCAACATCAAAATGCTGACTAAGGCTTGCGGATTGAACTGAGGTTGCACCAATGGGTGATGGCGAAACAGTTCTGGGCTAGAACCGACCAACACAACATCTTGAGAACTGTAATAGTAGATCGGAAAGAAACCTAACAGGTCGGCACCAACCGTCATACCCTGCTGAGCATGATAAGTCAGTGCAGCATAATAGCCATCAAAGGCAGGATAGGTCGATGGCTCACCGTGCCATTTTCTTTGTAGCTCCGCTGCATTGATTCGCTGATAGGCTCCAGGCGGAATTGCATCTCCCCATATCACTGTGATCTCGTCTGTATCACTCTCACAACTGATCGGAGCTTGAGGATTTGCTGCCCAAACCACGACTAAATCATGACTTGCCAGCGATCGCGTAACTAGCCCTGGCACAGGGGCAATCTGTGGAGTAATCGACTTGATATAGGCTGAACGGCGATCGCCATTCGGGTCAAGAACAGCAAGAAAATTAGCCACAATATAATATCCAAATTTTGGGTTTAGAGGCTTGAACTAGATGCCATGATTATCAGTACAACCATCATGATTGGTATTAATCAGCGATCGCCATCAAAAATGATTCACCATTAACAAATGGCTGCAATTTACAGATGAATTGCTATTAACAATCTGTCATTAATAATGAGTTTTTAATAACAGTTCTTCAGGTCAAGTTGAGAGACGGCTCAGCTATTGAGTAGGTTATTACAGCCGTGACTCACTGTGTAGATGCTGGCTTATAATCAGTCTAAAGGATTCAAAGCTCAACCAAAGCCTCTCATCTGTCTTCAACCATCAATCAGATCAAATCCAACGATTAGCTAGCTTTTCAGGGTAAGTCTCACAGTAGAATGCATACTTATTCAGTGTAGTAGATACAATTTATCATCGTCAAATTTGACTTCTGCAAAACTGTAATGATCGCGTAAATATGTCATCCAAAACCTTTACCGATTAGAAACTTGAGCTATAATAAACCATTCCAAAAAACACATGATATCTTCATACAAGTCATGATCTTTTTTAAGAGTTTCTATGATTAAATACTTCAAAATGCTGAGTTTTTTGAGTGGCACAAATCCTAAAGCAACAGCAGATCTGTATCTCGGAATTATTCGACTATGCCAATCAAAACTGAACGCTTTAGTTGATTGACAAAAGCTTTAAAACCCCCAATATTTTGTGTTGTGTCTAGCGAATTGAATTCACGCCTATCCGTTTGAATGCACTAACGGGGTGCAAATCCGGTAAGAGGTTGTTGGGTAAAGTCCCAAAACACAGCAGATTCAGAGTGCGATCGCAGTTCGAGTTGATGCGTTGGTTCCACCGTGCCGATCACTTCACACACTAAATCCCGTTGGCGAAAATGGGCTTGTACTTCAGCAACGCGATCGCCACGCACACTTAACAGAAATCCATAACTGGGAAAGCTAACTAACCAGCGATCGAGGTCTAGCCCTGTAGGACAGGGCACCTGATCCACATTCAAAACGGCACCACAATTAGAGGTTTCCAACAGCATCAGAAGCGTACCTACAATGCCACCCATGCTGATATCTTTCCCCGCATCACACAAGCCCGATTCTGCCAGGTCTGGCAGCAATGCAAGATCAGCCCGGAGTTGCACAGGGTCAGCTCTGGTAGCCGCATCCCAGAAGGGATATTTGGGGTGGGGCTTACCCCGGAAGTCGATCGCCACCATTAGAGCGTCACCCGGTTGGGCGTTGAAACTGGTAATAAGCTGCTTGGCGCGTCCCAAAATCGCTACGGACAAAGCATTGTAAGGACTATGGCAATTGGTATGCCCTCCCACAATGGGGACACTATAGGTTTGGGCGGCAGCCGTCATGCCTTGCCAGATAGGGTGTGTTGCCTCGGCAGACGTACTCCACAACGCATCAACAACGGCGATCGGACGCCCCCCCATCGCGTAAATATCACTGACACTAACCAAGACTCCACACCACCCAGCAAACCAGGGTTCCGACTCCACTAGCAAAGGTAACATTCCCTCCGCTGCAAAGAGGAGATAGCCGTCACCATCGGGAATTGCGGCACAGTCATCCCCCAGTTGAATTGCATTTGAACCCAAATTCAATCGTGTTGCTGCGGTTTGGATATCTTGTTTGTGCAGGATGCCGAGAGATTGGCGTAACTGGGCAACTAGGGCTGAGAGCATTTTTGATAGAGGGAGTGGGGGAGTAGGGAGTCGAGGGGGTTAAGGGAGTCAGAGAGATGAGAAACAGGTTTCAGTCCATCCTTAGGTTCAATGCTTCCGATCTATTTCCTATCCCCTGTTCCCACTCATACCAATTTGAATTGGCTTCGCTGCACATGATTCCGTAAGGGCCTTTCGCGAAACGCCCCTACCCACTGATCTGCCACAATCAAACATTAAATCGGTATCAGCATTATTAACCATTGACCATCAACCATTGACCATTGACCATCAACCATCAACCATTAACCATCAACTATTGACTATTAACCATTAACTATTGACTATTAACCATTAACTATTGACTATTAACCATTAACTATTGACTATTAACCATTGACCATTAACCATCGCCTCCTCTATGAAGCTTCTTTTGCCGAAAAAGGCAGGATGGGGCGCGGTTCATTGGTGGGGGGATAATATTCCAAATCGGCTTCCATCAGGTGGTGGGGGCGATCGCACACGGTAATCTCTTCGAGCGATCGCCAGTGCCACCGTTGAAAGAAACGGACGTTTTGCTGCTGCACGGTCGCTAAAAAGCGGTGGCATCCCCAGGTGTTAGCTGTGGTAACAGCTTTGTAAATCAGTCCTTTGCCAATTTGCCCAACACGCCGATAGTCGGGATGAACGCCCAACCGCCCGCCATACCACAACCCTGGCTCTGGCTCATAAATCCGCACAACACCCACCACCATCGTTGTAAAGGGGGTGTCATGGGCGATCGCCACAATCGGGTAAGCGTATCGATCAATCTCATCCATGTCGCTGTCATCAAACAACCCCTGTTCTTGGCAGAAGATGGAACGACGCAGAGCAAAGTAAGCCTTGACATCACTGGGAGAAACGGCAAGTTTAAACGTGTAACGCTGCGGCATCATAACGGTTTGTGGAAGTGCATTCAGAAGACTTGGATTCAAAAGTAGACAGAGCAGAACAGGCACCACACTTGGCACAACCCGCTTTAATATCAGCAGAAGCCATGCCAGAACGACGGAGGCGATCGCCAACATGTTGATACAGGGCAAACATGAAATCGCTGCTGGGGGCGGGCTGTTGCGCCAGTGGAGTGTTAGTAATGGGTACAAAGGGTACGACAAATGGGTAAACACCCAGATCAATCAGGCGATCGCACATACTCGTCAGGGTTTCCAGCGAGTCGCCCAGACCCGCCAACAGGTACGTGCTGACCTGCCCCCAACCAAACACCTCAACGGCTGCGGTGAACGCCTCCAGGTAAATTTCTACAGGTACAGTCGCTTTCCCCGGCATAATTCGGGCGCGCACATCGGGATCAACCGCTTCCAGGTGCATTCCTAAACTGTCGATACCAGCGGCTTTCATCCGGGCAAACCAGGCAAAATCGTCAGGGGGTTCACACTGCGCCTGAATCGGCAGATCCACACGGGCTTTAATGGCTCTGGCGCATTCTGTCAGATATGCGGCTCCGCGATCGCTCGTGTTGGGAGTGCCTGTCGTCATCACCATGTGTTTCACGCCATCCAGTCGGACAGCGGCTTCTGCGACTTCTGCCAATTGAGCAGGAGTCTTGCGGGCGATCGTGCGATCAGCATCCAGCGACTTTTCGATCGCGCAAAATTGACAGGCGGTTGCCGGGTCACGATAGCGCATACAGGTCTGCAACACGGTGGTTGCTAGCACATCGTGACTGTGGAGCAGTGCAATCTTCCAATAGGGAATGCCATCGGCTGTAGTGAGGCTATAAAACTTGGGTTGCTTGGGAAATTCAATTGGGGCGATCGCCTCTCCGGCACATTCCAGCATCACCTGTTCAGTGGTCGAAAGCGTTGCGGTGTAAGGCGACTGGGCGGCTGTATCCGTGAAGATAGGCACCATAACGGTGGTTCCATCTACTGTCACCGCCTTATGGTCTGATGGACCTGCACCACCGCGCCGACCTGAAGCCCCAACCTCTTCTACTAAGCGGAGTCCATGCGATTGTAATTCTGTGATGATGCGCTGTTTGTCCATGTTTAAGGAGATTTTATTGTGAGAAGAGATAAGCTTCAATCCTCTGTCAGCAACGAAAGTTCGATCGCTGGAGTCACTCCACCTTGTAGAGGATCACCAAAACTACCAACAACGTGCGATCGCGCCTCTGTATTGAGCTGCAATTGCAGCAAGTCAGGACGGGCGTAGTGTCCCACTGAATCCATCATGCGTTTGCGCTTGGTAATGAGGGAGAAATCTAGATCGGCGATCGCCATTCCCTCTCCTTCCGTAATCGCAGGGCAGAGATGAGTGCCTTCCGGACTAATAATAGCGGTATTACATCCACCTGTTAGCACTCGTTGCAACTTCTCATCGGGGGTGATCTGCTGCACTTGCTCTGGGGAAAGCCATGCAGTGGCATTCACCACAAAGCAACCTGACTCCAGCGCATGATGGCGAATGGTGACCTCAATCTGATCTGCAAAGATCTGACCGACCATTGAACCAGGAAACTGAGAACAATGAATTTGTTCATGTTGCGCCATCAACGCAAACCGTGCCAATGGGTTGTAATGCTCCCAACAGGCAAGTGCTCCCAACTTGCCCACGGCAGTATCTAACACCTTCAACCCGGAACCGTCTCCCTGTCCCCATACCATACGCTCATGGTAGGTGGGTGTAATCTTGCGGCGGCGCGACAGCAGCGTGCCATCTGCATCGAATACTAATTGCGTGTTGTATAGCGAACCGTTATCCCGCTCATTTACCCCCAACACCACGACCACCCCATAAGAGCGAGCGGCTCGACTCACGGCATCTGTTACCGGACCCGGAACGGTTACTGCCTCTTCGTACAGGCGCATGTGCTCCTTGCCCATTAACACTGGAGGTTGCACAAACGAGAAGTAAGGGTAATAGGGCACTACCGTTTCTGGAAACACCACCAACTGTGCACCGGCTTGTGCTGCCTGGGCGATCGCCTGCAACACCTTTTCAACCGTGCCATCTCGACTAAATAACACCGGACTCAGTTGTACCGCTGCTGCCCGAACTGTACGTGCGTAATCCATAAGAGGAGAAAAAAAAAGAAAGAAAAAGGAAGAAAGAAAAGAGAAGAGAGAGGAAAAAAGTATGAAGACTAGAAGAGATAAAGAAACTGATTCAAACGAAGTAAGAGGTTGATTTATTCGGCGTTGCTGAATGGCGGGATGGCTTTCCTGATACAGGTGTGAGCGAGACGCTCACACTCCTTTTAGGCAAATCGTTTCAACCAGTGTGAGCATCTTGCTCGCGACTCATTCATCCCCAATGTCAGCAATGCCATTCATTCCTCTTTCTCTCTTCTCCTCTCTTCAATCTTCTACACCGTCCAGGTATCCAAAATGAAGGCGTTGTCTTTACGATGCAGGAGGATCAAATCCAACACATCTAGCGGGCTGATAGGACGGATTCCAGGTATCAAGGAAGGTTCACCATGACCGTATAACGCTTGCAGCGCAAAACGGCAGGCATAGACCTTGCCACCCTCAGCAATAAATTTGCTGAGTTGATTGTTGAAGTTTTGGTGTCCCGGAAAAGCTTCGTCACCAATCTTAGGAAAGCCCCGTTGCACACCTAAAGTGACCCCAGGACCATAGAGCAACACAGAGGTTTCAAAACCTTTGCGGAGGAGTCTCAGAGCTTGCAACAAGTTGACCAGACCGATCGATCCTTCAAAAGCGACCGTATGGAAGGTCACGAGTGCTTTTTCCCCCGGTTCTGCTTTCACATCGGGGAAGACTTTTTCTTCGTAGTCTACAAAGAAGTCACCAACTTGGTGAGCGGGGGTAGTTACTTCAGGCATGAATATCTTCCTCGGTTAGTAAAGGTTGAAGAACTGACAGCAATTGAACAAGACTGACTCAAGGACATTCGTTGATTGAAGCGTGAGCACAGATTGAACACCGTAACGCAGTAGTCGATTCATCAACGGTTGAATCAGCGTTTGTTCAAACAGTCTAATTACTGAGCAGGTTAAAAGGTGATTTCAGCAGGTTTTGTATCTGTCATTACGAAAGCTATAAATCTGACATTATGGCTAGGCAGTAAGCGCATTCCGATCAGAGGTATCGTTTCTTCTACCAAACGACCTATCGATTTAAACAGGTTGACTATGTTAAGTACTGCTATTGGCGTTGCTGAATAGAGGGATGATTATTTTGAAACAGACGTGAGCGAGACGCTCACACTCCGTTCAAATGAATCGTTTAAACCAGCATCCTGCTCGCGACTCATTCATCCCCAAGATTAGCAATGCCCTGCTATTCACAGATAGGGTTTGGAAATAAAATCAGGGGTTCCACCTCTGCACCCCAAATTCCCACCCTTATTTACGACGAGTTGTACTAAGTTAAATTTCAGTAAATTATATCGAGGCAATGTTTAAGGTATTCCTATTCTCAACCTGACAAGTATACGCAACCTCGACAAAACTAAACTCAACTGATTCACACAATCTAGAGGCAGCACTATACGTTTATTAGAGTTTTAGGCTATCCTTTTGGTAACATCTGTAACAGACCTAAAAAGCCTGACACGGTGGGTAAGGGTGAAGGTTAGAGTTGCTCAATAACCGTGAGAATGCATCAACCATTGAGCCAACTGCTGGATGTTTCTACCAAGTGGGTGTTTTTGATTAAGCGCGAATAGGTTGGGTAGACAACGTGCTACGCCAACGCTTTCTAAATTAGCCTGAGTTCGAGATCAGAATCTTGGCAATCGCCGATTCGATGAAATCCGGGTGCCATGAAATATCTCTGAAGATATTAATAATTGCATTTACCGTCGCTCAACTCGTATTTCCCTGTTCATAACACTATGACAACTACTGGCAAGATCATCGGTATTGACTTAGGCACAACCAACAGTTGTGTCGCCGTGCTCGAAAATGGCAACCCCGTCATCATTCCTAACATGGAAGGAGGGCGCACGACTCCCAGTGTCGTTGGTTTTCGAGACTTTGATTGTTTGGTCGGTCAGTTGGCAAAGCGACAGCTTATTCCCAATGCTCAAAACACGGTTTTTAGTATCAAGCGGTTTATGGGTCGCCATTGGCAGGATACGGCATTGGAGCGATCGCGTGTCCCCTATATCTGCATTCCTAGCCAAGATAATCGGGTCAAAATCCAAATCCGCAACCAGGCTTACACCCCTCAAGAAATTTCAGCCCGGATTCTCAAAAAACTCAAAGACGACGCCGAAAAGTATTTGGGTGAACCTGTCACTCAAGCCGTTATTACAGTACCTGCTTACTTCAGTGAGGCACAACGACAGGCAACCAAGGATGCTGGTAAACTGGCAGGCTTAACGGTTCGACGCATCATCAATGAACCGACAGCCGCTGCCCTTGCCTACGGTTTAGCAAAACCAGAACAAGAACAGTGCATTCTTGTGTTTGACCTGGGAGGCGGCACCTTTGATGTCTCAGTCTTACGCCTGGGCGACCAGGTCGTAGAGGTCGTTGCTACGGCGGGTAACAACCATTTGGGAGGCGATGATTTTGATGATTGCATTGTGCGCTGGTTAGTTGAGCAGTTCAAAGAGCAAGAGGGCATTGATCTATCGACAGACGCGATCGCCCTACAACGCCTTCGAGAAGCTGCTGAGAAAGCCAAGATCGAGCTTTCTAACACGATTACTACCAACATTAACTTGCCGTTTTTAACAGCTGGAAATGATGGTCCCAAGCACATGGATATCGAGTTTACTCGTGCTCGATTTGAGGTGTTAACCCGACACCTGATTGAAAGTACGATGGAACCAGTGACCCAAGCCATCAAGGATGCAGGTTTAGCCATTGACCAGATCGATCGCATTTTGTTGGTTGGCGGGTCAACCCGCATTCCCGCCGTGCAAGCGGCTCTTAGCAAGCAGTTACCCAACAAATCCCTCGATTATTCCATGAACCCAGATGAAGTGGTGGCACTGGGTGCGGCTGTCCAGGGGGGCATTTTAACTAAAGAATTGAGCGACAATGGCAACAACACCATGCTTCTGGATGTTACACCCCTGTCACTGGGAATTGAAACGTTGGGGGGTGTTTTTATCCCCATCGTTGACCGGAATACCACCATTCCTACCAGCCAAACTCGCATCTTTTCAACCGCTGCTAATGGGCAAACTGCTGTTGAGGTGCATGTGCTGCAAGGTGAGGCTGCCATGGCAGTGGAGAATATCAGCCTTGGTCGATTGATTCTCAGCAATATTCCTCCGGCTCCGCGTGGCGTTCCGCAAATCGAGGTGAATTTTGAGATTGATGCCGATGGTATCTTAATCGTCTCTGCTCAAGATCTGGGAACAGGGCAGCAACAAAAATCTAACTTGATCAATACAGGTCATTTAAGTGAGAGCGAGATTCAAGCAATCTTAAAACGATGGGAAGAACAAGCTGAAACAGATACATTGCGGAGACGGATTGCAGAACTAAAAAACGAAGCAGAAATACATATATTAGAGACTTATAAAACAACATTAATCGAGTATGGAGAGCGAATTCCGCAACCGCTCAAGATGAAAGCGCATGCATTAGCAGAGAATTTGAAACGGGCGATCGCTCAACCTGACACAACCCTTGATCAACTCCAGCAACACTGCACAGCTCTACAGGATGTCTTGCTGACATTAGGGCAAAAGGTTTATGAGCATCTTGAAACAGCAACCTCACCAACCGCCGCAATAACCGTATCAAACGAATTCGGCTCAAGTGAGTATGATGAATATGACGACTCGACTGAGCAGGCAACAGACATTGCCGAATATCAGGCGGTTGAATAGACACTCAACAATCAGGGATAACCATGCAGTGGTACAACGAGCCTCCAGACTGGCGACAGGAGGGAGACGTGCTCCACATAACAACGGGAGCAAAGACTGACTTCTGGCGGAAAACCCACTATGGGTTTATTCGGGATGATGGACACTTCTACTACCAGGAGGTCACGGGCAATTTCACCGCCGATGTCAAAATCACAGGGCACTATCAGGTGCTCTATGACCAGGCAGGCATCATGGTTCGCGAGAGCGAAACCGTTTGGCTCAAATGCGGCATTGAATTTGTTGAAGAGGTCCAAAATATCAGTGCCGTTGTGACACGAGACTTTTCCGATTGGTCAGTCACACCATTGCTTAATCCACCAACTTCACTGTGGCTACGAGTGCAGCGACGGGCAGAGGCGATCGAGGTGCAATACTCTCTGGATGGCTCCCACTATCAGCTGTTGCGTCTGACCTACCTGACCGGGGCTGAAACCGTTCAGGTGGGCTTGATGGCAGCATCCCCTCAAGGCGAAGGATGTGCGATCGCTTTTGAAGGGTTTCACATCACGCAACCATAAAGTCTCTTTAAGCGGCTCTGCGACCACTGACGTATTCGAAAAATGCCTTCTTTTTCGTCGGGTTGCTTTGAGCATCCAAATAGGCAGCAATGCCAAACTGCTCTGCTGCATTTTTAAACGCATCTGCCGTTGCTCGTTCAATCGGATCACCATAGGCAACATTTTTGCCCTCATGACTTAACATCTCGATTGGGGTTGAGCCGATTCCCTGATGACTCACACCACAGATCGTCAGAGTACAAACGATGATGCAGTACCCCTCGGTAAACGTCAGGTCGGAATAAGCATTCGTCCAGTCTTCGGGGCAGACTCGGTTGAGCCGCGCCCGAACCGTTTGCCACGGCACGAAGTACCAGTCTCCTCCACCCGGCACCTGCCGTTTTTTGTGCTCGTGGGGTTCAAATTTGGCAGTCAGTTCAGGAAGAATGTCTGAGAGTTTCATCGCTTTCACGCTTGAGGAAAATTGACAGTATCGCCTAGGCGGACTTCGCTTCAGTAGCCGCGAATCATCCACTGGGTTCAGTCCCCCAATCACTGGGATGCAACCCCCAACGGACTTTGGTCGGATAGCTACGAATACATTCGCTGGAGACGTCTAAAACCCCAGATGAGGCTTTGTCCCCAGACCTTGATCCCAACTATCTATAACAACCGAGGGGTTGGTTAGGACGGGGTGCAGGGGTGGAACCCCTGGCTGAGGGCGCAGCCCCCACCCCCCTTGTATTAACTGTCTCGACAGTTGCTATCTTCTGTCGGTCGCAATAGTATATTTATACTATTATAACACAGGCAAATAGTGTCGCTGAAGGCAGATGTGATTCTCAAAAACTGACCACCGAAAACTGACCACCTTTATAGGGACGTTTCGCGAATCACTCCCACGAAATTCATAGATTAAAGTAGCCCCATCGGCAAGAGAGCAATAGCAATAGAGGGCAATGAAACACGTGACCTGCAAGCGATCGCAGATAGTATTACAACCCCTACAACGAACCCCATCGAACTGATACAGAAACAAGTTTCTACAACTTTTTTGCCATAAACACACTATTTGGATCCTTAACATAGCCCGCAAACGGACCGCGATATTCAAATCCATAGCGCGCGTATAGGGCGCGTGCTGGTGCAAACTCAGGAAACGATCCGGTTTCTAAATACAGGCAATCATAGTCACGCCGTTTAGCCTCTTGAATGATGTGTTCCAAAATTTTTGAAGCAACACCTTTGCGACGGTGAGCATCAACGGTACGCATTGATTTGATCTCACCCGTTTTAGAATCGAGTTCTTTTAATGCGCCACATCCCAGTAACTCGTCTCCCTCCCAGGCTGTCCAGAAGGTGATGTCAGGCGATCGCAACCCTTCCAGGTCGAGTGCATGGACGCTTTCGGGCGGTGTGATCTCGTGCATGTTGTTGAGATGTTCCCGCAGCAAGTCAATGATCGCTTTACCCGTTAGATCATCTTCACGAATGTCCAATTGTCTATTCTCCTTCATGGGTTCTAAAGGTACATCATCAAACTCGCTCTAATGGACGGTGAGGCTCTGGAGGCAGTTCAACATCAATCCCATCCCCTGAGCAAACCTCACCACTCGACAGCACAATACTCATCACTCCTGCCTTGCGAATCAGATTTCCCTGGTCGTCACGCCCTAACACCGCCGACATTAACCCCGTTTGAAATTGGTTGAGTTGAACGCAAGGATTTCGCAAACCCGTCACCTGGATAACGGCTGTGCTACCGATATGTAGCTTTGTCCCCGTGGGTAACTGGAGCAGATTAATGCCGCGTGTAGTGATGTTTTCACCCATCTCTCCTGGAGCAACGACAAATCCAACCGTCCGCAACTCGTCGTGCAACTCCGCATGAATGAGATGCACCTGGCGCAGGTTTGGCTGAGTTGGGTCAACAGCAACCCGCGATCGGTGTTTCACAGTTTCCCCAGAGTGGGCATCTCCCTCGACTCCAAGCCCAGCTAACAGTTGAATGTTGGGTTGATTTGTCTTCGTAAATGTGTGACTGGCACTGCGGCTGACGGCAACAACAACACCCTGCATCACGCACCTCCCCCGAATGATTTCAGTGTTCTCAATCCTTCAAAACGTGCCTTGTTGGAACCATACTTCCGCTTCAACGATTGGGCAAAAATGGCTCAATCGATTCCTCCCACACATCATGCTTCAACACTCAATGTTCTGAAATCCTCCAACAGGATCTTAGTCAATTGCAAGGATATCTCCCTTGACCGAGAGAGGAGTACGATATCTGAATCACCTGAATGATGGTGTTTTGGACTCAGCAAAGTATTAGCTTATGACACAGGTTTCTTCTCGTGTGCTGTGGTTACAAGTGTGGGGACTGGCAGCTGTGCAGGGGGCGATCGCACTTGTCTGGGTCATCTACAATCTCTATTTGATTGCCTTGTTAGAGGAATTCGGGTTCTCTGCAACGCTGGCAACCGGATTACTCATCCTTGAGAATGGGCTGGCGGCGGTGATGGAGCCGTTGATGGGTAGCCTGTCTGACCGAGCACAGCAATGGATTGGTAGCCGTTTTCCCTTCATTGCGGTGGGCATCATTCTCGCAGCAACCTGCTCCATCGCCATCCCAACAATCGCCATCTTTGGACTGCGATCGCCCATCTTACGGTGGCTGATGCCAGCTGTGCTCGTTGCTTGGGCTTTAGCGATGACCGTCTTTCGCAGTCCTGCCCTGTCGCTCCTGGGACGTTATGCCCTCGCGACCCAACTGCCGCAAGCTGCCAGCATTTTAACCCTGGTCGGGGGTTTGGCTGGAGCACTCGGTCCCCTCGCCAGTGGAATCATTCTGGGATTAGGACCCATGGTGGCATTTAGTATCGGAGCCTTTGTCCTGTTAGGAGCCGCTGTGGCGTTGCGGAGCGTCAGTCCCAATCAACAGGTGCAAGCTCAAGCCAATACCGCTTCTCCAACTCAAGCAGCAAAGACATCGCATCGGATCTCGTTGATCGCACTGGGCTTACTCCTGGGTGCAGGGGTTGGGGTTGGATTGGGCTTTCGCTTACTGATGCAAAACTTTCCCAAGATTCTGGTTGCCCAAGGGGTGACCCAACCCAGCTTGATTGTAGGCATGATTTTTATCACGTTAGCCCTCACCGCTATTCCAGCAGGGCGATTGGCGGTGTATTGGGGCAATCGAACGGCGATGGTAGCAGGACTTGGGGCGATGGCTCTGCTGTGTGCTGTCATGCTCTGGAACCAACCTACTTGGATTGCTGTGGCGATCGCCATTGCGTTTGGAGCAGCCTTTAGCCTCGTCTCCAATGGCACTCTTCCCTTTGCGCTGTCGATGGTGCCCCCCGATAAAGGCGGATTAGGAACGGGCATGTACTTCAGTGGTGGGGCGATCGCCAACAGTGTCTTTGGTTCCTTCTTTGGGACGGGCGATAGCTTATCGCCAACGGTGGGAGGAATTACTGCTGCGATCGCCTTTGCTGTAGCGGGTTTATGTGTTCTGGCAACCTTTAGACTCAGGCAAATGAAACGTTAGAAGGGATGGAGCAGCGGGAGTGGGAGAGAATATCCAGATCGTGGGGGGTATCCAGATCGATCGCTCCTTGGGCAAATGCAATGCTCATGCAATAGGAGCGATATTGCCGCATCAGGGATCTCGCTCCCCGATCTCCTGACAGGGTCATTAACTCTGGAAAAAGTGTTTTGTCGAAAAGGGCTGGAACACCGAGCGTGTCCTCGTATTCGGAGGCGATGATGAGAGAGTTAGACGTTTGATAACCCGTCATCAATTGTTGAATCAGATGAGATGTGACAAACGGTTGATCACACACCATGAGAACAATCGCCTCTAGATCAGACGCAAGCTGCAAAACTTGCTGTAATCCACACCGGATAGAACTTGCCATTCCTGTTTGCCAGTGTGCGTTGTGGGTAAGGTGGATGTTTAGATTTATGAGGTGGGGGGCGATCGCGGCTGCATAGGCTCCCAAAACCACTCCAACTGGCTGCCCCCCTGATGCAATGGCTACTTCTGCCATGTGCTGAATCAGCGGCTTACCCTGATAATCCAACAGTTGTTTGGGTTGACCCAGACGGGTAGAGGCTCCCGCTGCCAAAATCAAGATACCCGTTCGAGACATGGCGATTGGGACGAATGAATAGAACCGACGCGATCGCGCAAAAAGCGAGCAGAACGCCCACTGATGACCGCTTGAATTTCAGCAATGATGGAAAGGGCAATCTCTTCTGGCGTTTCAGCCCCCAGATCTAATCCCACTGGGTTATACAGATGTTGCCGTTGCTGAGAGGTGGGAATGATGCCCTGGTCGGCAAGGTCTTGCCAGAGTCGCTGCATGCGGTGTTTGGGACCCAATACCCCCAGGTAGCGGAGTCGTGCCGGAATCAGGGCTTTAAGGAATGCCAGATCGCTGAGATAGCGATGGGTCATGACGACTGCAACGGTTTTTGCAGTGAGTAAATGGTGATAGTCTGCAAACTGTTCAGGTTGGCAGCAGATCAGGCGATCGGCTTGAGGAAACCGATCAGGGGTCACATATCCGGATCGAGGGTCGATGACCGTCACGTGCCAGCCTAATCGTTTCGCCAGTTCCACAACGGGAATCGCGTCATGTCCTGCTCCAAAAATCAGCAGGGGCACCGGGGGACGAATCACGTCTAACAAAACGTTAATCGTTCCCGTGGGGAATGCGTAGGGCTGCACGCGATTTTTTTGTTCAATCAAGGTTCTGTAGAGGTCTCCATACAGTTCCGTCGGGGCAAATCGCCAGTGACCCCGGCAAACATTTTCTGTGTTGTGGAGAGTGTTGCATTGCGGATCGATGCTCATCATCAGGCGATCGCCCACCTGCACATCCAGCGACCCTTCGACAGAAAAGACCGTGGCGATCGCGCCGACTTGCGACGTGTTCAGACAGGCTTCCATAAACGCCAATTGTTGAATAATCGTGGTGTTGTCCAACGGTTCCAATAGAATATCGACCGTGCCATTACAGCCCAGCCCAAACCCAAACACGATGTCATCCCTGGAGGTGGTGTCGTACCGCACCAGAAGGCGATCGCCACTGGAAAAGAGGGGGCGCGATCGCTCCAGCAGGTCGCTTTCTAAACACCCTCCGCTGATGGCACCGATCATCTGTCCATCGTCAGTCAGTAACATTCGGGCACCCGGTCTGCGGTAAACAGAACCGCTTGTTTGCACAACCGTTGCCAGGACTGCCCGTTTTTGGGACTTTTGAAGCTGTTTTGCCGCTTGCAATATGCGTTGTAATTCGTTCATAGACTATGCCATTAACTTGTCTGGCGTTATCGGCAAACTGCGAATCCGTTTTCCGGTGGCGTGATAGATGGCGTTGGCGATCGCGGCTGCCACTCCGGTAATGCCAATTTCTCCTGCACCCCTTGCACCGAGCGGGTTAAAGGCGAGATCGGGTTTGCCAACAAACACGACCTCAATGCGCGGAATATCGGCATGGCTGGGGTAGTGGTAGGTTGCCAGGTCATAGACCACTGGATGCCCCAGATTGGGATCAAACAGACACTCTTCCATCAACGCGCCCCCGATGCCCATGATCACGCCACCCCGAATCTGACTGGCGGCGGCTTTCGCATTCATCACCCGTCCGACATCCATGACGGCGACCCAACGGGTGACTCGTAACCGTCCCAGTTCCTCATCGATCGCCACTTCACAAAAATGGGCACCCCAGGATTGAAACGCCCACTGTTTCCCCTCTTCACCGGGAGCCGCAGAGCCCGTCGCCTCCAGGGCTGCCCGTCCGGTGCGCTGGAGTTCCCGCAGGGCATCGGCAACGGTGGCAAAGTTTCCGGAGTTCAGTAAGTTTTGACAGGCTTGCTGAACGGCAGGCATGAGAGAAGCAGTCATTTGCGAACCCCCTGCCAACCCGCCATCGGGAAACAGGGAATCCCCAATTTCGACGGTGATATTGTCCACGGATATACCCAGGGTTTCCGCCACCATGATCGCCACCAGGGTATAGGCTCCAGTGCCCATATCATTGGCGGAGGTCAGCACATTTACCCGTCCATCCGGTAACAGTCGGACTTTTACCGACGCCCTGCCCCGATAGCTGGGAAAGGTCGATGCTGCCATTCCCCATCCGATTCGTTGACCGTCACGAGTCAGGCTCCGGGGACGGGACGGGCGGTTTTCCCAGCCAAACCGTTTAGCTCCCTCTTGCAGGCAATCTGCGAAATGTTTGCTGGAGAAGGGAAGATCATTCCGCAGATTCGTTTGAGTTTCGTTTTTGAGCCGCAACTCGATGGGGTCGAGGTTGAGTTGCCATGCCAGTTCATCCATTGCCGATTCCAGTGCCCACATTCCGGGAACTTCACCGGGTCCCCGCATCCAGGTGGGAGTACCAATGTTGAGGGTGGCAACGGTTTGGCTCGTATGCACATGGGGTGCGGCATACATGACGGGGGTGATATTGGTGCAGTGTTCGGTAAAAGCTTCAACGGGAGAGGTAACGGATTTTGCGGTGTGGGCGATCGCCACCAACGTTCCGTCTGCCTCTGCGGTGAGTCGGATGGTCTGTTCCGTTTCAGAACGGTGTCCCGTATTAGCAGTCATCTGGCGGCGACTGACGACCAGCTTTAGGGGACGCTGAATCTGACGGGCAACGGCAGCACACAACACACTGTGCGACCAGGGAAATGCCTTTGACCCAAATCCACCCCCGATAAAAGGCGTGACGATGCGTACCTTTTCGGTGGGAATGCCAAACAATTCCGCGTAGGTGCGCTGAACCGCCGCAACCCATTGGCACCCTTCGTAAACCGTGAGGGAATCGTTCTGCCAGTGGGCAATGATGGCGTGGGGTTCCATCATGGCGTGCAGTTCGGTGGCGGTGGTGTAGGTTGCTTCCAGGGTTGGAGATTCGCTTGCCGGAACAGGTTCCCCTTTTTGAAATTCCAGATTTTCAACCGCTTGGAAACTCCCCTGGGCAAAATCCGCGATCGCCCTTTCGACGTCGTATTCCACCTGAATCAGTTGGGCAGCCTCCCGCGCCCGCTCGAAGGTATCTGCGACAACCAAGCCAATAATCTGCCCACTGTAGTGAATCTGGTCATCTGAGAGGGGCGGACGAGATTCGTAGAGCTTGCTGGTTGCGAAGTCGTTAGTGACGGGGAAGACTTTAGGCGCGTTTTGGTGAGTTATCACGGCGATCACACCGGGCGATCGTTCTGCTGCCTGAGTCGCCAGCGATCGCACTCGTCCTTTGGCGATCGCCGCTGTCACCAGATACCCATGCACCAACCCCGGAAGCCGCTGTTCGGCGGTGTAGGTCGCTGTTCCCGTCACCTTCGCCAACCCATCCTTTCGGCTGACCGCTGTTCCTATGATGCTGCTCATGTGATGCCTCCTCCCTGTGCTGATATGGTGAGAGCCCGTTTGATTGCCCGTTTTGCCATTTCCACTTTGAAGCCGTTGTGGGTCAGGGGTTTCGCTCCCTGTAAGACAATTTCTGCTGCCTGTTGAAAGGTTTCAACTGTGGCGGGTTTGCCCTTGAGGAAGGATTCCGCTGCGAGCGATCGCCAGGGTTTATGTGCCACTCCCCCTAACGCCAACCGGACATTCTGAATTCTTTCCCCGCTGACCTCGATCGCCGCTGCCACCGAAACCAGCGCAAACGCATAGGAGGCGCGATCGCGCAGTTTGAGGTAAACGCCCGTTTTCGCAAAAGGAACAGAGGGCAGCAGAACAGCGGTGATCAGTTCGCCAGGTTCCAGATTGGTGTCCCGCTCTGGGCTGTCTCCCGGTAAGCGGTGAAAGTCGTGGAAGGGAATTTGTCGTCTGCCTGTCGTTCCCTCCACTTCAACGATTGCCTCCAGTGCCGCCAATGCCACGCCCATATCCGAGGGATGAACCGCAACGCAGTGATCACTGGCTCCCAAAATGGCGTGCATCCGATTCACGCCGTTAATGGCAGGACACCCGCTACCCGGTTGCCGTTTGTTGCAGGCAAACACCGGATCAGAGTAGTAGGGACAACGGGTGCGTTGCAGCAAATTTCCCCCCACGGTTGCCACATTGCGGATCTGCTGAGACGCCCCAGACAGAATGGCACGAGCTAACAGAGGATACTCTCGCCGAATCTGGGGATGGTCGGCAACGGCGGTATTGGTTGCCAGTGCGCCAATCCGAATGCCAGTTGGTGTAGATTCAATCTGCTTCAAATCCAGACGGGAGACATCGATGACTTGATCAGGGTCATCCAGAAAAACCTTGAGGCGATCGACCAGATTGGTTCCTCCGGCAATGAATTGAGCATTTTGAGCGCGAGATGCCTGGTGGATGGCATTCTCTACGGAAGTCGCCCGGACGTAGGCAAAATTCTTCATCCTGCTGCCTCCTGTAGGAGGATTGTGGCGGCAGGGGAAGGCGGGGTTTGTCCGGCGGATTGTTGGATGGCAGCGACAATGCCGTTATAGGCACTACAGCGACAGAGGTTGCCGCTCATTCGCTCCTTGATTTCTGCCTCCGATAGGGTTGCCGCTTGCGGTGGGCGAGTCAGATCGGCGGTGACTGCACTGGCACAGCCCCGGTTTATCTCCTCCAACAGCGCAACAGACGCGCAGATTTGCCCTGAAGTGCAGTACCCGCATTGAAACCCATCATTATCAATAAATGCCGCTTGTACGGGATGGAGTTGCTCACCCCTCGCCAACCCTTCAATTGTGGTAATCGATCGCCCCTCCTGCATGATGGCAAGGGCAAGACAGGAATAGATGCGATCGCCATCGATCAGCACAGTACAGGCTCCACACTGTCCGTGATCACAGCCCTTCTTGGTTCCGGTGAGTGCTAACCGTTCTCGCAACAGATCCAATACCGTGACACGCGGTTCAATGGAGACAGTGTGCGATCGCCCATTAATCGTCAGCGTGACGGGCGTTTCGCCTTGAATGGGGGCATGGGGGTCAGGGGGTGGTTCTTGAGCTTCTGCAACGGGAGTCGTATCTAAAACTTTGGGCGCAACGATTGCCGTTCCTGCTGCGGTCAGGGCTTGTCCCAGGAACCTGCGCCGAGAGGTTCCCGACGGTTTTTGATGATCCGATGGCATGGTTGATGTCTCCGGAATATGAGTGAACCTGAGAAAACGATTCGCGAACGAATGAATTCCACCATGCCGTAATTGCAGAATTGAAAGATAGTAAATTTTGGACAGGACGATAAAAAACGCTAAGAATTCAGCGATCGCTCGACTAATCCTCGCCGCACGATCTCATCAGAGAGCGATCGCTGCTTGCGTAGATAGGCAGACGGGGTCGTGTGCAAAAAATACTTAAAATCCTTAATGAAATGGTTTTGATCGTAGTAACCCAAATCCAGGAAAAAATATGGATCGCGTTGAGCCATCCGATGAAATTGTTTGTAAGTATTCTTGAAGCGGACAATACGAGCAAAGGTTTTAGGGCTAATCCCCACGTAGGTCTTAAACTTCCGTTCCAATGTTTTGTAGTGAACGTCCAGTAGATCCTTCAAATCTTCAATGCGAATGTTTCCCTGATACCGCAAGATCACCTGTAATGCCTTACCAATAAAGGGTTCTAACTGATCGACAACTAACAGTCGTTGGATAAAAAAGGCATTCAGCCGTTCAATTTTTCCTGAGTCGGGTGTAGTAGCAAAAACTTGTTCGTATAGCTCCTGAATGGAGGAATCACTGAGCTCATGAGGACTGGCGATTTGATTAGCGAACTCATCCAACGGTTGCCGCACCAATGAGAACAATCCCAGAGGCTTAAACTTCACGCCAACTTGATCAATGCCTCCACCCAGTTCCACCAGAATGGACGCATCTCGTTCACCAATCAGATGAACCGTTTGTATCTCCTGGTTGGCTCCTCGCTGTTGGTCATACCAGGAATAAGCCCTGCCATAGTTCAAGATCAGTTCCGCATAGCCGTCTGGCAGGATCAGTTCATGACGGGCTGGATGTTCTACCGTCGTTCGTAAGATCCAATAGCAGGCAATGTAAGGGGCTAACAGCGGATGGGGCGAAATGACCTGATAGTGGAGAGAATCTGTGGGCGATCGCATCCGTCAGTCCACCCTGGTTCAACCATTAAACATTGCCATCACAGTTATACAGTGTTTACAAATTGTTTGTGAACACGGTATATCCGCAGTATTCGCACTCATCACGGCATTTGTATTGAACTGCATTTGTATTCGATTGGACTTTGACACAGACGTGAGCGAGATGCTCACACTCCTTTCAGGTGAATCGCTTAAACCAGTGCGAGCATCCTGCTCGCGGCTCATTCATCCCCAAGCTCAGCAACGCCCCATGAAATTTTCTATGAATCAACGGTTTCCTGATCCTGATTCCGTCAGCGAAACCTGACTTACTTGCATTGCTATTCCCGGTAAGATACTCTCATGCATCAGTGTCTCTATCACTTTAGAGTAAGGGGAAATCCCGACCTGAGTAGGGCGGTATTCACATCCACTAGGGGGATAAAGGCACTTGTGATACTCCGTTACGATCAGGGATATAGTCTGATAGAGACGAAAATACTCACGCCGCGTTTGAGGTAATGGCATGGACGGCAACTTACGTGTCGGCAACTTGTTTGGCATCCCCTTCTTTATTAACCCCTCGTGGTTTCTCGTGTTGGCACTCGTCACCTGGCAGCTTGGCCCTCTGGAGTTTCCACAGTTGGGGGCGATCGCCTGGGTGTTGGGTTTGGCAACGGCGTTGCTGTTGTTTGCCTCTGTGCTGGCGCATGAGTTGGGTCATAGCCTGGTTGCCCTGCGTCAGGGCATTCCGGTCAACTCGATTACCCTGTTTATTTTTGGTGGACTGGCGAGCCTGGGTGAGGAATCCAAAACCCCAGGACAAGCGTTTCAGGTGGCGATCGCAGGTCCACTGGTTAGCTTCTTCTTCTTTGGGCTATTTAACGCGATTATTTACTTCACTCCGATTTCCGGTGCGATCGCCTATATTCTCGGTACTCTGGCTTACATCAACCTGGCATTGGGGCTGTTTAACCTGATTCCAGGGTTGCCACTGGATGGGGGCAATGTGCTGAAGTCGATCGTCTGGAAGATCACAGGCAAACCTTACAAAGGGGTCGCCTTCGCAAGTGCGGTGGGTCAGGTGTTTGGCTGGTTAGGAATTGGTGTAGGTCTGGCGTCGGTTTTGGGCTTTACCAATATTGGTAGCTTCTGGACTATTTTGATTGGTTTATTCTTACTACAAAATGCCGGACGTTCTGCCCAAACCGCAACGATTCAGGAGCAGTTGAGCGGTCTAACAGCAGCAGATGCAGTTTATCCCGATAGCCCCATCATTGCGGCTGATAGCTCTCTGCGGGAGTTTGTCAACAATCACATCATCGGGAGCGA
The DNA here is from genome assembly GCF_014697545.1 of Oscillatoria sp. FACHB-1407. Taxonomy (GTDB): domain Bacteria; phylum Cyanobacteriota; class Cyanobacteriia; order Elainellales; family Elainellaceae; genus FACHB-1407. The sequence continues at coordinate 270,078 of NZ_JACJSA010000004.1, read as the reverse complement.
TCGCCAATGGCAAAAGTTTCTGGTGACTAATGAAGAAGGGCAATTGGTCGGTGAGATCCGAGTTGAGGACTTGAAGACCATTCCGACAAATGACTGGTGGGATATTCAGGTGCGATCGCTGACCCACCCCATTGAGCAACTATCCACTGTCCCATCGGATCAACCTTTGTTGGATGTAATCAATTTGCTAGACGATCAAACAACCCCCGTGTTAGCTGTTCTCAAGGAGAATAACGTTCTGGTTGGACTAGTCGAGAAAGCCTCAATTCTGCAACTGCTGCAAAAACGCGCCGAAGTCGAGCAAGCTGCTTAAGCGATTCTGTAAGAGAACAACGTTGTAGAAGTAGAAGCCGGAGTTTTGAAAACTCTGGCTTTTTAGTTTGCTGAAAGTCTTCTTTTATAGCCGTAGCCACCATTGTTATACCGATTTAATGTTTGATTGTGGCAGATCCCTGGGTAGGGGCGTTTCGCGAAACGCCCTTACGGAATCATGTGCAGCGAAGCCAATTCAAATTGGTATTAGGACAATTCAAAGCCCCTTGTCCTAATACCAGTTCTAGAAATTATTGCTACAGACACACCCCACCGTCTGCGGCACCTCCCCTTACCAAGGCTACGGTGTATACAGATCTCTGCTCTTTTCCAAATAATTGAAGAACCAGGCATTGGGGAATTCCCCCAAACCCCCTAGCAGAAGGTGTTTGAGTTAACCCAAGAACGCGCTTCGCATCGGTTCTAAGTCCGGGTGCTGCTGGTCGGGTCAAGCGGTTCGACGAGGGCTCAAAGTCCTCCAGGATTGGGGAATTTGGGGGCTGAGAGGATTTGTGTGTACACGGTAGCCTTTTCAAGGGAGGTTAAAGGGGATCAAAGTTTTAGGCTGCAAGTGCATGAGTGCTAACAGCTATATAACAACCGCAGGGTTGGTTAGAACGGGGTGCAGGGGTTCCACCCTGTCTCAACTGTCTCGACAGTCGCCATGGCCAGGAATGCACTAAAAGCTCTACCTGCAACCGTTGCTCCAGGAGGCAGAGCCTTTGTCACTCCATTTCCAGGCAAGAGCTTGGAAACGAGTCATCTCAACTGTCCTAGATTGACGTTAATCAAGCCCAGCTACTTAACTCGGTTTGCTCCTCGACACACGCATCCTGATTAACTACCTCAAGGTGTTGAGACTTGACGCTGTGAAGCTGATTTTCCATGATGAGTTGCTGCTCAACCTGTTGGTTCTCCATCTGCTTGTCAAATCCCTCACAAGGGGTTGCGCTTGACTGAGCCAGAGGCAACGTCACTGTGAATGTCGCTCCTTTGCCCGTACCTTCACTCTCTACCCGAATGTCGCCGTTATGCAATTTGACAATGTGATCGACGATCGCCAACCCCAGCCCTAACCCACTGTAGGAGCGGGTTGTCGTGCTATCGGCTTGACGAAAGCGATCGAACACATAGGGCAAGAAGTCAGGAGCAATACCAATGCCTGTGTCCCTCACTTGAATTTGAGCGACTGACGATTGACCATTGACCATTGACGGTTGACCATTGACCATTGACGGTTGACCATTGACCATTGACGGTTGACCATCCCTCTCAACAACCGACAATTTAACCTCAACTAACCCCTCCTCTGGGGTAAATTTGATAGCGTTTGTGAGCAGATTACGAATGACTTGTCGCAAGCGTTCTGGGTCGCCATACACCCTCATCGCCGAGACAGCGTCAGGGTTGGTATGAGCCAACTCTGACGTGATGCCTTCAGGGAGAATCAACTCCAGTTGAATCTGCTTCTCCAGGGCGATCGGCTGAAAAGTTTCTAACGTGCTTTCAACCAAGGTGACAAGGCTAATCTGACAGGGGTTAAGCCGCAATTTGCCCTGCACAATCAGCGAGACATCTAGAATGTCCTCTACTAACTTGGCTTGAGATTTGGCATTGCGCTCGATGGTGTCCAGCGCACGCTCCATCATGCCGGGATCTAGATCGCGGGTTAACAACAACTTTGACCACCCCAAAATGGCATTTAAGGGAGTTCGCAACTCGTGAGACAACACGGCTAAGAACTCGTCTTTCATGCGATTGGCGCGTTCTGCCTCCTGACGGGCTGCTTGCTCCTGAATCATCTGCGCCCGCGTAGCTTCTGCTTGTTTGCGCTCGGTGATGTCTTCGATCGTGCCGACATGCCCCATCAAAGCACCGTTATCGGAAAACATAGGGGATGCTCGCATAGTTGTCCAACGAATAGTGCCATCTTTGTTTTGATAGCGATATTCATCCAAAAACTCAGTGTGAGCGTTGGCACGGATGTAGTTGAACCACTTGCGAACAGCGCGATCGCGATCGTCGGGATAGATAAAATCAATCCATCCGTCACCCAAACTCTCCTCAAATGTGAACCCACAGATGCTTTGGCAGCGCGGATTTGTGTAGAAGCAACCCCGTTCCAGATCAGCTAAAAAGATGCCTACAGGAGAGCAAGCACTGAGGCGACGAAACCGTTCTTCGCTCTGTTGCAACTCCAGATTCATCGCTGCCATTCGGTCTGCCTGCCACTGAATCTCAGCATTTTTCTTGTAGAGATCCACAAAAACAGACACTTTAGAGGTCAGCACCACCGGGTCGATCGGTTTCAACAGGTAGTCAACTGCACCCAACGAATAGCCCTTAAACATCATGATGTCGCTGGTGCTAAAGGCAGTCAGGAAAATAATGGGAGTATGGCTCGATCGCTGTCGTTGGCGAATCAGGGAAGCCGTCTCAAATCCGTCGATTCCGGGCATTTGCACATCCAATAAAATGACGGCAAATTCCTGATTTAACAGATATTTGAGTGCCTCTGACCCTGAATGCGCCATGACCAGATTACCTAACCCGTTCAAGATGGCCTCTAAAGCCACCAAGTTTTCGGGATGGTCATCGACTAGCAAAATGTTAACGTTAACGTCTGATGGCATATACGCGAGTTCCTATCGATATAGCCACACTCGTAGCAGTGACAATAATTGCTCTTGATCCACAGGTTTAGTGATGTAGTCAGATGCTCCGGCATCAATACACTTCTCGCGATCGCCCTTCATCGCTTTGGCTGTTAGAGCAATCATAGGCAGGGATTGAAACTGGTTAATCTGCCGAATGGCGTACATCGTTTCGTAGCCGTCCATTTCTGGCATCATCACATCCATTAGAACAATGTCAATGTCAGGCATAGTCTGCAACAGGTTAATACCATCGCGTCCATTTTCGGCGTAGAGCACCTCCATTTGATAACGCTCTAACAAACTGGTGAGGGCAAAAATATTCCGCACATCATCATCGACAATCAGGATCTTTTTACCCGCCAAAACAGGATCATGCTGACGCAATCGCTCTAACATAGACTGTTGAGCCATCGGTAAATTGGCTTGAACCCGATGTAGAAACAGCGAGGTTTCGTCGAGCAGGTGTTCGGGCGATCGCGCACTCCTCACCACCAGGGAGGTCGCAACGCGCCGCAAGTCTGATTCCTGCTGAGCCGTCAGGTCTTGCCCGGTGTAGACAATCACCGGAATCTGGCGCAACTCAGGGTCTTGTTGAATCCGTTGAATTAGCTCCACACCCGACATATCCGGCAGCACCATATCTAGCACCAGGCAATCAAAGTTTCCAGTTTGCAGGTGCTCTAGTGCGGCTTCACCCGTGCTGACAGTGGTAGTGCTGACATCGCTGTTGCCAATCAGATTAACAATGCTCTGCCGTTGCAGAGTGTCATCCTCAACCACTAGGAGGTTTTTGACAGCCCGTTCAGCGTATTGCTTGATATCGCCCAAAGCCCTGGACAAAGCTTCCACATCAATCGGTTTTTGCAGGTAAGCGATCGCCCCTTGATGCAAACTCCGTTGCCGTCCCTCATCAACCGACATGATGTGAACGGGGATGTGTCGCGTCTCAGGGTTGTGCTTGAGGCGATCGAGCACCGTCCACCCGTCCATAATGGGCAGGCGAAGGTCGAGGGTAATGGCGGTGGGTTTGTATTCCTGCGCCAGGGCTAACCCAACATCACTGCGAAGGGCGACCAATCCTTTGAATCCCTGCTGACGCGCCATGTCGAGCAGCAGACGAGCAAAGGGAACATCATCTTCGATGATCAACAGGGTGCGATCGCCCGGTTGAATGGACTCGCGATCGTCCTCCACCTCCGATGAAGTCATCAACGACTGCGGCAATGAAAGGGAATGGGAGGAGGGCAAAAACAAGTCCATCTCACCGTTATCTCGATAGCTACGCTCCCTTGCAGTATGAGACTCTGAGCCATCCCCGTCACTCACAGGGGGCACGTATGCCAGCGGCAGATAGAGGGTAAATGTGCTGCCTTTTCCAGGCTCACTGAGTAAGGTAATTTCACCACCTAACAGGCGAGCGATCTCGCGACTGATGGATAATCCCAACCCAGTGCCCCCATACTTACGGGAGGTCGTGCCATCCGCTTGTTGGAATGCCTCAAAAATAATCTTCTGTTTATCCGCTGGAATGCCAATTCCAGTATCCGTGACGGCAAAGGAGATGACCGTTCCGGCTTGATTGAGCGTGTCATTTTCAGGGCTCCATCCTGTCGTAGCCGAGGTAATATCCAATCGCACATGTCCCTGTTCTGTAAATTTGAAAGCATTGGCTAACAAGTTTTTGAGCACTTGTTGCAGTCGTTTTGAATCGGTGTAGATCGCACGCGGCAAACTCTCATCCAACTGCACAACAAAGTCCAGTTTGCGATCTTGAGCAACTTGCTGGAATGTGCGCTCCATGTGTTGGCGCAACGTTCCAAAGAGTGTCTGATCGATTTGCACGGACATCGTTCCAGACTCGATTTTCGCCAGATCGAGAATGTCGTTGATCAGCCCCAGGAGGTCGTTTCCAGAGGAATAGATGGTGCGGGCATACTCGACTTGCTTATCGGTCAAGTTATTGTCCGTGTTGTCTGATAATAGCCGCGCCAGAATGAGCAAGCTGTTGAGTGGCGTTCGCAACTCATGCGACATATTCGCCAGGAACTCGGACTTGTATTTTGAGGTGAGCGAGAGTTGCTCTGCTTTTTCTTCGAGCGATCGCTTGGCTTGTTCGATCTCCCGGTTCTTGCGCTCCACTTCGCGGTTTTGCAGTGCCAGCAGTTCGGCTTTTTCTTCCAACTCTTCGTTGGTCTGTTGCAACTGTTCCTGCTGGTTTTTGAGCAGTTCTTCGGATGCCTTCAAGGACTGGGCTTGTTGCTCTAGTCGCTTGTTGGTTTCCGTCAACTCTTTCTGCTGAGTTTGCAGTTCTTCTGCCAGAGATTGGGATTGCTTCAGCAGTTCCTCCGTTCTCATACTGGCGGCGATCGTGTTCAAGACGATCGCGATACTTTCCGTCAACTGATCAAAGAAGGTCAGGTGAATTTCGCTAAAGCGGCGGAAGGATGCCAGTTCGATGACAGCCGTCACTTGTCCCTCAAACAACACTGGCAGGACGACCACATTGAGTGGAGTCGCTTCGCCTAAACCAGAACTGATCTTGACGTAATCGTGAGGCACTTCGGATAACAGAATTCGCTCTTTTTCCAGAGCACACTGACCCACCAACCCTTCGCCCAGATGGAAGCGATTTGCCAGATGCTTGCGCTCGCGATAAGCGTAAGTGCTGAGCAGTTTGAGGTAGGACGGTTGCATCTCGCTGGCTTCCATGAGGTAAAACACCCCATGTTGCGCTGAAACCAGTGGAGCCAGTTCCGACAAAATGAGCTTGGATACAGTTTCCAGGTCGCGCTGACCTTGCAGCATGCGGGTAAATTTCGCCAGGTTGGTTTTGAGCCAGTCCTGCTCGGTGTTCTTTTGAGTGGTTTCGCGCAGGTTGGCGATCATCTGGTTGATGTTGTCCTTCAGGACAGCCACCTCACCCTGGGCTTCGACGGAAATCGATCGCGTCAGGTCGCCCTTCGTCACCGCTGTTGCCACTTCAGCAATGGTTCGGAGCTGGGTTGTGAGTGTTGCCGCCAGTTCGTTTACGTTGTCGGTCAAGTCGCGCCAGGTTCCCGATGCACCCGGTACTTTCGCCTGACCTCCCAGTTTTCCTTCGATCCCTACCTCACGAGCAACCGTCGTTACCTGGTCGGCAAAGGTTGCCAGCGTGTCGATCATCTCGTTAATGGTTTCCGCCAGGGTTTCGATTTCGCCCTTCGCTTCTAACATCAACTTGCGTTTCAGGTCGCCGTTCGCCACAGCGGTCACAACTTTGGCGATGCCTCGTACCTGGGCGGTTAAGTTACCCGCCATCGAGTTCACCGAGTCCGTCAGGTCTTTCCAGGTTCCGGCAACCCCTTTTACGTTGGCTTGCCCACCGAGAATTCCCTCCGTTCCCACTTCCCGCGCCACCCGCGTTACCTCCGAGGCAAAGGAGTTGAGCTGATCCACCATGATGTTGATGGTGTTTTTCAGTTCGAGAATCTCACCTTTGACCTCTACCGTAATTTGCTTCGAGAGGTCGCCGTTTGCCACCGCCTTTGTGACTTCGGCGATGTTCCGCACCTGGGCGGTCAAATTACCCGCCATCGAGTTCACGTTGTCGGTGAGGTCTTTCCAGATGCCCGCAACCCCCCGGACGTATGCCTGCGCTCCCAGTTTTCCTTCCGTTCCTACCTCCCGCGCCACCCGCGTCACCTCTGAGGCAAAGGCACTGAGCTGATCCACCATCGTGTTGATCGTGTTTTTCAGTTCCAGAATCTCGCCCTTTACGTCTACCGTAATCTTCTTGGAGAGGTCGCCGTTTGCCACCGCCGTTGTTACTTCCGCGATGTTTCGTACCTGAGCGGTAAGGGAGCCTGCCATCGAGTTCACCGAGTCGGTCAAGTCTTTCCAGGTTCCGGCAACGCCGCGCACCTCCGCCTGTACCCCCAGTTTTCCTTCCGTTCCCACCTCTCGTGCAACCCGCGTTACCTCCGAGGCAAAGGAGTTGAGCTGATCCACCATCGTATTGATCGTGTTTTTTAGCTCCAAGATCTCGCCTTTTACGTCTACCGTAATCTTCTTGGAGAGGTCGCCGTTTGCCACCGCCGTTGTCACCGCCGCGATGTTCCGTACCTGGGCGGTTAGAGAGCCTGCCATGAAGTTCACGGAGTCGGTGAGGTCTTTCCAGGTTCCGGCAACCCCCCGGACATCGGCCTGTACCCCCAGTTTTCCTTCCGAGCCTACTTCCCGCGCCACCCGCGTTACCTCCGAGGCGAAGGCACTGAGCTGATCCACCATCGTGTTGATCGTGTTTTTCAGTTCCAGAATTTCGCCCTTGACCTGCACGGTAATTTTCTTGGAGAGGTCACCGTTGGCGATCGCCGTGGAGACTTCGGCAATGTTCCGGACCTGGGCAGTCAGGTTGCCTGCCATTGAGTTTACGTTGTCGGTGAGGTCTTTCCAGGTTCCGGCAACGCCGCGTACCTCCGCCTGTACGCCTAACTTCCCTTCGGTTCCTACTTCGCGAGCAACCCGCGTTACCTCCGAGGCAAAGGAACTGAGCTGATCCACCATCGTATTGATCGTGTTCTTTAGCTCCAGAATTTCGCCTTTAACGTCTACTGTAATCTTCTTGGAGAGGTCACCATTTGCCACCGCCGTTGTTACTTCGGCAATGTTCCGCACCTGCCCCGTCAGGTTACCCGCCATCGAGTTCACGGAGTCGGTGAGGTCTTTCCAGGTTCCGGCAACGCCACGTACCTCCGCCTGTACCCCCAGTTTTCCTTCCGTTCCCACCTCTCGTGCAACCCGCGTTACCTCCGAGGCAAAGGAGTTCAACTGATCCACCATGATGTTGATGGTGTTCTTCAGTTCGAGAATCTCGCCCTTAACGTCTACCGTGATTTTCTTGGAGAGGTCGCCGTTTGCCACCGCCGTTGTTACTTCGGCGATGTTCCGCACTTGCGCGGTTAAGGAACCCGCCATGAAGTTCACCGAGTCGGTCAGGTCTTTCCAGGTTCCCGCAACCCCTGGCACCTGCGCCTGTCCACCCAGTTTTCCTTCGGCACCTACTTCACGAGCGACCCGCGTTACCTCCGAGGCAAAGGAGTTGAGCTGATCCACCATGATGTTGATGGTGTTCTTCAGTTCCAGAATCTCGCCCTTAACGTCTACCGTAATCTTCTTGGAGAGGTCACCGTTTGCCACCGCCGTCGTCACTTCGGCGATGTTCCGCACCTGCCCGGTCAGGTTACCCGCCATCAGGTTCACGTTGTCGGTCAAGTCTTTCCAGGTTCCGGCAACCCCCGGTACTTGCGCCTGCACACCGAGTTTTCCTTCGGTTCCCACTTCCCGTGCCACCCGTGTCACCTCAGAGGCAAAGGAGTTGAGCTGATCCACCATGATGTTGATGGTGTTCTTCAGTTCCAGAATTTCGCCCTTAACGTCTACCGTAATCTTTTTGGAGAGGTCACCATTCGCCACCGCCGTTGTCACTTCGGCGATGTTCCGCACTTGCGCCGTTAAGGAACCCGCCATGAAGTTCACCGAGTCCGTCAAGTCTTTCCAGGTTCCGGCAACACCTCGCACCTGCGCCTGTCCCCCCAGCTTTCCTTCGGAGCCTACTTCCCGCGCCACCCGCGTCACCTCAGAGGCAAAGGAGTTGAGCTGATCCACCATGATGTTGATGGTGTTCTTCAGTTCCAGAATCTCGCCCTTAACGTCTACCGTGATTTTCTTGGAGAGATCACCGTTGGCGATCGCCGTTGCCACTTCCGCAATGTTCCGCACCTGCCCGGTCAGGTTACCCGCCATCAGGTTCACGGAGTCGGTCAAGTCCTTCCAGGTTCCAGCAACCCCACGTACCTCGGCTTGTACCCCCAGTTTTCCTTCCGTTCCCACCTCTCGTGCCACCCGCGTCACCTCCGAGGCAAAGGAGTTAAGCTGATCCACCATGATGTTGATGGTGTTCTTCAGTTCCAGAATCTCGCCTTTTACCTCTACCGTAATCTTCTTGGAGAGGTCACCATTCGCCACCGCTGTCGTCACTTCGGCGATGTTCCGTACCTGGGCGGTCAGGTTGCCCGCCATCAGGTTCACGGAGTCGGTCAGGTCTTTCCAGGTTCCAGCCACACCCCGGACTTCCGCCTGTACCCCCAGCTTTCCTTCAGTTCCCACCTCTCGTGCCACCCGTGTCACCTCAGAGGCAAAGGAGTTGAGCTGATCCACCATCGTGTTGACAATCTGCGCCGTTTGCAAGAACTCGCCTCGCAGCGGTCGCCCTTCAATATCCGTGGCGATCGTCTGGGTCAGGTCACCATTTGCCACCGCCCGAATTACTCGTGCCGTCTCTTCGGTCGGTTGCACCAGGTCAGTAATCAGATTGTTGACTGACTCCACGCAGGTCGTCCAGGAACCCTTTTGACTACCCAGTGAAGCCCGCTCATAAATTTTCCCCTCCTTACCAACGACACTGCTGATGCGTTCCAGTTCGTTACTCAGCCGCTCATTCATCTCAATGACGTCGTTGAGCACGTCAGCAATTTTTCCAGCGATGCCTGTCTGGTCAATCGGCATCCGGGCTGCAAAATTACCTTTTTTAACCTCTGTTAAGACTTTTAAGAGTTGTTTGAGATCAAGAGCACTGTTGTCGGTCGCGGGAGTGGGGGTTGAGGCTGGCATACTCGTTCTTACCTGGTTCCTAAGCTGACTCAAAATGGCAACTGACGAAAATTGGCTGAGAGTCACCACACTCAGCAATCTTGCTAACTTGCTAAAGATAAGTTGTCTAAAACTCTCTGAAAGGCTTTCGCGATCAAGCATTCAGTATGCCTAGTGCGAAATTGCAGCCCTCAAGAGTCTAAACCCTCCAACTTACTTAATCAGCAACCATTATCAGCAGGAAGAGGGACGAATGCGCTCTATCCAAAGAGAGATGATCAAATCGCAAGTCTATTGGTAGTTACAAAAATTTGGGCGATCGCTATTCCTTTAGAAGGGAATTGGAACGAGCGAGCTTTGATCACCCCACGAGGGGGACAGTTCCAAAGTAGCGAGCCAGCTAGCGGGGGCTGTTCTAACCACCTCACCCCTTTGGAACTGTGGGGGCTTAAAGTTCTATCGGTTGGTCTTTCGGGAAATATGCAAACTTTTGGGCAACTTTCTGTTTTAGCCCACATTGCAGGCACCGTTACTTCCCTCGATCGACTGTCTCTACCCAAAGCCTATCTTAACCAGGAAATTTGAGAATTTTGACTTGAGGAAGGGTTAAAATCTATGTCTGTGGAGTGAGTTTGACCTGCATGAGCCAACGATTAAGCTGGGTCGGCGTCTTGTTAATTGCTATTATTAGCGGCTTAGTGATCAAGATTGTGGGAGATCCGATCGTGGAGATTACCACACCTGCGATCGCAGACTTTTTTGATGATATGGGCGATCGCTTTGAAGACACGATGGAAAATGTGGAAGACTCGTTTGAGGGCGATCGCAATTTTAGTGACCCCATTTGAGGTATACACAGACAAAACGCAACACCCAATAAGATGTTGCGTTAATTGTTGATTATTGCGACTAAGCAGGACAAAGAAAACAAACGTTTACTTGAGCGGATTTTTGGTATTTTGAAGCTCAACCCATTGAGAATAGGGTTCGCCTTCAAAGGGTTGTACACCTGTTTCTGGATAATGATCATCACTGGGTTTGAAGATTCTGGTTGCTCCTTCGGAGAGGTAGTGAACTGCATCACGAATCATTTCAAAGACTTTCATATCAGTGACCTCAGCTTTATAGAATGTAACTGTAATGATGCTCAAACCATGCTATTTGTCAGAGTCTATTGCAGCGATCTTTACCTCTGTCTTAGTGTATAAATTATCTATACTTCAATCATAAGAGACTTCATAGAGCTTGTCTTAAAATCGCAATGGATCTGCATTATTCTTTACAGAGGTTTCCTGAAAATTAAATCCTAGGAGATAACAATTTGCAACGTTCCATCCTGTAGAACGATTGCTCTATTGTGAATAGTGTGTCCTTTCATGTTTTGACAATTCGTTGTGGTTAAACCGCCTAAAATCGATCGCCAGCGCGAACATCAAGCCAATGAGCGCACCTTTTTAGCCTGGTTACGAACCGCGATCGCCCTGATTGGATTAGGGTTAGCGATCGCCCGCTTTGGCATCTTTTTGAGTCAACTCCAGGCATCGCTAACACAACAGTCTACTCAAACTAACCCCCTGTTAAATTCAGAGGTGTTGGGCATCAGCTTAATTGTCTGTGGCGTACTGGCGATCGCACTGGGCGCGTGGCGATATAATCAAACGTTTTGGCAGATTGAGCGAGGTGACTATCGCCCCAGTCGCTTTGTCATCTGGTTAATGGCAATCGTCGTCATGCTCCTTGGCATCCTGAGCATTCCCATCTTGCTGTGGCGTACTCCCAATACCGAGAGGCAACCCAACTCGACATCTATGCGGCACACCCCTTACCTCCTCTACCCGATTTGTAGAGAACTCAGTCTTACTCTAAAACCCTTGGCTCCTCACTAGAAGCGGGTTTGCGCTGAATACACAAGGATTCTAAAAACTTACCACCGTTGATATGGGCGTTTCGCGAAACACCCTCCAAGATTCGTCAATTGAATCAGCAACACCTCACGCCACACTACTAACAAGCGGGTGTCCTAAAAATTGTCGAATTGCATTTGCCAACTCATTTACTGTTTGCTGATCTGAGCTACGATACTGCAAAAATATCCTTGGGAAGGAATCCTCAAACTCCAGATAAATCCAATACTCATCCGGAACAGAGATGACCGAATAATTTTCTGTAACGCTCGCTGGAGGAGTCGATTCCGTCTGACCAACAATCACCTCTCGAATACTGCTGAGGGGATATTCCTGCCTCAAAAGTCGAGCAATTCCTTTTCCTTGAACGGTTAACAAACCACTTTCTTTATCAAACGTGTATGATTGGTGCCGATTGTTTGTGGCAAATCCAATACATGACACACCAATCATCGCCAGGATCACGCCTAAGAATCTAACAAAAGAGTTCAAGTTTTGTGCAGATAGAGCACTGTAATCAGGGTTTGTGGTGAAGTCTGCACTAAACATTAAAATGCTCACCCCAATCAATGTACCACCAACTTGCAGAGCGATCGCCAAGAATTGATTTTCAGAGATTTGTAGGACAAGTTTTTTGTCGGTATGGAGTGTGATGTGCATTGGACATACGCTGTAAAACGTAATTCCGTTTTAACTCATGCCCCAAAGATATCCCAGAGTGTAAAGGGTCTTTAAGGGTTTGGCATCACCAAACCCGTACAGCCAGGAAGTTACTCAACCTCAATTTGGGTTAATCACCTGGCGAATCAATTCGCGGCTATCAGAACCAAGTCCATCTGCGTGGACTACGGAAAATCAAGGGTTTACCGAATCTATGCTACATCCTTTGGGGGGTTCGGTGGACACCAGAAAAGATTTTGACTGGATACACCCAATGAATCAAGAATGCCTCGCATGAGTTCAGTGCAATAGAGCCAGTGTCCTAAATCGTCGTACATGCGATCGGGATTGAATTCCAAATTGTAATGCAACACGTTAGCCAGATCCGCAAATTCATCTGAACTCTGGGGCGAAATCAGCAGTAACCGAAAGGGTTTTCCTTCACATTTAGCTTCGAGCTTGTGAACTAGATCGACGACACTGTTGCGATCGCACAACCCCGTTCGTACAAATAAGGCTTTATCACAGGCTCGTAACGTGTACCAAAACCGTTCTGATCGCGCCGTATACCGCACCCGCATCCGTTCGTATACAGGAGACATATCGTTGACCGGATCATCACTTTCTTCCGCTTCGTGCGCAAATGATAATCCACTCCATTTCGTATGATAAATTCGCCGTGCATCGTGGTTGTAATGCAAAAAAGCCGGATTCCACATGTCCTCAAATCCGCTCTGAATCATATCGGCAACATCTGCCAGATTGGTCGTGCGGGTCAGGTCAAAGGGAAAGGCAGGTCCGTCGTACTCCAGCTTATACAACAGCATTCGCACCGCACAGCGATCGCCCAGGGGAATGATCGCTACACGGCTTACCTCCGCCAAACTGCACTGATAGTCCAGCACCATCGCCGATCGGGGGGCAACTTTCACGCGGCTCTCTAATCCCTCATTGCCGATCATCAGGGTTCGGAAGGGAGCATCTGGATGCAGCGGATCGCGATACACCCCCGATGGCATGGCTCTTAACGCCGCACGCACTTCCTTCCACATTGGATGCAAATTGTAGTCGTGATCCGATTCGTTAATCACATACAGCCGACTATCACTGACTTTGAGAATGCCTAAATGCCCATCGTAGAAGACAACGTCGGATCGGTGCGGTACAAAGAAATGAAAGGCTGGATAAAACCTCAGATCAGCAGACGGAGGAACAGCCATTGTCGTCTCGATCGCCCCATCATCTTGAATAAATAGAAACGGCGACGTTCCAGAGGTCGAGTTTTCAGCGATATAAATGCCTGCGGGTAACCGTGCTGCTTGTAGAGCCGTTTGCACGTTTTGCCATTGGGGAGAGAGAGTGTAAGAGTAGGACGAGGTGTTGATCACCCGTAAGCTGTTTTCGGCATGGCGGGTAAACAGGTGAAACCCGCTACTGTCTTGATAGATCGGACTTTCTGTCGGAAGATGAGGATGGACGATCGTCGCCAGGTCAGCTTTACTTCTGTGAAACAGACTGAGGTCGATCGCCTCCGCCATTAACCGATGCCCGATTGTATTGGGATGGGCAGGATCAATCCAAATTCCGGGCTTCCAGCGGCCCTGACCGTCATCCAATACGGACAGCCAATCCAACACCGGAACGCCCCACGTCTGCATTCGTTGGTGGGTTTCCTGCAATAATCTGTAGTGCTCTAACGTGTAGCCCCCATTGGGATACACCCCTCCCAACATCGGAATTGCCCCCAGTTCGCGGGTCATCTTAATCAATTGCTGCAACCCATTCTCAAAGCGTCGCTGAATGGCTCGTTGATGTAATGGAGCACTGGAGGCTAAGCCTTCATTGCCCAGTGAGAGCGCAATAATCACAATATCAGGGTCTTCCGGGGCAACGACCTGGGAAAAGCGGGCGATCGTCGTGCTGACGTTTGTACCAATTTCAGACACATTCACCAGGTGATGCCCAAAGCGTTGCAGGGTTTGTCCCAAATGCCATGCCCACCCGTGCAACAACCAGGCACTACAGCCCAATGCCACCGAGCTACCAATCACCACAATCTTCAGCCCATCCTGATGTTGAGGGACGGGTTGAGCGACTGGGTTTGCGTAATAGCCGTAGGGATAGGAGGGGATTGTCCCAATCGCACCATCCTCCACAATCACAGGACTGGGTAACGGCTCCGGTTCAATGGGCACCCAACGGTTTGATCCCCACGCCTCCCACTCCACCCCCCCATCGGGACGCAGGCGGATGTACTTATATTCGGGTGGGGATTCGATTCCAGTTAAATCAAGATCAACAGACCACACAGGATAGCGATCGCGCCTCGTCTGCAACCGGACACATCGGTTCACATCCCATGACCCCATCTGCGGAATTGACCCGACAAGGGCGATCGCTTCTCCGGGTTGTGTCAATGCACTGATCTGGAATCGATACATAGGTTACTTCTCTGACAAATGCGATACCAGACCAAAATTCTGTTGTCTCAAAAGTACCACACCGTTATCCGTAAGGTCTGTCGCGGAAATAACCTTGAGCGTATTTGATACAGCCCTCCCCGATGGGTTGTAAGAGCTACCCTACACTTTCCAGGTAATCAATACGAAATAAGCCAGAGCGATCGCTGCCAAAAACAGGCTCGATTGCAGGTCTTTTTGTCGATTTCCCTGCACAACGTTGATAGCGGCATGAGCAATAAAACCTGCTGCCACCCCGTTAGCCACTGAGAAGGTGAGCGGTATCATCAAAATCACCAGAAATGCGGGAATTGCCTCTGCCAGGTCAGTCCAATCAATAAAGCGAACACAACTCATCATGAGAACCCCAATCAGGATTAACACGGGTGCAGCCGCAAAGGCAGGAATAGCCGCAAATACAGGAGTAAATAAGAGTGAGATCAGAGACAAAATTGCAACGACAATCGCCACAAATCCGCTCCGTCCCCCTTCAAAAATACCCGCAGCAGAGTCCAGATAAGGAATCACAGGCACACTGCCAACCAGAGCACCCAATACAGTACCTAAAGAATTAGAGAGCAGAGCTTGTTTCGAGCGATAGAGATCTCCGTTGGGTTTTAGCCGATCGACCTGTTGCCCCAACACGTTGAGCGAGCTAATGGTGTCCGATAAGGTAACAAAGAGCAGGATAAAAACAACAGCAACAAAATTTCCCAGTTGAGACCAGGTAAGATACTGTATGCCAAAGAGGGCTTGCCCAAATAGATCGACAGGAAATTGCGGTAGGCTGAAAATGCCCTGAGGTAAGGGTGCCACTCCCCAAAGCCAGCCAACGATCGCCGTTCCCAAAATACTCAACAGCAGTCCACCCTTGACCCGCCGAACAATGAGCATCGCTGTCAGTAAAATTCCCAAAACGCCGATGATGGTTGTCGGTTGGTTTAATGAGCCTAAGGTAGTCGGGGTCGCTTCGCTGGTAATCACAATCCCGGTGCCTAAATTGGGAGGAGCAGCCCTACCCGACAATGCAATATAAGCCAGAAATAGCCCTAATCCAACCACCATTGCCTTTTTGAGAAAGTCAGGAATAGCAGCATTCAATTGATGCCGAAACGGACTGAGGGACAAAGCTGTAAAGAGTATCCCTTCTACCAGGGTTGCTGTGAGTGCTAATCGCCAATTCATGCCCATGCCTAGCACAACCGAGAAGGCAACCAGCGCAACAATCCCAGTGCCCGATCCAAGCACAAAAGGATAGTTTGTAAATAGCCCCATCAAAATGCTAGAAACCGCAGAACACAGCACAAGAGCAACCAGGATTTGATCAAATAAGTCTCCTGTCTCGTTCAAAAAAACAGCATTGCCAAGAATATGAGCATTGACCACCAAAATTGGGGCGATCGTCATAAAGATGGTTAAACTCGCCAGTAATTCACTGCGATAGTTCGTTCCCAATTGCTCAAATTGGAAGAAATGACTCATTTTCTCAAGCCACACTGTAGCTTTTGATTTAGCTTGAGTTGTTTTTATTTGATTCATGAAAGCCTCATAGAATATCTGAAGTAGATGAGATTTAAGAGATATTGCAATCTATTTTTGATTGGGTCTTAAACTCAAAATTAAATTGCGAGGGCTTAAAAAATTCTCGAAGATCTACGGGTAATGTTGGTAATATCGTAGGATTTGGTCTTTTCTTTCACAATAGGGAAAAATTAGGGACTTTACTCCAAAAAGTTAAGTCGAGGGGGGCAAAACTTACCTGACTTTTTGAGATAGGGTTGAGCCTACAGGCATATATTGTGCGAGTACAATCGTCCTTAATAATTCACTGAACTAACCCATGCCCGCTGCCAACCCGTTTCTTGCTCTACCGTACGAACCCGCCTTTGAATCTTTAGGAGAAGACTATTACGACTCTGTCTCTGCGGCAGAGTTTCCCCAACACATCCTGCGGTTTCGTAATAATGACTTGCTGCCCAGGATTGGACTCAATCCCGCCGATGTCAGTGACCACCATTTCATTGAGGCGTTTGGCAAATTTATCGGGCGGATGCCGCTGCTAGCCATGCGCTATCACGGCTATCAATTTGGGGAATACAACCCCTATCTCGGAGATGGCAGGGGTTTTTTGTATGGTCAGGTGCGGGGCAAAGATTTTGAATTGTATGACTTTGGTACAAAAGGATCGGGCACAACTCCCTACTCGCGGGGTGGCGATGGCAGGCTGACGCTAAAAGGGGGTGTACGTGAAGTATTGGCGGCAGAGATGTTACATCGATTGGGGGTACGCACCTCACGCTGCCTCAGCTTGATCGAGACAGGAGAGGCGTTGTGGCGAGGTGACGAACCGTCCCCCACTCGGTCATCGGTAATGGTGCGGTTTAACCGATCGCACATTCGCTTTGGCACCTTTGAGCGGTTACACACCCTGCAACGCCCAGATTTGATTCAAAAATTACTCGACCACGTTATCACTTACTACTATCCTCATCTACACCGAGAGCGCGATCGCTATGCTCGGTTTTATGCCGAGTTGGTGCAACGGGTCGCCACATTAGCCGCTCAGTGGATGTCGGTTGGGTTCTGTCATGCCGTGCTTAACACCGACAACATGTCGATCACAGGCGAGAGTTTTGATTACGGCCCCTACGCCTTTATTGAAAAGTATGATCCCAAGTTCACAGCGGCTTACTTTGATTACTTTGGGCGATATTGTTACGCCAATCAACCCCTCATTTGCAAACTCAATTTAGAGTTGCTACAGGTGCCCCTGGCGACGGTAATACCAACAACCGATCTAGAAGCGGGGTTAGCGCAATTTGAGGAGCATTACTACACCGCCTATCAACAACGGATGTTGCACAAATTGGGGTTTGAGCAACTGCCAACGCCACTGGCAGACGATCTGTTAAAACTCACAATTCAATTTCTACAAACCACTCAGATTGGCTATCATGACTTCTTTTTAGCACTCCGACAGCAGTTCTCACCGCAGTGGCGCGAAGATGCTAATTTGATTTTTGCTGCATCGGTATCTCCCAATGCAGATGCTCTGGCAAGCAGCTTTAAGCAATGGCGACAGATTTATCAACAAGCTCTTGCTAGCCTTGCTGAGCCCGAAATAGCGGTTGTGTTACAACGGCTCAATCAACATAATCCCAGTACTATTTTGGTGCGACCAGAAATTGAGGCGATCTGGGAACCCATTACAGTAGATGACGATTGGGAGCCGTTTAATGCCTTGTTAAAACGGATTTGGGAATCGGTTATCGATTAACGTCCGTAAACACCTTGCATTGTCTGATGAAAGGGAGTCATGATGTCAGAAGTCGCTGGCTCCAACGGAATTGCCATTGCGACTGATCCAACCAGCATCATGAGTACGAGAATTGACCAGGGTGAAATTTTGATTTGCGCCATAACTTTTTTGGTTCCAGGCGATCGCCCCTTCGTTTGCATCTCTAAGTTGCCCCAAATTAGGCAAAGTGCGAACCGGAGATTCACGGAAATCTCAAACACGTTTAAAGACATGTCTATTGTTGTTTACCATTAAAAATATGCGATCGCGACAAAAACCTTGCGCTCAATGTCAGCAAGTAGAACCCGTACTCTATCGTGTGCAACATGATGAATCGGGTAAATGGGTCTTTGTCTGCCGTCGCTGTTGGGATGAAGTTAGCCACAACAATCCCTTTTATACGTATGGTGGCACCTGGAAAGCCAAAAAGACAGAATGACGGACTTCGTGACACTGCATCCCTTAACCGATTTTATTGACTCTGAAACGGTTGCAGACTCGAACACAATTGAGTATTGTTACGAGGGGCGATGTCCACAAACGGGGGTTGTATTGTCCTTACCGCGAACCCGTCTGGCAGAGGCGATCGCTCATGGGTTAATGCAACACCTCACGGATCAACGCTACTTCCATCAGGGCAAGATAGAAGGTAAGATGTATGGGGTGTTACTGGTCGAAACACCTGTCGGAATGCGAGTTCTCAAGGCTTTCTCCGGGCTACTCAATGGTCATGCGGTTGTGGAGGGTTGGGTTCCACCGATTCCAGGGCGCGATCGCATCGCATTTGCAGAAGCTCTCACGCTAGATCAACTAGAGACGATTAAACAAACTCTGATCACTCTTCAACATCTTCCAGAACGAGAACAATTTGAGCGTATTTCTTACGAGTTTGAACAACAATTACAACAACTCAAACAGTGCCATCAACGTTCTAAGCTAGAGCGACAACAACAACGCCAAGAGCTTCTTACACGCCTGACTGGAGACGCCTTAAAGACCGCATTAGAAGGATTGGATGACCGTAGCCGTTATGAGGGGATCGAACTACGTCGCCTCAAACAGCACCGAGATATGGCACTGCAACCGTTAAAGCAGGCGATCGCCCAGGCAGACGCTCGAATACAACAACTCAAACAACGACGCAAAGAACTATCGCGACAACTGCAAACTCAGATGTATGAAACCTACCGACTGACCAACTTTGCAGGACAGTCTGTATCGCTGCATCACTTGATGCCCAACGGGTTTCTACCAACAGGAACGGGGGATTGCTGCGCCCCCAAACTCCTCCACTACGCTGCAACACATGGACTGAAACCTGTAGCAATGGCAGAGTTTTGGTGGGGACCCTCGTCTGTCGCTGGGGATAAAATGCAGGGAGCGTTTTATGGAGCCTGCGCTGAGCGGTGTCAACCGATTATGGGGTTTCTGTTGTCTGGATTGCCGCAACAGGCTGCCATTTCCACACCTGAGATGGATCTGATTTATGAGGATGAGTGGCTGCTGGCGGTTAATAAACCTGCCGGATTGCTCTCGGTTCCCGGTCGATATGGCGATCGCCAGGATAGCGTTGTCAACCGATTGCAGGTGCAGTTTCCGGAGCAGACGCTGAGAGCAGTCCATCGACTCGACCAGGATACTTCCGGAATTCTATTGGTGGCACGCGATTTGCAGACCTATCGAGCTATGAGCCAGCAATTTCAGCAACGCCAGGTGCAGAAGGTTTATGAAGCCGTTCTAACAGGCAGAGTGACGGTTGAACAGGGAGTCATCGAGCTACCACTGTGGGGCAATCCGGATCATCGTCCTTACCAAACCGTTGATGAACGGGGTAAACTCAGCATCACCCATTTTCGCGTGCTGACCCACGAGGGAGAGTTGACCCGTGTGGAATTGATACCCTTGACAGGACGGACTCATCAACTGCGAGTCCATGCAGCGGATGTTAGAGGTTTAGGTATGCCGATCAGGGGCGATCGCCTGTATGGAGATGCAGCCAATACAGATCGGTTATACCTTCATGCTAGAGAACTGGTCTTTAAACATCCACACTTGCAGAAGACGATTCATCTTAAAACCCAAACCCCTTTCTTTAAAGATTCCTAGTACAGCAAAAAATAAGTTTTGAAAGGGGTGAAGGGGTGAAACCCCTTCTTGGGGGCGAAGTCCCCAAACCCCCTACATTGCAGAACTTTGTGTTCGCAACACTAGTTTGTGATGATGCGATCACACAAGCTTCTGATCAACTTCAAAGAGAGACTGGGGATCTCAATTTCTGTCATCTTGAGTGTGAATCGTTACAGTATAGAAGTGCGCTATTCTCTCTAATGCTGCTGAAATTGCACCTTAAAAAAATAATTTTATTTGTGAGTCTTGCACTCCTAACATTACTCATGACTGCACTCATCACCCTCACTCCTCAACATCATTCCGTTGATGAAATTTATGTCTTTGGAGATAGTCTTTCTGATGTTGGAAATGTCTTTCAAACCTCCAATCGACTCTATCCTCCCAGTCCACCTTATTTTCAAGGACGTTACTCCAATGGATTGGTATGGGTTGAATATCTGGCTCAACAATTAAACTTGCCCACCCATAAAATTACGAATTCCGCCTGGGGTGGAGCCACCATTGTTAGCAGTGGTTCTCCATTGCCTGTTCCCACCGTCGTCTCTCAGGTACAACGTTTCACCGCCACTCAATCGCAACTCAACCCCTCTGCCTTATACATTATTTGGGCAGGAGCGAATGATTACTTACAAGACCTAACCAAACCCGAACAGGCGATCGCCAATTTATCCAATGTGTTGCAGTCCCTCACGTCGAAGGGGGCAAAACACATTTTGGTGGCAAACTTGCCTGATCTGGGCAACCTTCCGGCAACTCGCAACACGACTAAAGCAGCAGCACTGACCAACTCGGCTCGCACTCACAATTCCAGTCTCCGTCGCTTATTAAAAGTGTTGGGTCAACAATCCAACGCAGAACTGCAATTGATTGAGTTGGATGTATATGCGCTTTATCAGGAGGCGATCGCCAATCCAGCACGATTTGGTTTCAAGAATGTCACTCAAAACTGCCTGGTCGATTTCGCAACCTGTAGTCAACCCGACCAGTTTTTGTTTTGGGATGGGATTCATCCCACAACTGCTACTCATCGGATCCTCGCGGATAGTGCCTTCGCTCAGCTAAGTCAGGCTAATTTGGTAGGAGCGATCGCCCAGTTAACAACTCAACCCCTCAAAGCAGCGGAAACCCTAACCGATTGAGAATCTCGCACAGGCGATCGCGTCCCGACAGGCTTTCGGCTCCCGCCACCCGTTTAACCGAATGTTCTGCCCAATCTCCCGCTACATTCATCTGTTGTGCTGCGTAAAAGTCTCGCATGATGGTGTTGTAGTGGGCGATCGCCTCGTTCTGCGCTGCCTGATACGTCTCTCGATGCAGAACAGCAGATTGGGGCAAACGAGGTTTGATTGCAACCGACTGAGCCTCGTCAGGATAGCCTACGCACATCCCAAACACCCCGAAAACATGGGGCGGTAGTTGCAGCACAGATGCCACTTCTTCTGGACGGTTTCGTAGCCCTCCAATGTAGACAATGCCTAACCCCAGGGACTCAGCGGCGATCGCCGCGTTTTGCGAGGCTAAAGCAGCATCAATGGCTGCCATCAAAAACATTTCCAGATAATCCAACCCCGCATGAGGCAAGCCCCGTTGTTCCGCAATCTGGGTCAACCGTGCCAGATCGACCAGCCATGCTAGAAATAGCGGGCACTGGCGAATGTAAGGTTGATTGCCTGCCAGGGTTGATAGGGTTGCTTTGCGGTCTGGATCTTCTACAGCAACGACGCTCCATGTCTGCAAATTGGAAGAACTTGATGCCGATTGCGCCGCTGCAATCAGGGTTTCCAGGGTTCCCTCTGGGAGTGGGTCAGGACGATAGGCACGAATCGAACGATGGGCTAACAGGCAAGTCACGACATCGTTTTCACGAATATGAGGATGGGAAATATCGGTGCCATAGCGATCGCGCAGAAATTGAGGGAATTGGCTCATGAGCTTGTCAGTTAATCGCCTCGAATCGAGTTGGAGTTTCTCAATCAGCCCAACACTAGAAAATTAGCTTACTCTTGACCGCTAACACCAGAGCTTTGCAACCGTTTTTCATCCACCTTTTCAACGGTTTCGATCGCAGGGGGCAAGGGAGGATGAGAACTGCTATCCCCATGGTGGGACGATCGCACCGCGATCAATATTTCCTTGATGACCACTGCAATGGGAACGGCGACAACGATGCCTAGCAACCCGCCCACTCGTGCACCTGCCAGCAAAGACACAAACACCCAGAACGGATTTAAGCCCGTCACCGTACCCAAAACTCTGGGAGCGATAAAGTTTTCGACAATTTGCTGCACGATCAGGGCAACGGCTAACACCTGAAATGCCAAACCAAAGTTTTGCAATGCCACCAACAGCGTGACCGTTGCAATCCCTACTGAGCCACCAAACGGCACCAACGCCATAAAGCCGATCGTCAACCCAAACAACAGTCCAAAAGGAACTTTCAGTAACAGGAATACCGATGTCAACCCCAAACCCATACAGGTAGCTGAGATGACCTGCCCAAAGAAGTAGTTTTGGAAGCTGGATTGCAGCGTTTGAGAAAAGGGAATTTGTAATCGCGTTGGCAACCACTGGATCAAGCTTCTCCAGATGATTGGGCTATTTTGTACCAGGTAAAACGTGAGCACAATAGTCAACAGCACATCCAACGTTCTAACAACGGTGAATACAGTCAAGCTCAACGTTAGATTGAGTGCCTGCCGTGTGATTAGTTGCAATTCACGAATGAGTTGGGCGTTGAGTTGCTCTGCTAACCCGTCTAGATTGATTGGCAAGCCGATCGCGTTCACTCGATCGTCCAGGGTCAAGAGTTGCTGCCGTCCAGAGTCAAGCCACTCCGGCAGGCGAGCAATTAACTGTTGTGCCTGGGTCAATACCAGGGGCAGTAGGGTGACTCCCAACCCTGACACCAACAAGATAGCCACCAAAAACACCAGGACAGCAGCTTGCCCTTGCTTTAGACCTCGCTTTTCAAACCATCTCACTGGGTAGTTCAGCAAAAATGCCAGGAGTGAGGAGGTCAACAGGATAATAAATAGAGATTGAAAATATCCGAAGATTTTAGAAAGAGCCCACGCATTTAAGACGGTCAGGGGGGCAGCTAGAGCGATCGCCAGCAACCGTGAGGAGGGATTCAAACTATCCCACCAGGTCATGAGCCTATTCTTTGATGGATGCGCTCCAGGGTCAGCCATGAGCTATTTAATCGCTAAAGTCAGTTCCTTTTATTTTATATATAGAGTGACTGTCCTTCCTCTGTCTTAACGACTAAAGCTCATACATCAATCCCATCTAATGACGCAATGACAGAGCAATAATAATGACAGAGCGATAAGACAAACAGCTGTATATCCTTCTTCTATCACTCCCCAACAAATCTCACAAGGAATGGGCATTAAATAACGTGAATTCGAGATAAGGATATTGGCGGTTAAAACCGTAGCTACAGGAACAAAGCCGACCTGACCCACAATCCTCAGAGGGAGTACTTATCCCTACAGGGTCAGCCGTTACAACCTTAAATTTTAATAAAATTTGCTCCTTTTTGCAGATGGCGACCTCCATCGCAAAGCTGACGTTTACAGCCCTGACAGTCATTACCGTTATAGATAATTCTTTCACTAAAACAGTGATTTTGACTCATGCCGTTACATAGCGATCGCAAGGTTGGTTAGGACGGGTTGCAGGAGTGAAACCCCTGATAGCTCTCCTTATCTCAATTGTCTCGACAGTCAATTGTCTCGACAGTCAATTGCCTCGACAGTCAATTGTCTCAACAGTTGCTATAGCTGTAGCCACCAGAGTTAAGCCGAGATAGTAGGAGTACCCTATTCTCTTTGTCCTGACTGCAACGGTGACAACTGTACCGCTTAAGTCAAAAATTTCTTTTTAATAGGGAGGTTTATCCATGACAGACCATGATAAAAAGCAAGGTCATGATGCTAATTTAGACCCCATTTCTGGTCAACCCGGTGCACACCCTGTAGGAACAGGTGTTGGAGCCGCTGGTGCAGGGGCGATCGGTACAGCCATTGGAGGTGCTGTTGGTGGTCCAGTGGGTGCGGTTGTAGGTGCAGCTGTCGGAGCAGTTGCGGGTGGATTGGCTGGTAAAGGAGTTGCTGAAAAGATCGACCCTACCGTTGAAAACGATTATTGGCGCAGCAATTATTCCAGTCGTCCCTATGTGGAATCTAACTACACCTATGATGACTATGACCCTGCTTATCGAACAGGGTACGAAGGTTACTCAACGTATTCTCAACGAGGGATGACTTACACCCAGGCAGAACCTCATCTACAAACTGATTATGAACAGCGACGGGGCAAAGGTCGGTTGGCATGGGATAAGGCAAAACATGCTACCCGTGATGCCTGGGATCGAGTTGAGCGAGCTATTCCAGGTGATGCTGACCATGATGGTAAATAATCTGATGGTTAGCCGTCTAAACGCTACTTTGTAAATTCCCCTTTGTGTACCTATCCGAAAACCTCGAACATCGTTTCTGAAACGGAAGTAAGGTGGGCAATGCCACACTACACCACGGGTTTTCGGATAGATTCTATGTCAATGGAGCGTTTATACACCAAACGCTCACGACACTAGCTCCATATCAAACATAGCAACTAGTACAGCAAAAAATAAGTTTTGAAAGGGGTGAAGGGGTGGTTGTTAAGCAACCATCCCATTTTGCTGTAATACGGCTTTGGTCAGAAAGCTTAATGCAAAGGCAATGGCTCAAACCCTGGATTTTGGGAAGCTTTCCGACTCACCTCCGCCCCATCGAATCTGGCTACGGCTATACCAGTTCTAGAAATGGTTGCTACAGACTACACCCCACCAACCTCCCCTTCTCCCAAGTGAGAGAAGAGATTGGGAGATGAGGGTTGAGTGAAGCTGGCAAACAAGGTTTCCTGAATGTGCCCTAGCTGTACAGGGTTGGTATTAACACCCCCCTCACAAAAATGGCGTCTTAATTTAACGTCAGTTCGGTTTAAGAGCCTGGCGAATGAATTCGCGGCTACTAGAGCGAAGTCCGCCGACACGGACTCCGGAAGATCTAAGAGTTGACGAACTGACGCAAATCGGTTTTGCTCCGATAGCTGCGGTTTTAACCGCCAAAATCCTTATCCCGAATTCACGTTAATTTAGTCCATCATCCTGAGATGATCGCTGGAACTGCTCCGTTCTATAAGGAGGGCAGGTTGGATAATGTGGAGCCTTCGCAGAGATTACATATAGATTTGTCAATTAGGTTTAAGTTTTTTTCGCCAAGCGGTCTTGTTGTTTAAAACTTAATGGATATAGCCATCATGACCCGGGTTGGAACGAGGGCAGGGGTGCCATTCTCAGTCGGGGGACGTAACCTCATACCTCTCTATTCTGGCTTCAAGGCAATAGCTCCACTAATCTCAATGGCGATCGCTCCAGTATGTTAAACCGTGATTCCCCTCAAAATTCGCCTTCGTCTCATCGCCCCAAGCGCAAAATTTCTGCGCCTGTCAAGATCACTGGAATTTACCTTGTAGTGGGCTTTTTATGGATTTTCTGCTCTGACCGCTGGTTAACCTTTTTCCTGGAGCAATCGCACGATGGATTCATCCAACTGCAAACGCTGAAAGGATGGGTTTACGTGCTTTTAACGGCGATTATGCTTTATTGGTTGGTCAAGCGGGAGACTAAAGCAAACCAACGCTTTACAAACCGTCTCCAAACAATGCTGGCAGAGCTAAAGCAGACAGAAGCTGCCTTAAAGTTTAGGGAAGAGCAACTTCGATTAGCGTTTGACTTTGCCCAGATCGGCAGTTGGGACTGGGATGTGCAGACCAATCAGGTGGTCTGGAACAAAAATCACTTCACCCTGTTGGGATTAGATCCAGAGAAACATGAAGCCACCTATCAAACCTGGCGCGATCGCGTTCATCCCGATGATATGGCTCACGTTGAGGTCACGCTGAACGAAGCCCTCACAACCCAGAAAAACTACGTCACTGAATACCGGGTCATCCACCCTGACAACACAATTCACTGGCTAATCGGCAAAGGGCATGGTATCTACACCTCCTCCGGGGAAGCGACGCGCATGATTGGCGTTATCCTGGACATCACCGATCGCAAGCAGTCAGAAGCCACGATTCAGGCAAGCGAGAGACGTTTTCGGGGGCTAGTCGAAAATGCCTCTGACATCATCGCCATTCTGGATCAGATGGGCAACTTTTGCTACGCCAGCCCATCATCAGAGAGCGTTTTGGGGTATACCAACGCCGATGTTGTGGGCAAAAATGCTCTGGACTTCGTTCATCCAGAGGATGCCGACATCATTGTTCAAACCATTCAAGACGCCCTATTACAACCTGGGGTTAGTTTACCAATGGTGAAATACCGGGTCCGCCATCAAAACGGCCGTTGGCGACACTTTGAGGCGGTCACACGCAACCTGTTGAACGATCAGGCGATCGCCGGAATTGTGGTCAACTGCCGCGACATCACCGATCGCGAGTTAGCCGAGCAAGCCCTGAAAGCGAGTGAAACACGCTATTGTCGCATTGTCGAGGCTCAAACAGATTTTGTCCTGCGCTCCACAGCCGACACCACCATCACCTTTGCCAATACAACCCTTTGTCGCGCCTTAGGGCAACCTCTAGAGCAGGTCGTAGGAATGCAGTGGAGCCGCTTTGTAGCACCTGGTGATCTGGATCTGATTCATCAAAAAATTGCAAACCTGAGCCCCAAAAGTCCCACCTTTGAAAACGTCAATCCTGATTACCGCTTTGATGGTCAAATAGGTTGGACGCAATGGGTCAACTTAGGCATTTTTGATGAGCAGGGTTATCTTCTGGAGATTCAATCAGTGGGGCGAGACATCACAGCCCAAAAGCAGTTAGAGCTAGCACTGCGACACCAGGCAGAACGGGTCGAACTGACCAGCACGATCGCCCAGCGGATTCGGCAAACCCTTAACCTCAAAGAGATTCTCAACACCACCGTATCTGAGATCAAACAGTGGCTCCAGTGCGATCGCGTTGTCGTTTATCAATTTGCTCCAGACATGAGCGGCCTAATCGTAGCCGAGGCAGTCACACCTAAATGGCGGACTTCGCTGGGAGCTCAGATCAGAGACACTTGCTTTTACGATGGGGCAGGAGATGCCTATCGGTACGGACGAACTCGTGCAATCAACAACATCTACACGGCAGGGTTAACCAGTTGCCACCTCCAGCTTTTAGAGCAGTTTGATGTCAAAGCAAATTTAGTCGTACCCATTGTGCTGATGAGTGAAGAAACTCAGAACACACTCTGGGGCTTGCTGGTGGCTCATCAGTGCTCTACTTTTCGAGAATGGCACCCCGAACAACTGAATTTACTAGACCAAATTGCCGTGCAACTGGCGATCGCCATCCAACAGGCGCAAGCCTTTGAGCAAGCCCAAACAGAATTAACCGAGCGACAACAGGTAGAAACATACCTGCGATCGGCATTAGCAGAAAAAGAAGTTTTATTAAAAGAGATTCATCACCGCGTTAAGAACAATCTACAAATCGTATCTGGCTTACTACAACTCCAGGCACAGGGTTTAACCGATCCGAATATTATCAACGCCCTACAAGAAAGCCAGAGCCGTATTGAATCGATGTCACTGATTCACAAAAAGCTTTATACGTCCGTTGATCTGGGGCAAATTGATGTAGCAGATTACATTCATAGTCTGGCAGTTAGCCTTCTAACCACATATCAGATCTCTCCGGGTGCCGTTGCCCTTAATGTGAATGTAGAATCTGTCGTTCTTAGCCTCGATCAGGCGATTCCCTGTGGACTGATCATCAACGAATTAGTCTCTAATGCTCTGAAACACGCCTTTCCAAAAGATTATTCTGGAGAGATTAATATTAAGTTGTGTCAGGTTGGTGAATGCTTGAGTTTAACCGTTCAGGATAATGGAGTCGGTTTACCAGAGCCTATTAATTGGCGGGAAACTCAATCCCTGGGGCTGTCGTTAGTCCATGCCCTGGCAACTGAGCAATTAGATGGTGAGCTTGTCGTTGATCACAACGGAGGAATGACATTCACCGTACAATTTCCCAATCTGTACTGTGACAGCAGAGGTTGAATAGTGGCTCCCAAAATCCTGATCGTTGAAGATGAAGTGATTGTGGCAAAGATCATTGCCAATCAACTGAAACAATTAGGATATACCGTTACAGATACTGTTTCATCCGGAGCAGTGGCGATCGCCAAAGCGATTGAAACCTCTCCCGATCTGATCTTGATGGACATTGTTCTCAAAGGGGACATCGACGGCATCACAACAGCAACACGCATCCGCGAGCAGATCGACATTCCCATCATTTATTTAACGGCTTACGCCGACGACCAAACCCTACAACGGGCAAAAATGTCTCAACCTTTTGGCTACATCATCAAGCCATTTACCGCCAATGATTTGCGCGTTGCGATTGAGATTGGTCTGTTTAAACATCACATCAACCAGGAGTTGCAAGAAAATCGCGACCAACTGGCAACCCTGCTGCAATCGATGAGTGATGCTGTGATCGCGACTGACGCTCAAGGATGCGTCACCTTTATGAATCCTGCGGCTGAAACGTTAACCGAATGGCAACAAGAAGAAGCCCTGGGCAGAGAAGTCAGCGAGATCCTGCAATTGGTGAATGAGGTCACGGACATTCCCGCTGAAAACCCTGTCTCAAAAGTTCTGCAAAATCATCAAGTTGTCTATCTCGACGACTTTACATCTTTGATTGCCAGAGGTGGCAGACGAATTCCTGTTGGTGACAGTGCCTCGCCTCTGCGACGACATTCGGGTGAGGTATCGGGGGTTGTTGTGGTGTTTTGGGATATGAGCGATCGCCGCCAGAGCGAGTTGCTAACCCAGGCACTACAAAAAGAACAGGAACTCAATCGACTAAAATCTCAGTTTGTCTCTACCGTTTCCCACGAGTTTCGCAATCCCCTCGCTGTAATTCGCACCGCAGCCGAACTGTTGGAACAAAGCAGCGACATGCCTATAGAAAGACGAAATTCCTACGTACAGCGAATTAAGTCATCGGTTCGCTCGATGAATCAATTGATGGAAGACGTTCTGATCATAGGGCAAGCCGAAGCAAATCGCCTATCCTATAACCCGGCTCCACTGGATTTGGGGCAGTTTTGCCGCAGCTTGGTTGAGGAATTTAGCATCGTTGAGCGCAGTTCGCACACACTTGTGTTTGATAGCCAGGGGGACACCAGGGCCGCTCAAATGGATGAAAAATTGCTGCGCTACATTCTGACCAATCTCCTGTCCAACGCTATCAAATACTCTCCCGCAGGAACTACGATTCATCTGAGTCTGACCGTGAATCCCGTTGAGCAAACCGCTCTCTTTCAAATTCACGATCAGGGGATTGGAGTGCCCGAAGCCGATCAATCTCGTTTGTTTAATTCATTCTTTCGTGCATCGAATGCCCATTCGATTCAAGGCACAGGGTTAGGGTTGGCGATCGTCAAACGCTGCGTCGAAGCTCATCAAGGGCACATTTCACTGACCAGCCAGGAAGGAGTAGGAACGACAGTCTGTGTGACATTGCCGCTGATGGCGAGGCAGTAGGGAGAAGAGGGAAAGAGGGACTGCCGTTTTTACATGAGTTTGCACTACATCAATCAGCGCAAACCAAAGGGCTAAGCCTCTTTCCAGAGCAGCTTCATATTGCCTGGGTATCCGTTAGATGGCAAGCATCAACTAAAAGCAAGATTAGCATCAGAACATTTGCTGTAGAATGCTACTCTTCTCCTTGAGGCTTTAGTTGCAAACTACTCGAATCTACCTTTATCTATAGCCCTTTACCCTTTCTTTTTTGCCTTCCGCCTTTCACCGCACAATCCTCATGAGTGACCTGAACCGTGTTCTAATCCTGTTTGCTCATCCCGCTTTAGAAAAGTCACGCATTAATCGACGACTCATTCGGGCGGTTTCAAAATTAGAGTCAATTACCATTCATGACCTCTACGAGCACTACCCAAACTTCCACATCAATGTGAAAGCAGAACAAGATTTGTTGTTGGCTCACGACATTATTATTTTTCAGCATCCCTTTTATTGGTACAGCAGCCCTGCGATTCTCAAGGAGTGGCAAGATCTAGTGCTGCAATATGGGTTTGCCTATGGTCATAATGGGACGGCATTGCGCGGCAAAAAAGTGCTCTCTGCCATCACCACTGGGGGCAGCCAGGACGCTTACCGACGAGAAGGACACAACTACTTCTCAATTCGAGAGTTGCTCGCTCCATTTGAGCAGACAGCACGACTCTGCGGTATGGATTATTTGCCGCCGTTTGTGATTCATGGGACAC
This sequence comes from Oscillatoria sp. FACHB-1407, assembly GCF_014697545.1. GTDB lineage: Bacteria > Cyanobacteriota > Cyanobacteriia > Elainellales > Elainellaceae > FACHB-1407. Next base: position 239,689 of record NZ_JACJSA010000004.1, on the reverse strand, counting down.
ACAAACTCAACGATGAAGCTTACATTGAGCAACACATTAAAGACTACAGGCGACTGATTATCGCTTTGCGCGATCGCACCATCACCTGGGAGCAACTTATCCACTTCAAATACTTTAACGAAGCTCTTGATCAGGTCATCCAAACGCAAGATGTGACACACCATGTATAACGAAGGTTTTTTCTTTCAGGCATTTATTTATCTCACAGCGGCTGTTCTGTCAGTGCCGATCGCTAAGCGGTTAGGGTTGGGTTCAGTGTTGGGGTATTTAATTGCAGGGGTGCTGATCGGTCCCTTTGGGTTGCGCCTGGTGGGGCAAGAGGGGGAGGATGTAATGCACTTCGCCGAGTTTGGCGTGGTGATGATGTTGTTTTTGGTCGGGTTGGAATTGCAACCAGAGCTACTGTGGCGATTGCGAGTTCCCATTTTAGGGTTGGGTGGCTTACAAGTCGTGGTGACGACATTGGTGTTCGCGGTTCTTGGGTTGCTGTTTGGCGTCCCCTGGCAGATGGCGATCGCGATCGGCATGATTTTGGCGATGTCATCCACGGCGATTGTGTTGCAAACCCTCAACGAAAAAGGCTTGAGCAAAACTGAAGGCGGACAATCGGCTTTCTCAGTGTTGCTATTTCAAGATATTGCGGTTATTCCGATTCTGGCGTTTTTGCCGTTATTGGCAGTGTCGGCACTGGAGTCAGCTAAGCATACAAATCAGGCGATTTTAGTCGCCGTTGAGGAATCTACACCTGCCCTGCCCCCCTGGCAGCAAGCGTTGCTGGTTATGGGTGTGGTCGGCGGCATCATTGTCGGCGGACGGTTCCTCATGCGTCCAGTGTTCCGGTTTATTGCGGCTACCCGATTGCGTGAGATTTTCACAGCAACGGCTCTATTGCTCGTGATTGGAATTGCGCTGGCGATGCAACAGGTGGGTCTGTCTCCGGCATTGGGCACGTTTGTCGCAGGGGTGGTGCTGGCAGATAACGAGTATCGCCACGAACTAGAAAGCGACATCGATCCGTTTAAGGGGTTGCTGTTGGGCTTGTTCTTCATCTCGGTGGGAGCCAGCATTAACTTTAATTTGCTGTTTCAACAACCCCTGCTGATCTTGGGGTTGGTTGTGGTGTTGGCGATCGCCAAGTTTGCCGTTTTGTTTGCCCTGGGGCGTTTCTTTAGATTGCAACTCAGTCAGGGGTTGCTGCTGGCATTTGCTCTCGCTCAGGGTGGCGAATTTGCCTTTGTTCTCTTCTCATTTGCGACTCAGACGAAAGTTCTCACACCAGAGATCGCCGCCCCCCTGGTGGCAGTTGTCGCCCTGTCTATGATGCTGACACCGTTGCTGATGATTGTGAATGAGCGATTTGTACAACCTCGCTTTGCTAACCTGACTCCCGATCGCGACGCTGACGAGATTGACGACAACGAAAATCCGGTGATCATCGCAGGATTTGGGCGGTTCGGGCAAATTATTGGGCGTTTGTTAATCGCCAACGGTTGCACGATCACGGTTCTCGATCACAACCCCACTCAAATTGAGTTGTTACGTCGCTTCGACTGGAAGGTATTTTATGGAGATGCCGCTCGGCTTGATTTGCTCCACGCAGCAGGGGCAGAGCGGGCTAAGTTACTGGTGATCGCGATTGATGAGCGAGACACCATTCTCGAAATCGTTGATCTGGCTCACAAGCATTACCCCCATCTGAAAATCCTGGCACGGGCGATCGATCGCCGCCATGCCTATGAACTCATTCGCCGGGAGGTTGATGTGATTCAACGTGAGACGTTTGACGCTGCACTGAATATGGGAGTCGAAGCACTCAGACTCCTGGGAGTTCGCTCCTACAGAGCCCATCGTGCGGCTCAAACCTTCAAACATCACGACGAGGAGGCATTACACGAAATCGCTATGACCGAAGGAGATGAAACCTTTTTGGTGGCGCGATCGCGTCAGTTAGCGCAAGATCTGGCACAACTCCTGCAAACCGATGAAGAAGACTTCGCTAGCGAAGTTGATCTCGCCTGGGATACATCCGCAGTCCGCAAGGATTTGAACAGTCGGTGATTTGTAAATGACCAACAGTCTCTCAACCTTTGATCTCCGGTAGCCTACGTCGGCGGACTTGGCTCTGGTAGCCGCAAATTCATTCGCCGGGCTCTTAAACCAAACTCCTACTTCTCATCCTATGGTTTTCCTTCTGGAGGCATAAAATCCCATAAAATCTCATCTGGCTCATCCTCAATATCCTCATAGGTAAGCGGTTGAGCCATACCGTATGAATTTCTCAGAGATTCAGGTGAGGGAGGTTGACTCCACAACTGCGGTGGCATTGATTGAGCTATCATCTGCCGATTGAGTTGCGCCAGTTGATAGGAAAGGCTTTGAACTTCCTTTTCTAAGGCTTCGAGGCGATCGAGTGGGGCGTAAGTTGGGGCATCGGACGACGGCGTAAAAAACTGCTCTAACACTTGAATCACGGCTGCCGAAAAACTGGTGATACTGTGCTCCATTTGATAAGCTCTGACCCGTTCAAGCAGGTGTTGAGGCAGATGAATTCTCACAGACGTTTCGTCGATCGCCATCGTCAGACCCAAACTCGCTACTGTTAACCTATCAGCGATCGCCCCAAACCTGTCAACTCACAGTTGATTTTTGCTCGTAATAACTATTGATGTGCTCGTATACTTCATCGGGGAAGGTCAGATCCTTGTAAACATTGCAACTGTCAGGATCTTCCGAATCGGGACAAATGGGAAACTCTTGATGTTGTTGCCACTCTAAAATCCTTTCTCGCTTGGGTGGATTGTAATCTTTGCCTTCCACTTGGCGCACGAGTGATTTTGCATCTCCTTCGCTACATTCTGGATCTTTCATGAGATAGCGAATCAACTCCTGCTCACTCATAAAATGGCGTGCCACCATCGCAAACACCAATCTGCCGTAATGACCAATGTCTTGCCCGGCTTCCAGTGCATCCAACAAATGCGCCATCATTGAGTTTTTTTGTAATTCTTTTGTTTGCGATTTGTTCGCCATGGTTCTCCGTTCCCTCTGCATCTCTAAACCTTGTCTTTGCAACTTGCACATTGGCAAGAAGTAATCCCATTTCGAGTTTCAATCGTTTTGAAAGGTGCGGTTAACTATTTCTTTTAGCAAGACATCCTCACCAACACATCCTCTCAAAATTGCAAATCTGAAATCCAAAATTGGCATTACATTTCCGTTATAAGATTTGCACCGATGAACGTCGTCTGTCGCAAGTAGATGTTTTAGTGCAAACGTACCATTCCACAGAAGTGGCTATCATTCCAGAGCAAGATGAAGGTTTAGTCAGGCTGCGTGATGATGATGCGTAAACAGATACGTAACCATCAGAGAACTTTTAATCGTGTTGGAGATAAACCCATGAGAGATACTTCTAAACAACATGAAGGTGAACTATCCCCTAAAAATCCATCCCTACAATTGGTTCTTTACACTGGAATCGGGGTTGCAGTGATTCTGTTGATTGCTGCCAGTTCGTATTATGGATTGATCCGCTTTTAGCGATCGCCATTTCAACTTTTAGAAGTCCTTTGCACGTCTCTCTTCAATTAAGATTGAGGAGAGATTTATTTATTCAACGATCTATTTATTCAATTGCGATCGCCGCCGTATGTCTCAACCTACAGGTACTCAATGGGATTTGGGTCGTTTTCTACAAACCCTGTCCTACTTTGAGACGATTCCCCTGATTAGCTGCCTCAAAAAAATCATGTTTGGTTCTACCCCCCCTGCTCCTCCTCAACCACTCGGCAATGTCCTGTTTGACTTTCAGCGATCGCCTGAGGCAATGGGTGAAACCTGGGGAGCGTTGGATGATGTGGTTATGGGGGGTGTAAGTGCTAGTTCCTTGCAGCCCAATCCCGAAGGAGCACTATTTACCGGATACGTCTCGACAGCTAATTCGGGTGGCTTTGCCTCGGTGCGGACACGCAACTTTGAACCCCCTTTGGATCTAGCCAATGCGACGGGGCTAGAGTTGCAGATTAAGGGAGATGGGCAACGCTACAAGTTTCTTATCCGCGATGCCAACTCCTGGGACAGCATCGCCTACTCCCACTCCTTCGACACGGTTGCAAATGAGTGGATCACCATTCAGGTTCCCTTCGCCCAACTCATTCCAGTCTTTCGCGCTAAAACCGTCAACTCGGCTCCACCCCTCAACACTGCCCAAATCCGCTCTATGCAACTAATGTTGAGCAAATTTGAATACGACGGAGGGCTAAATCCCCATTTCACTCCAGGGGAATTTCGTTTGTTAGTGCGGGCGATCGCACTGTACTGAGCAATTTACCGCTTCTCACTTCTCTCTTCCCGTTTCCTGATAGCCTAACAGAGCAACGATTTTGGAATTTTGGGTTTGAAACGGCGTTCTAGCTACTGGCAACTGCTCCCCTATCTGCATCCTCACCGAGCCACGATCGCCCAGGCTCTCACCTGCACTCTGGCATTCACAGTGTTTTGGCCTCTGCTGGCATGGCTTGCGGGAGAAATAGCCAACCTGATCGGACAGGGAAAAGTGGTGGCGATCGCCCAGTTAGCCGCACTGAGTGCAGTGGTGTTTGTGGTGCGGGGGGCTGTGCAGTTTGGGCAGGATGCGTTGATGGCAAAGGCGGCATTGGCGATCGCCCTGGATCTGCGAAAGCGAGTCTATGCTCATCTGCAAATGCTCAGCCTCAGTTATTTTGAAACGTCTCAAACGGGAGATTTGAGCTATCGCCTCACGGAAGATGTCGATCGCGTGGGGGAAGTCATCAACAAAGTCTTTCACCAGTTTGTGCCTTGCATTTTGCAGTTGATCGTTGTGCTGGGCTATATGGTCTACCTCAACTGGCAACTGACCCTGGCAACGCTGGTGATTGCTCCACTCATGGGCGTTCTGATCGGCAGATTTGGTGAGCAACTGCTGGTTTACTCGCGTCGCAGTCAAAGTCGGGTATCTGATCTCTCTGCCCTACTGACCGAGGTGTTTAGTGGCATTCGCCTGATTCGTGCCTTTGCCGCTGAGGATTACGAGATTGCCCGTTTTAGTCGTGAGGCAGAACGCAATCGCCAGGCGAAATATGCAGCGGAACGACTCAAAGCAATTCAGTTTCCGGTGGTCGGCTTCCTGGAAGCGATGAGTGTGTTGCTGCTGTTTCTGCTTGGGGGATGGCAGATCGCCCAGAACAACCTGACGGCAGCGGAATTTGTCAGCTACATTGCGGCAGTCGCGTTGCTGATTGACCCCATCTCGATTACCACCAGCAATTACAACGAGTTCAAACAAGGGGAAGCATCGGTCGATCGCGTGTTTGAATTACTGGCGATTGAACCGGGAGTTTTAGATCCGACTGAGGCAGTGCCGCTTCCCTCAGTTACAGGCAAAGTGGAATACCATAACGTCAGCTTCGGTTATCAACCCAATCAACCCGTGCTGCAAGACTTAAACCTGCTGGCATTTCCCGGAGAGGCGATCGCGCTAGTGGGTGCTTCCGGGGCAGGTAAAACGACATTAGTGAATTTGTTGCCTCGCTTTTACGATCCGCAGTCAGGACAAGTTCTCATCGATGGCACGGACATTCGCACGGTTTCACTACAAAGCTTGCGACGACAGATCGGCATCGTGCCTCAAGAAACCATTTTGTTTTCGGGGACGATCGCCCAAAACATCGCCTTTGGTCAAACCACGATCGACCTGGAAGCCGTCCAAGAAGCAGCTAAAGTTGCCAATGCTCACCAATTCATCAGCCAGTTTCCCGATGGCTACCAAACCTGGGTGGGGGAACGGGGCGTCAATCTCTCCGGGGGACAACGCCAACGGATCGCGATCGCCCGTGCGGTTCTCCTCAATCCCCGCATTCTGATCCTCGATGAAGCCACCTCAGCCCTCGACTCAGAATCCGAGGCACTGGTGCAGGAAGCTCTAGAGCGCATCATGCGAAATCGTACTGTATTCATCATCGCCCATCGCCTCGCCACCGTTCGTCGTGCCGATCGCATCCTGGTTTTAGAAAAAGGACGGGTTGTAGAATCCGGCACTCACGCAGAGTTACTGGAACGGGGCGATCGCTATGCCCGGTTTTATGCCCAACAGTTTCAATAGGGAGTAGGGATATCAAGAAGAGACGCGATTAATCGCGTCTCTTCTTGATTAATCGCGTCTCTTCTTGATTAATCGCGTCTCTTCTTGATTAATCGCGTCTCTCCTGGATATCTACCCCTCTACTTCCCATCCCGATAGCTCAGCAACGCATCAATAATCTGCACATTTGCCTTTGGAAAGGGATATTCATGCAATTCATCGAGCGTGACCCATTTCACCTCATCACATTCGATCGGTTGCGGTTCGCCGCTGAGATGGCGACAGTGATGCACATTTAAGGTGACATGAAAGTGAGAATAGGTGTGGTTTACGGTCATGAGGCGATCGCCCACTTCGATATCGATCCCCAATTCCTCTTGAATTTCGCGTTTGATGCACTCCTCAATCGTTTCTCCCGGTTCGACTTTGCCTCCTGGAAACTCCCACAAGCCCCCCAGCAAGCCCTCTTGCCGACGACGATCGATCAAAATATTGTCCTGGTCATCCCAAATCACCGCCACACCAATAAACTTACGGGGCAGAGGGGCGCGGGTTTCAGAGGTTGGTAATTCGTTTTGCATGTTTAATTGATAAGCCTGACAACATTCTCGCCACGGACACAGCAAACAAGCCGGGTTCTTGGGGGTACAAATCGTCGCCCCCAGATCCATCAAGGCTTGGTTAAAGTCTCGTGGATGCTGGACATCGAGCACAGCCGTTGAGACTTGCCAGAGCAACTCAAGGGCACGGTTCGGTGGAACGGGCAACGCAATCAGCCTTGCCAATACCCTCTTCACATTGCCATCTAAAATCGGTGTAGGCAAGTCAAAGGCAGCACTTAAGATACCTCCAGCCGTCGTTCGTCCAATTCCAGGTAATGCCAAAACTATCTCAAACTCCGATGGAAACTGCCCTCCATGCTCCTGCACAATCACGTGAGCCGCCCGGTGCAAATTCCGGGCACGAGCGTAATAACCCAACCCTTGCCACACTTTGAGCACTTGCTGTTGAGGGGCGATCGCCAGATCTTCCACCGTGGGAAACTGGGCCAACCACCGTTCGTAATAGGGGATCACCGTCTTGACCTGGGTTTGCTGCAACATAATCTCGGAAATCCAAATATGATAAGGATTACGAGTTCGTCGCCAGGGCAGATCCCGCCCCTGTTCGCCATACCAACGCAACAATGCCTGCTGTAAAGGGGCGATCGCCAATTGCTGCACCTGACCCATAACAAAGCTCGACAGATCTTGCTTTTGATCTGCCGAGCCTAAGTCTTGTTGATTTGAAGGTAGTTTGGTCAAAGACACCGCTTAATCAAGGATTGGGTTCTCGTAGGGGCGTTTTGCAAAACGCCCACTGCTCCCAGAGTTACGTATTACTCAGCGTCGGAGGAATGAGCCAGCAAGGTCTTCTCAAATGCCATGCGTTGCTCAGCATTGCGGAGGAAGTAACCGCTCATCATTGCAGAAGCCAGCAACCGTCCTAAGCTCTCGCGGCTAGTGGTGATCGTCACGTCAAATTGCTCGGAGGGTAAACCGCCCAACAACCCGATAATATTCCGCTCCATCACCTGGAAGACCTCTGGAGAACCTGGCTTCGACAATTGAGCGATCGTCTCTGGACTCATGGATTGCACATATTGCAAAAACAGGTTGCCAGATTCAGCATTGCTTCCAAAGAGTTCTGAAAGTTGGTTGGTGTTGTTCACGATGGGGAACCTCACTCAGAGGGTTTGTTAACTTATTGATTACTCTAACAAGCCCTTAAGGGAAGAGAAGTGGGTGGAACCGAACCTCAAAACGGGAGATCTTCCCACCTCAACTGCCAATTACAGCAATACACTCAATCTCAACCCGCACATCCTTGGGCAACCGAGACACCTCCACACAGGCACGCGCAGGCGCAGTCGCTTCATCAAAAGCACGAGCATAGACTGCATTCATCGCGGCAAAGTCGTTCATGTCCGCCAAAAATACCGTCGTTTTCACCACATCACTCAACGTCGCTCCGGCGGCAGTCAAAATGGCAGTCAGATTAGCGATCGCCTGTTCGGTCTGCTTCACCACATCCCCTTCGCCGACGATCGCCCCCGTTTGGGGATCAAGAGGAATCTGCCCAGAGACAAAGAGCAACTGCCCCGTTGTGGCGATCGCCTGGTTATAGGGACCCACAGGTGCGGGAGCTTGATCCGTTTGAATAATCTTTCGCATAACTTCCGACCGTAACTTTTTCGCTACTCAATCCTACCAGTCTCTAGATAAGGGGGAGTAGGGAATGGGGAATGGGCTAAGTTGGCGGACTTTGTTTGATAGCCGTGACTTCAGCCGCCAGGGCAAAAATCGCCAGACCCAAAGTGCCCATCACATCAATACCGACGACCAAGTGTCCTCACGCCAATCGGGGTCTTAAACCATGATCCCGATAATATCGGTAATCCCGCAAAATGCGATCGTGGTCAAAACATAGGTTATTGGGAATCTGCCACAGCTCAAAAATCTTGACATCCTTGGCATCGTCCTGGGCTTTGGGTTGTCCCTTCGCTGTTGCCAGAAACACAATGCTAATGGTGTGTTGTCGGGGATCACGCTCCGGATCAGAATACACCTGGAACTGTTCGATCAACTTAACGTGTAATCCCGTTTCTTCTTCTGCTTCCCGTACAGCGGCAGTTTCGACCGATTCACCGTAATCCACAAACCCTCCAGGAATCGCCCAACCTAGCGGAGCGTTCAACCGTTCGATCAAGACTATGGGGCGATAAGGGCGATCCATCATCTCGATGATGATGTCAACCGTAGGAATCGGATTGCGATAAGTCACGAGGTTAATGGCTTATAGAGTTTTAAGTCAGCGATCGCTGCACTCATCTTACTCAAATTCGGCTTACATACTTCCAGATTACTTACACCGTTACACAGCTTTCACTATCAATAAAAGCAATTTGATTAGAGGTTTTTATCTCATCCCTAAAATTGTTAACTATTTCTGGGGTCATCGTTATGGCTCAATGCGCATCTCGCAGGAGTTGCTTTACGGTTTTGATCAACTCAGGCGGATGAAAGGGTTTAGTAATGTAAGCGTCTGCCCCTTGCTTCATCCCCCAATAGCGATCGAACTCCTCACTCTTGGTTGAGCAGATCAGAACAGGTAGATTTTGAGTGGTTGGCTCATTCTTAATCCATCGGCAAAGCTCATAGCCGTTCATCTGGGGCATGATCAGGTCAGTAATTACGAGATCAGGCACACTCGCCCGAATTTGCTCCTTCGCCTCAATTCCGTTTGTTGCCTCAACGACCTTAATTCCATTCTTTTGCAGCAAGTCTGAGAGCATTTGCCTCAACGTCTGGCTGTCATCCACAATCAAAACCGTACTCATAACTCTTTACCTAACCCCTGGTTATCTTGGACGAGATGGCAGATGCGACCTGCGTCTCCATTGCTACACTGACGACCCAGCGCATCGGATGAGCGGCGATCGGGCTGGAACCATAACTAAACAGCACCTTGACCCGTTTCTACTTTATAAAGCAGTATTCCCACAATCACCCCGAATCTATTGCCTCCTTTACGGTTCGTTCCAGAACAGGGGATTACTCAATATTGTGTCAATCCGACATCTTCCTGGCAAGAGTAGAAGCCAATGGGATTTGCATTAAAACTGCCTTGGGAATGAACCCGTTCAGTGGCATGATATTGAATTAGAACAGTTCAATTCTGCCTTATCAACGACTAGCCACTTTAGGTTCTGTAGATCTGCGGATCATTTATGTACTAGGATTGTCTCCTAAAATCCGGAAAACAATCCTTTTCTATAGGGGTTTCCGATGATCTGCAAAACTGCGGGCTTTCTCGATATTCAAGATGTCAAGGCAATTATGACTCAAATTATTGTTCAAAGACAAAATTCTAGTTCTGCTAGAGGCTTGTCTCATTAAAAACTGGCCTGATTCATCTAGAGTGAAGGCTTTGACATCATGATGCCAATTCGGTCTGTACCAGATGTTTGCTAGTTCATCGGGTTGTCTCGAAGGCAACAAGTGGCAGAAGCAATAGGCTGGTATGCCGAAGCTAAAGAAGATTGAGCTTGCTGTGTTGAAATCCTGATGACTGAGGTACGTATTTTAAGGAGAACCATTTGTGCTTAAGAAATCTATTTGGCTCGCTGTAGTCACCATCATCTTTGTTCTTCAGATGTTTGTAGGAACTGCGGCAGCAGCGGAGCTTGACGAAGCTACTCGGACAGTCAAGCTAAACGAGTCGGGGGATACCGTTGTTTTAAGCTTGAAACAGGTGTCAGAAGGAAAACGCCTGTTTAACTATGCTTGTGGTCAATGTCACGTAGGTGGGATCACAAAAACCGATCCTAACGTCGGGCTTGATCCAGAAGCTTTGGCAGGTGCAACTCCTCCCCGTGACAGCATCGCTAGCCTGGTGGACTATATGCATGACCCCACCACCTACGACGGGCTAGAGCCGATCGCTGAATTGCACCCCAGCACCCAAAGTACAGACATCTTCCCCAAGATGAGAAACCTCACTGAAGACAACCTGCGGGACATTGCAGGACATATCCTGCTGCAACCTAAAGTTGTGGGTGAAAAATGGGGCGGTGGCAAGATCTACTACTAAGATCGACTCCTGACTGTCTATTTGACTAACCCCTTGTGACCCATGCGGTTTCCCATTGCATTTCGGTGCTTTCTACAGATTTGTTTTGTTGTATGCCTGAGCGTGCTGGCTCTTGCCTCGCCTGCTCAGGCAGTTTCTTTAGATAGCTATGTGCTCCGATATTTGGACGCAAGTGAGCCAGTCGAACTTTCGTTGGATGAGAGCAAGACTGGCTTGTTTTCAGCGGCAGATTTGTCGGAGGGCAAACGCTTGTTTGAGGCAAATTGCAAAAATTGCCATGCTGGGGGTGCAACGTTGCCTGACCCAACGGTGCCCCTGTCGCTGGAGGCACTGCGTCATGCAACTCCTCCTCGGGATGCGATCGCTCCCCTGGTGGCTTTCATGCGACAACCCATGACCTACGATGGCACTGAGGAATCCTTTTCCTGTCGCGACATTCCTGAAAGCTGGATGTCTCAAGCTCAGGTTGAGCATCTTGCGGCTTTTATTTTAAGAGCCGCTCAAAAAGCACCGGGTTGGGGTGGAATGGAGTTTTGAGCCGTTCTAAACACCCTGCTTTTTAGGCAATTGTCAAATTTTGCAGGTGATTGAAAGTTTAGAAGTTTAGCCATTCAGGCTAGAATTCTACTTGAATGACGAATTCAACTTAAACCTTCCGAGGTAACCATGAAATTGATTGCTAGAGTTTCACGGAGTTTAAGTCTCGCCCTGTTGACGATGGTGTTGGTCATTGGCAGCTTAATGGTGGCAGTTTCACCTGCGGCGGCTGAGACTTTTACAGTCAAGATGGGTGCTGACAGCGGTATGTTGGCGTTTGAACCCTCCAACGTAACCGTTCATGTTGGTGACACCGTTAAATGGGTCAACAACAAACTCCCCCCCCATAACATTGTCTTTGATGACAAACAAATCCCAACTGCCAGCAAAGAATTGGCATCTAAGATTTCCCACGAACAGTTGATGTTCTCCCCCGGTGAGTCGTTTGAGGTGACCTTCTCCGCAGACATGCCCACTGGAACTTACAGCTATTTCTGTGCTCCTCACCGGGGTGCAGGTATGGTTGGCAAAATCACCGTTGAAGGTTAATCAGAGGCGATCGCCCCAGTCCGAGGTTCTTTAACTCCGCCACTGTGGGGATTGTACTTTGATACTCTTCAGCACTGACTACTTTGTTGGCTAACCTCCTTCTCAGTAGTCAACCTATTTAAGAGAGGCAATTTATCTGAAGCGTGATGGGGCTAACCCAGGTTGTGCTTTAGATAGGCTGCCTCTCTTGATTTAAGTATCTTATTGAGAACCGTCCGTAAGGGTGAAACTCCTACTTTAGAGGTGCGATATTCTACGAATGTAGACCACTCAGGAGAAGCGTCTGTGGTTCCTCTAAGAGATGACAATCCTACGACGATTACCCCCTATGTTACGTACGCATTAATTGCTATTAATGTCATCGTTTTTATATATGAATTGATGCTGCAACAGCCTGGGGAGCTCGAACAGTTTTTTCGCGTGTGGGCAGTTGTGCCGCGAGAATTAACGGCAAGTTTTGAGGGGAGAGGCAACCCGTTAGAATGGACGACCCTCTTTTCATCTCAGTTTCTCCATGCTGGGTTTCTCCATGTTGCGGGTAACATGCTGTTTCTCTGGATCTTTGGTAACAACGTCGAAGATCGTCTCGGTCACGTCAAATATCTGATCTTTTATCTAGCATGTGGGGCTTTAGCGGCTCTGGCACAGTGGTTTTTCTCCTCCGGGTCTGACATTCCATCCTTGGGAGCCAGTGGGGCGATCGCCGGAGTCATGGGGGCTTACATCCTTCGTTTCCCGCAAGCCCGAATTTTAACTCTAATTCCATTGGGGATTTTGCTAACCACCTTTCGCATTCCGGCAATTTTCTTCCTGGGCTTTTGGTTTGTGCAACAGGCGTTTTACGGAATCGTCAGCCTGGGACCGGCAACCAACGTCGGCATGGAGAGCGGTGGAGTCGCTTACTGGGCGCACGCAGGAGGGTTTGTCTTTGGTGCCATCCTCGGTCCACTGCTTGGGCTATTTAACTCAAATTCACCTGATAGGTCGTACCAATAAACTTCAAAAAAGTTAAAAATTGATGGGCAGAGCGTTTCTCTCTGTCCAATATGGTTTTTCATCAACTCGCAGACCTGATCTTTGGTTCAAAGCAACAGCTTTTTGACCAGTGGGCACTAACCTATGACTGGCTTTTGCCATCCGTAGCTTATCAGGCTATTCACCTGCGGCTACTGGAATTTGTTGCCCTTCCAGAACGGGCAACCGTTCTCGATATGGGCTGTGGAACAGGGCAATTACTGAACCGTCTGGCAAATGCTTTTCCTACAATGAGAGGTATTGGGCTAGATTTTTCGGCTCAGATGCTCCGTCAGGCACGTCGGCAAAATCGGCATCATCCCCGTCTCCTATATATTCAAGGGAATGCGGAGGGACTGCCGTTTGCAACTGAGCAGCTTGATGGAGTTTTTAGTACGCTGAGTTTCTTGCATTACCCTAACCCTCAAAGCGTGTTAGCGGAAGTGGCAAGAGTGTTGCGATCGCGGGCATCCTTTTACTGGGTTGACCCAATCGCGCCCCCTTGGGTAGCATCTCAACAACTGCCTATTTCTCCGGGTGGCATTTGCCTGTATAGTCCCGCTCATCGAGCAACCCTTGGGCAAGATGCAGGATTAACCTGTTTAGGGCATCACCATCTATTAGGTTCAGTTGTATTAACTATTTTTTCTCGGTGATTGAGGGAAACCGTCTGACCCCTGACTCCTCGTTTCTCAGGCTTCACCTGGAAACGCCTCAGAGGTTTTGCTCTGATCCGTGTAAAGCAGCAGTTATTCTTTCAAACTGGACTCCTGGCGATCAACCGGGAGCAAGACGAACAACACATTATATTGCCATCTCCAACCGACTAAGACAAATCCTCTATGCGTAAATCAAAGCGGTTAAAGGCTATCTTGAGTCTTCAAAATCTCATTGCTCTGCTTGTTCTTTTGGCATGTTTGGGTCTTGGTTGGTGGTTGTTGACCCATTTCAAGATCGGCGATTTTGAACCAACTCGGTTCGTACAACTCATCCAGTCAATGGGTTGGGTTGGGGTTTTGATTTTTATTGGGGTTTCTGCGTTGGCGGTAGTCGTGAGTCCGATTCCAGGCACACCCCTGACTATGACCGCAGGTGCCGTTTGGGGGGCTGTCCCAGCAGCAATCTATGCCATCATTGGCATTTCGGCGGGCAGTTTGCTCGCCTATTTTATAGGACGTACCTTGGGGCGATCGACCGTCCAGGCACTCACCGGAAAAATCATCTATCTCTCAACCCATCGCGGCGAGATCTATCTGGGATGGGTGATGTTTATTAGCCACCTCTTCCCGGTGTTGCCGTTTGACTTGATGAGTTATGGGGCGGGCATCAGTGGTCTGTCCCTGCCGATTTATGCCAGTGCCACGATTTTGGGAACAATCCCTGGAACTTTCTTTTTGACCTACATGGGGTCAACCTTCAAGTTTGGCGTTCCCATCGGTATTGGTTTGTTGGTCGCGTTCCTTCTCCTGATCGTCATTGTGTCTTGGGGGGTACGCCAACACAACTGGATGGGTCTACGGGATGTGGTGAAACTGGAATAGGAGCTTTGCTCAAGATCATGACCTGAATGCTCCACCCGATCTGATAATGAAATAGTAATGTTTCGTTTGGGTTCTACCGCTAATTCAGCTATGAACTATGTGATTGCTGTTTTGCCAGATCGGATTCAAGCCGAGGCAGCCTATACTGCCCTCGAAAAGGCGGGCTTGCCGTTGGATAAGATCAGCATTTTGGGCAAAGGGTATCAGACCGCAGATGAATTCGGTTTCATCGACCCCAGTCAACAAGCCCGTAAACAAGCCCAATTGATGTCCTATTGGTTAGTGCCATTTGGATTTATTGCAGGGTATGTCTTTAATGAACTGACCCAAATTGAGCTGTTTCCCTGGGCGGGTGTGCTGGGCAACCATTTGATCGGAGGCGTTTTTGGGGCGATCGCCGGAGGTATGGGCAGTCTCTTTATTGGAGGCGGTAGCGGGATTGCGTTTGGCAGTGGCGATGCATTGCCCTATCGCAATCGCTTAAAGCAGGGAAAATATCTGGTGGTGGTGAAAGGTGCTCCTAACGTGACCAATCAGGCAAGCCGCATTCTTAAAGAGCTAAATCCTGAAAACCTTCAGGGTTACGTTGACCCAACCCAACCACGCGAAAAGTAAAGGCGTGTCTCCCATTCACCCGCCGACCGATTGACCCATCACCTTATCCACACGCCCACCGATTACCCATTGATCACCGACGGCTACCGCCACACTGTTATGACTCAACTTCCTCAAAACTTAGATGACGCGATCGCTCAGGCAAGAGAAGCAACCAAAGCAGCGATCGCTGACGGGTTAACCCGCCTCCAGGTCGAACTGGTCTTTCCAGAGTTAAAGATCATGCCTGTCGCCGAACAGTTTATTCCTGCTTTTGAAGACCTGGGTGATAGGTTTCGGGTGTTCTTTCCCGATCCGGGTTCGGCAGCACTCGCACGGCGTGATTGGGGTGAAAAGCCCTATGCCATCCGTGGCATAGGTGAGTTGAAGGCGGTGATTCAGCCCGAAGAAGAAGTTTTTTTGTTTGTTGAGCCGTCTTCTGTTGAGGTGACTCAGGTTGAGCAGTTGTGTGAAGAGGCACAGCAGCGTCCGGTCGTGTTGTTAAACCCTCGTCTAGAAGACATCGCCATCATTGGCATTGGCTATGCTGCACGGCAATTACGGGAACGACTGCTGAACACCTTTGAGTCGTGTTATTACATTCGCCCTTTGGAGGGGGCAGCCTTGTTTCGCTGCTACCCCTCTCCGTGGCAGGTTTGGCGGGAGACCGAGAATGGCTATGAACTGATTGCCGAAGAGCCACAAAAACCGATTGGGGAAACCCTGGAGCGCATTCTCTTTCAAGGAACCGATACAGAAGCGGCTCGCCCTGCCCCACGCAAAGGTTTTTTAGCCGGGTTGCAAGAGTTTCTGCGAGCCTTAAGCCAATAACCTCTGAAGGCAATAAACTTCACAGTTTCAGCCGATACACTTCACAGTTTCAATGGGTAATTCCTAACAGTCTCTTTGTGATCTTCACTGGATTCTTCGTAATCTTCCCCAATGAGATTGGGCATAATGGAATGAAGGTTTTAGCTCAGTATTACGGTCAGTAATCCCCCGGATAGGGTATGCTGTAATATTCCTGTTGGCTGTAACGTTAGGAACGTCGGTAAGAGGTTCAAATGGTTGGGATGAGTAGTCGTCGCATTTTTGTCGGTGATGTGCATGGTCATTATGACGGATTGATGCAGTTGCTTGATGCGATCGCCCCCACCTCTGCCGACCAGGTTTATTTCTTAGGTGATTTGATTGATCGAGGCCCCAAAAGTTCCCAGGTGGTCAGCTTTGTCCGTCAACAGGGCTATCCCTGTCTTTTAGGAAACCACGAACAATTGTTGTTAGATGCCCTGCCCGAAGGCAAAGTGCTGCATCCGGCGTTGCAAGCCTGGTTGTATAGCGGTGGACAAACAACCGTTTCTAGCTACGGCGACCCGGATCAACTCGTAGATGACATCAAGTGGTTTCGGACTCTGCCAACCCACCTTGATTTGGGGGATATTTGGCTGGCTCATGCAGGTGTTCACCCCGGCTTGCCGATTGAAGAACAAACCCCACAGGAATACTGCTGGATTCGGGAAGAATTTCACAGCATGACAAAACCCTACTTCCCCGATAAGCTGATCATCACCGGGCATACTATTACTTTTACGTTGCCCGACGTCATTCCAGGAGCGATCGCCCAAGGACAGGGCTGGCTGGATATTGACACAGGTGCCTACCACCCCAAAAGTGGATGGCTCACTGGGCTAGACATCACGAACCAACGAGTTTATCAGGTGAATGTTTTTGAGAATGTATTGCGGACAATGCCTCTGGCAGAAGCCGTGATCCAAATTGATCCGCATTTAGTGGTGGGTCGTCGTCGCCAGTTGATGCATACGCAGTAGATCTGGGTGCATGGTTGTTTCAAGCGTGTGAAAACCAGGCATTAGGGAGTCCCCCCAAACCCTCTAGTAGAAGGTGTTTTTGGTTCACCCACAGACACGCTTCGCATCGGTTCCAAGTACGGGGGTTTCTGGTTGGGTCAAGACCCTTAACGAAGGCTCAAAGACCCCAATTTTGGGGAATGTAGCAGGATGGTTTCATACAAGTGAAGAATTTTTGCTTCACCCCCCTTAGGAAATTGGTCTGAAGTCCCCCAGAGCTAGGGGATTTGGGGACAGATTAAGGGAATTAAACTCCAATTCACTTTTCTTTGTTTACATGAAACCACCCTACCAATTTTGGGGAATGTAGGGGGCTATGAAGAATTGTGTTTACACGTAGCCTTAAAGTTGAGTAAACCTTTGATTTCCGGCAGTCCGCGTCGGCGGACTTCGCTTTGGTAGCCGCGAATTCATTCGCCAGGCTCTTAAACCGAACTGACGTTAACTGCGTAAGCCCTGGCTTTGGTCAAAAAGCTTAGGGCAAAGGCAATGCTCAAACCCTGATTCTGGGAGGCTCCCTGACTCGCCTCCACCTCATCCCGTATAGGCTACAGCTATAGGATTTAGCGTCTGACAACGGGCTGAATCTGATTGCGATAAGCAGTGTTATCCAAACCAATGCCATTGTTAGCAGTTGCTGGATCAATCTGACGTTCCAAAGCACGAATGCGATCGCGGGTTGCAGGGTGGGTGCTGAGGAATGAGGGAATCGCTGACTGTCCCATCAACTTTTGCATAAACGCCACCATCGCACTGGGGGCATAACCTGCGCGAGTCAGGGTGGATAACCCTGTTGTATCTGCCTCAAGCTCGTCCTGGCGACTGTTGGGGCGACGCAAAGCTAACTCAACGCCGATGTTGACGGCTGTGCTGCGATCTAGACCAGCAGCAGTTACGACTCCTTGAGCGATCGCCGTTTGTCGCATTTGCTCGACAGCATGGCGACCCGCAATGTGACCAATTTCATGCCCAATCACACTGGCAAGTTGGGCTTCGTTGTCGGCGGTTCTCATTAAGCCCGTAGTGACATAGACATAACCGCCCATCGTCGCGAAAGCGTTGACCTGGTTGTCATCCACAACTTGAAACACGTAGGGGATATTGGGGCGATCGCTATGGGGCACCAATCGTTGACCAATATTATTGACATAGTCCGTGACAGCACGGTTGTTGTATAGTCTAAATTCTCGGCTGACAAGCTGTTGATTAATTTGACCCCCCAACGCAACCTCTTGCCTATCAGACAGGTTAGAAAGCTGGATGACCTGAACCCCCCGAATAATGAGATCGAGCCAGGGAATGGCTTGAGAAGATTGAGGCGTGGCAGTAACAACCCCCAACGCCACAATCAGCGACATAAAGCCGTAGATCCAGCGGCGGCGGATCTGACGGTAGAGTTGAGACAACAGATTAGACATAACCCGGTATGAGGAGAAAATCGTGAGTAATCTAACAAGAGAAAAACTTAATCTCAGTGCAAAGCACTAACTCAATACATGACGTAACTGATGTGCTTGATGTTGCCTCAGCTCAATAAAGACAATTGACGAACCACTAGTCATGATAGGCTAGCAAGGTCTAGCGCATCAGTATATTTTTATTTTTGCAATAAGTATAACTGGTGCTGCGTGCTAAAGTGTCTCACTGGGGTGACGTTATCGTCATGGCTATTTTAGATTCTCAAGGTCGGTTATTTGGCAAAATTAGCATTCTCGACGTTGGAGCTGCCATCATCATGCTCCTGGTCGCAGCAGGTATTTTTCTCTTTCCAGGAAGCTCCGGATCTGTTGCTCAGTTAGGGGTCGAGACAAAACCCGTCGAAGTCGATGTTATGGTTCGAGGATTGACGGTTGCCAACCCTGCTGAATTCGTTAGCGAGATTCGCGATGCTGGTAAGACCAACATTATTATTCGCAATCAGCCCTATGGGCAGGTTGACATCAAAACTGTAAAAGAATTGCCCCGTACTGTTGCGGCTCCTCAACCTGACGGTTCTCTGAGAGCGATTCCTGACCCACGCCCTGAGTTAGATTACACCGTTGATATGGTGATTACCCTGGGTGGCAATGCTCAGATTGTCGATAGTGGTCCAGTGCTGGGAAATAACAAGATTAAGATTGGCACTCCTCTAGAGATCGAGGGACTCACTTATCGGTTTAACACTTCTGTCGTGGGCGTCAGAATTCTTCAGTAGGGATAACCACGGTACAGGAACGATTTCAGACCCCCTGGTTTTAGCTGTTTTGCATCAGTGGGCACATTTTGAGCTGTGATGCCGTCAAGCGGTGAAGTGTTGCAACGTTTTAAAAGCTCTCCCTTTGAAAGTGGGACCTCCTGATACAACGTTGCTTTCGGATATCAATCGTCACACTTCTATCACAGACAACCTATGAAGAAGATTGCTATTGCAACCGCGATCGCTCTTACTGCTCTGACTGTAGGCACCATTCAGACCCACGCCCAAACTTCAACCAGTGGTTCTTCCTCAACTCGGACTCAGCAAATTAACACCATTCCAGTGTCCGTTGATGCTGATTTAGGTCGGGCTAAAAACTTAGCTAGACAAGCCGCCGAGCGTGCCAACGGTGGTTTGAGCCGCTATCGGGCGGAGTCATCGATGCATGGTCCTGCTGCAAACTCACCCTATGTTGATAATGGTGACGGCAGTTGGACATTCACCTTTGTAGGCGGACGACCCACCGCAACTCCTTCAGTTGAGAGCGTCGTCACCGTCTTTCGGGATAACTGGCGCGTGACAGTCGATTACAACGGGCCGATTCGGTCTAGCCGTTAGTCTGTTGCTTGCGTTAGCTAACAACTCGGTCTAAAACTCCTTTGAAATAGAAAAGAGACGCGATCGCGTCTCTTTCATTTTTGTAGGATTTCATTCCCATTGAGCGTTGGTTACTCTACTACCCTAATTAAACCGCTACGAAGAGCATCAAACACTCGATTGATCTGAACCTGTTCGGCATCATTTAACGCTTTTTTAGATAGCAGAGCCGACATAAACCGCTCTTGATCAACACGAGTAATTCGACGGGTCGCAAAGATCTGCTCAACCAGTTGTTCAATTGAGGCATCCGGTAAATTCACTTGCGATTGCATACACCCCAAAGACGGTAGATAGTGCTTGTGCAGATATAGTATGGCTCAAACGAGTCACATCTGATACTGAGCCAAATCACTATCTATCGTGATTTAAATCATTTCCAAACTGAATAGAAAGGCTGTAAGTGAGATAGCACAGCAATTGTCTGAGGTGTTCAAAAAAATGCCTTCGTCCGTGCTAGTACGTACACCATCATAGCAGGCGATACAAGATCCGGGGCAAGGGGTATGACCCATGCTGAGAGATCAGGCAGCAAGACTTAAGCCCGCGTAATTTTGCTCAGCCGACAAAACATTGGCATAGAGGTTTGCCACAATCTGCCGTCCCTGTTGAGTGGCTTCGAGATAGGTCAATGCCGTTTGCACATAGGGATAAACAACTTTGCGGTAGAAGTTGGGATAACTAGCCCGCAGATCATCAGGATGATGATAACCCAACTGCTGGTTAGTGCCTGTTTCTGCAAACTCATAAAACAGCGTTGGCAGCTTTTGTAGATAGCGGGGGTCACTCAACTGCCCGATTAAATCAGCGGCTCTCGTCAAACCGGGATAGTGATAGGTGTCGCGATAGAGGTCCCGATCCGGTGCCGGAAAACGGGTTAACTCGATGTTGTCTTGAATCAGAGCAACCTCAATCAACGGATGATTGGAGAACTTTTCAGCGACAAATTGTTGTCCGCGATCAACGTGATAGGGAGTCAGACTGGCATCGGTGGCTCCGGCGGCGAGTTGCACCAAGTTGTCACCTCTTCCACTTGCAAAGAGGCGTTGGGTCATCTGGTCGGGCTGACAAACTCCCTTGACATAACCGATGTCGTGACACAACAACGAGATGATGTAATGTGCCCAATCTTTGGGTGATACATATCCATCCAGGCACTGCTTACCACGCAAAATGTCTTGTCCAACCAGGGTCACCAAAATCGTGTGTTCGATGTCGTGGTAGGGAGCGTCACTGTGGGCGATCGCCTCTAGAGTGAGATGGGCAACCCAACCGATTAAATCAGCATACTCTGTGTCGCGATTACCAAAGGCTTGATGATAGCCACTGGTCAACCGTTTGACGCATTGATCGATCATGACTTCTGTGGGGTTAAACATATCACATACTCCTCTGGGTGCTTTGGTCGCTTTGTTGTTTCTCCTTGGTTGCTTCTCACTATCCCTAAAACAACAAGCAACAACAACCAGAAAAGTTCATACTTCCTGAAAGTGAACCTGTGATCTTGATCAATTTGTTTTACGGTTGAGTTCACATATCACTTCTCTAAAAGTATTTCTGAAACACCCCTACGAATTTTCAGTTGGTATTAAAGATTTTCTGTAGACTCCCGTATGGATGTGACAACGTTAATCATGCACCCTTAGACAAGGGTTATTAATAATTGACCGTTGGTTTTTTAAACCTCATATAACCTCATAAAAACTCAATGTATTTTGTCCTCAATCTTGATGGCCAACGATTGAGGTGAGTGTTATTGAAGTGAGTTTTTTTGGTAGTAAGTCGTTTGGGTATGTGTTATTTAGCTTAATAAGCAGGATGATTCTACTCATTCATATATGTGATCTAGATCAAAGGAGTCTCCGTGGAATGCCTTAGAATTGAAGTCACAATTACCCCAGTAGTGTGTTGAGTTGAGTGAACTTGGATAGAGTTCCATTCAACAGCGGAGTCTGTGTTTTCGGAAAGTGTGAGCTGATTTTTTTAGAAAATTGCGATCGCCCATGCTCTCACTCACTGTGTTTGAGTTTTTGAGATTGAGTGCCAGTTTGTGTATTGTTTGATTCTGATCGTTCCTGAAATCGTATGGATGCTAAAACAGCATTGGAATTTGTGGATGGTTTGATTTATGACCAGACCGGAAAACACCTCAGCAATTTAGAAAGAGATGTTTTTATGGGGTCGTGGCAGGGGCAAACCTATGAAGAGATTTACCCCAACAACCCGGAGTACGTCGAAAAATATGTGGGCTACAAATTGTGGCAAAAATTATCAACAGTATTAGGAGAAAAGGTCACTAAAAAACAATTTCGTGGGGCATTAGAAAGAACATTTCAACGACAAACGCATTCCTCAGTTGCTGTCCTTTCACAGGAGGCAACAAGAGTTGAAAAAATGTCAGAGCAGGCTGTCAAACAGATCTTTGTCAGCCATCGTAGCCAGGAACCCGATCGCTGTTTAGCAACCGATTTGTGTGAGGCGATCGCCACCGCAGGACACCACATTCTTATGGTGGATACAGGGATCATTCCAACTACATATGGTCAGTCGGATCGGGACTGGTTAACCCACATTGATGCCTGTCTGGCACGGTGTGATTTTTTTATCTTGTTGTTGTCTCCTCAGGCAGCAGTGAGCGAGATGGTGTTGGAAGAGTTGCGACGAGTCAAGGAGTTGCAAAGCAAAAGCCATCGCTATCACCCGATCATCCTGCCGATTCAGGTCAACTGTCCGCCGGAAATGCCGCTCAACCATGACCTACAAAATTATTTGCGCTATGTGCATCAGTGGGTTTGGCAATCCCCGATGGACAGTACAGCGGTCATTCAAGCGATCGTAGATGTGATTAACGGGGATGGGGCGAATGGCAATGCAACCCTGCAAAGCAGTTCTCTCACGGGGCTAATTGACCGTCAGGAGTTGTCCCTAACCACCCAATCTCCAGTGTTTCACATCCATCCTCTGGCGGTTCCCAGTCCCTCTCCCACCTTGCCAACGCCTTGCCCCATCGCTGACCCGGAACTACCGCAGGGACAGGTACGATTAGATTCTCAGTTTTATGTGGAGCGATCGCCCTACGAAGCACGATGTTATCGTGAGATCGTGCAGCCAGGGACATTAATTCGCATTAAAGCTCCGCGACAAATGGGCAAAACTTCCCTGATGTCGCGAATTTTGCATCAAGCGCGTGAGCAAGGCTATCGCACAGTCCCCCTTAGTTTTCAACACGCCGATAGAGCGGTGTTTGAAAGCTTAGACCAACTGTTGCAATGGGTATGTACTCGTGTCGCCCGCAGGTTGCATCTCCCCCATGCCGTTGACCAATATTGGTCAGACACCTATGGCAGCAAGGACAACTGCACAGCCTATTTTGAAGACTGTTTGTTATCTGAAATTGATCAGCCGATGGTGTTGGCATTGGATGAAGTCGATCGGGTATTTCAATATCCCAAAATTGCGGATGACTTTTTTGGTTTGTTACGCGCCTGGTATGAGGAGGCGGGATATGGCGACAGCGACAGCGGATTGTGGGAAAAATTGCGCTTGATTGTAGTGCATTCCACCGAGGTTTACATTCCACTTGATGTGAATCAGTCCCCCTTTAATGTGGGTTTGCCGATTGAGTTATCAGAGTTTAGTCCAGAGCAAGTCAGCGATCTGGCGCGGCGGCACGGCTTGAATTGGCACTCAGACCAGGTTGCCCAGTTGATGCAAATTGTTGGTGGGCATCCGTATCTCGTGCGGTTGGCACTCTATCACATCGCCCAGGGGCAGTTGACCTTACCCCAATTAATTGAAACGGCTCCTACAGAAGCAGGGATTTATGGCGATCACCTGCGGCGGCATTTGTGGAACTTGCAACACCACCCAGAACTGGCGATCGCCTTTCAACGGGTGGTAACGAGCCACCAATCCGTTGAACTGGCATCAATTTTGGCGTTTAAGCTGCACAGTTTAGGACTGGTGCAATTGCAGGGCAATGAAGTTACGCCTCGCTTTCAGCTTTATCAACATTATTTTGGCGATCGCTTCGGTCATTCTGAGGTCTAGTTTTGAGTCTTAACCCCATGACGTATACCTATAAAGTTGGTGGACACTTACCCTTAGATGCACCCAGTTATGTGGTGCGACAGGCAGACCGTGAACTGTATGAAGGCTTAAAGGCGGGTGAGTTTTGCTATGTGTTGAACTCGCGGCAAATGGGCAAAACCAGTTTGCGGGTGCGAACCATGCACCGTTTACAAGCCGAAGGGGTAGCTGGAGCAGCCATCGACCTGACCAAGATTGGCAGTCAGGATATCACTCCCGATCAGTGGTATGCGGGATTGATGCGACGTTTAGTGAAGAGCTTTCATTTGCCCATTGATCTGCAATCGTGGTTGCGCGATCGCGATTTTTTACCGCCCGTACAACGTTTGAGCGAATTTATCGAAGAAGTGTTATTGGCATCCGTACATAAGCCTATTGTCATTTTCATTGATGAAATTGACAGCATGTTGAGTTTAAACTTTCGCACTGATGACTTTTTTGCTTTTATTCGAGCGTGTAACGAATACGAACAATTAACGTTTGCCCTGCTGGGTGTATCCACTCCATCCGATTTGATTCAAAACAAAAATTGCACTCCATTTAATATTGGTCGAGCAATCGAATTATACGGATTTCAACTCTCAGAAGTACAACCATTGGCGATCGGCTTACAGTCTAAAACGAATAATCCCCAAGCGGTTTTAGAAGCCATCTTAGCGTGGACAGAAGGACAACCTTTTCTCACTCAGAAGATCTGCCAACTGATTTACACTTCAGAATCGATGATTCCCACAGGACATGAAGCCGAGTGGATCGAAGGACTGGTGCGATCGCGCCTGATCGACAATTGGGAAGCCACAGATGAGCCGCCACATTTGAAAACAATTCGCGATCGCCTGTTACGCATTGGTCAGCGGAGCCGAGCTTTACTCGATCTGTATCAAAATATTTGGCGAAGGGGAGAAGTAGAAGCCTCTGATGCCCCTGAACAGATTGAATTACGGTTATCGGGATTAGTCGTCAAACGTGCTGGCAAATTGCAAATCGCAAACCGCATCTATGCTTCCGTATTCAACAACAATTGGGTGCAAAAAACCCTGATTGATCTAAAGGCAGATTTCATGCAAGTGGTGGCAACCCAGGAGCAAAAATTGCTCTCGATGTTAAATGTGATGGAGGGCAAAGACTTTGCCGATATTTTGTATCAGATTCTCGGTTCTATCACATTGCGTCTGGGCGAATTGCTGAGTGTCGATCGCACCACCATCTTTTTTATCGATGAGGAGAAGAACAACATCTGGTCAGTGATTGCACGTCACGAGTCAGGCAGTTCACCAGAAATCCAAGTCATTACAAACAAGGGCAGCGGCGGACAGTTAACCAACTTTAGAAATTTGGTCAATTCACCATTCAACTTCCGGGATGAACGGATAGAGGCAGAAGAAACCTCATCTGCGACCAATCGTTACCGAGTGTATAGCGAACTGGTGGTGCCGCTATCGAGTGAGCAGCACAATTTAGTGGCGTTCATTCAGCTATTTAACAAATTGAAGCGATCGAACAATCCCAATGCATCCATGCGAGAGCGCATCAATCCTCAAGGATTTACCGATGCCGACCAAACCCAGTTGGAAGAGTATGCTCCTGCCATTTCGCGCATTCTGGCTCGTTGTCAGGATTGCTATCGTCTGACCCAACGCCTGCAAGCGTCAGAGGCACTCACTGAAGCAACGCGATCGGTCTCGCAGAGTAGTCTGGATTCCGATGAGATCATCCGGCGGGTAATGGAAGCTGCCAAAAAATTGATGAATGCCGACCGCAGTAGCCTCTGGCTATTGGATCACGACAATAACCAATTGTGGACAAAAGTTCGCTTTGAGAATGGCTTGATGCAAGAAATCCGCATTAATGTTGGACAGGGCTTTGCGGGCATGGTTGCCCAGTCTAAGGAAACTTTGAATATTCCCTTCGATCTTTACGATCATCCTGATTCGGAAACGGCTCGCCAAACCGATCAAAAAACAGGATATCGCACCTGTAGTTTGCTGTGCATGCCCGTCTGGAGCCCAGATGGAGTGCTACTGGGCGTGACTCAGTTAGTAAACAAACGCCGCCAGGGAGAGTTTCCCGAATATGACCCGGCAACATGGCCTGAAGCCCCTGAGTGCTTCAAGGCGAGCTTTGATGCCAGCAGCCAAAAATACATGCAGATTTTTAATGCTCAGGTGGGGGTTGCCCTGCAAAATGCTCGCCAGTTTGCTGAGATGAAGCGACAAGCCGAGAATCAGCCTCAAAGCGTAGTGTTGCAAACCTTGAGTATGTTGAGCCAGGTGATGGATAACCAGGGCTTTGATGACATTCTGGACACTACATTGCGATCGATCACGCTAAAAATTGGCAAATCGCTTTGCGCCGATCGCACCACGATTTTTTTACTGGACGAAGAACGGGAGGAGTTTTGGTCGATTGTGGCGGAGTCTGAAAACAGCGATCGCCCCCTTGAAATTCGCATTCCTGCCAATAAAGGCATCGTTGGAGAGGTGGCAGAAACAAAACAGATTATCAACATCCCCTTCGACTTCTACGATGACCCCCGCTCTAAGACTGCCAAGGAACAGGATCAGCGCAACCACTATCGCACTTACACCATGCTGGCGATGCCACTGTTAAACGAACGAGGCGATCTGATCGCAGTCGTGCAACTGCTCAATAAACTCCAACGCACCCATGACTCTGCACTGCCCTTAGGCGATCGCGTTGATCCACAAGGTTTTACCGCTGCTGACGAACAGCAATTTGTCGCTAATGCACCGCTCATCCGCATGATTCTTGAAAGCTTCTGCTCCTATCACAAAACCGCCAGAGGACAACGGGTTGCCGCCGCACTGATGGCAGCGACACGATCCGTGAGCCAGAGCAGCTTAGAACCGGATGAAATCTTGCGGCGGGTGATGCAAGCCGCAAAAGAGTTAATGAATGCCGATCGCAGCACACTCTGGTTGCGCGATCCCTACACGAATGAGTTGTGGACAAAGATTCCCTTTGATGAGGGGGGCGAGAAAGAAATTCGTCTCAAAATTGGAGAAGGTTACGCAGGCAAAGTAGCAGAAACGCAAAAGCCAATCAATATCCCCTTTGATTTGTACGAACATCCCGACTCTGAAACGGCTCGCAAAACCGATCAACGCAGTGGCTATCGCACCTATAGCCTGTTGTGTATGCCTGTGTTTAACCCGGATGGCGAACTGATTGGTGTCACACAGTTGATTAATAAGCGGCGATCGCCCGAAGTGATGGACGAACCCACTGATGATCAAGATATCCCCCTGTGGTTTCGCGCCAGCTTTGATCACAGCGACCAGAAATACATGCAGATCTTTAACAACCAGGCGGGAGTCATTCTGCAAAATGCCGAACTGTTAGCCGCCGTCAAACGTCAAGAGGAAACCTTACGCTATAGCATCGGTGTTGGTAAGGGATAAGCCAGGGGTTCCACCCCTGCACCCCGTCCTAGTTTTTGTTAATACTGCGATCAATCTTGAAGAGATACGAAAATTTTTTTGCAATATATCTAAATCGCCATAACATACAAAAGATTTCTTGCGGTCTACACTTTTTGTGAAGATAGACAGTAAGTTTCTGGCTATTGACTGAAAACAGTCCAAAAAAATCCCTTTCAACCTCGTGTATTCAACCAATTGACCGTTCTCTACACCATGAGATGTAACACAAACAGGTTAGTGACAAGGCAGAATCACGATGAGCAAAATTCAAAATATTGTGTTGGTTCATGGTTTTTGGGCAGATGGATCAAGTTACGGTGAGATCATTCCAGCATTATTGCAAGAAGGCTATAACGTTATTGCCGTTCAAAACCCATTGACGTCATTAGCGGATGATGTTGCTGCAACAAAACGTGTTTTAGCTCGTCTTGAAGGTCCATGTATTTTAGTTGGTCATTCGTGGGGCGGGTTTGTCATTACTGAAGCTGGAAATGACGAACAGGTTGCCGGATTAGTTTATATTGCTGCCCTTGCCCCGAATACGGGTGAAACAGTAGTAGACATTTTGAGCCAGTACGAAGCGGCTCCTGCATCACAATACTTTCAAGTGCAAGATGGGTTCATTTGGCTTGCTCAAGAAGGCGTGCAGAAGGCGTTTGCGAACGATCTTTCAGCAGAACAAGCGGCACTCATTTATGCAACTCAAACTGCACCATCTACATCACTGTTGCAAGCAACCGTAGATACCCCAGCGTGGAAACGTAAACCGAGTTGGTACATCATCTCTAACGTTGACCAGACCATTCCACCCGACTTACAACGCGATTCAGCAAAACGAATTGGTGCAACTGCGATCGCTTTAGACGCAAGTCACGTTTCTATGATTTCTCATCCCGAAGAAGTCTTAAAGGTTATCCGAGAAGCGGCTGTGAATAGTCAGCGAACACCCGTCCTGTAAGGGGTGAGTTTTGCGGTTATAACCAAGTCACTTGCACGTGGATTAGGGGTGAATCCCTGCACCCCGTCCTAAGCAACCCCTCAGTTGCTATGTACACAGAGGATGGAGTACACGGTAAGTTCATGGGTATTGATTTAGGTAAGTCAACGAACAAAGGCACGGCTTTGTTGAAATTTGCTCATCAATTTCAACCCGATCCCATTCTGGAAGATCCTTATCTCAGTTGGTTCTTTGATAAATCCGTCGCTCAATCTTTGCAGGAAGATTTCTTGGGTCTTGGCTTAGAACCCACCGACGAGGTGCAGAGATTTCAACAGATCGCCTACTGGTATATCGTTCTCAGAGAGAAGGTAGGCGATGAAGTCATTACCGACGCAATTACGTCAGGCTGCCAACAACTATTGCTGCTTGGATCGGGGTACGATACTCGATTCCTTCGACTGCCGATTGTGCAAGAGAGCAGAGTTGCCACCTTTGAGGTGGACTTGCCACAAACGATTCACGACAAGCAAGTGTACCTGACCAATCAACTGGGTCATATCCCTAATGGATTAACCCTCGTTCCGCTCGACTTTAATCAGGATGATCTCAACCGTCTGACTCATCATGGGTTTGACCCAACACTGGCAACAGCTTACGTCTGGCAGGGGGTTAGCTATTATTTGCCCCAGGAGAGCGTTTCTCAGGTGTTAGACACGGTGCGATCGCAAATGACGCCTGATTCCGTACTCGTTTTTGATGCCTGTTCCCCATTGATGACCTACAAGAATGATCAAATTCCCGGTATAGCTGCCAGCATTGACCGTCTGACCGAAATTGGAGAGCCATACTTGTTTGGCATGGATGGGGATGAGATGAAGGCATGGCTGGAGGAAAAGGGATTCCAGCAGGTTAAGATCTTGCAGCAAGACGACCTGGAGGAGCGATTCCTGCACAGGCGGACATTGCCAAACAATATGTGGTACGTGGCGATCGCTAAAGTGAGCTAAGCCGTTATCCCTACGACTTAGATGGCTGTCGCTTGAGACGAATCAGAGCCGCCGCACCCAACAGCAAACCAATCACCGAGGTTGGCTCAGGAACAGATTGAGGGCTATCCTCCTCATCATCACCTGCTGTAGCTGGTAACATTCGTGTGGCAAAGACCCACTCCAACTCTACAGGCTCAGCTTCAACGGTGAATTCCGCAGGGAGCGAATCAACGCTTTCGACAGAGGGAGCATCTTCGGGAGCGATCGCCTGCTCTGTCATTATTTCAGTTGCCGCGGTTTCAATAGCAGGAGCTAAAGACAAAGCCGTCAAGCGAACATTGTCAAAGTTGACCTGAATCCCTCCAGAAGACAGGCGAATCGCCAGCGGTTGACCTAACAGTGGGTCACTTTCACTCGCAGTGTAGACCAATTCTGTCGAGATAAACTTGCCAAACTCTGGCACAGGGGAACTCACTGAGGCGATGACAGTTTCACCTGCCAGTAAATCAATTTGATAGCCAGGGAAGCCATAGGGAGGACGCGACCCCACATCAACACCGAGAGTGTACTGCGTGTTGGCAGCTAAGGAATCGGTTAGCCGTTGAAACAGAGAGCCACTGTTAGCATAAGCAACGTTTACCCCATCTGGAACATGAGCCACATATAACCCTGAACCCGGTCTATAGGTGCCAACACTCCAGAGAGAACTGCTGAGAATTTGCCAACCCGTGACGTAATCAACAGAACCATCGCCACCCAACACATCATCTTCAAACGACGGGTTAAGAATGCTGAGGGAAACAGGTTGAGGCTCAGAGAAGCCTGTTGGAATCGAGAATAAAGTCGTGGCGGATTCTGGCGACTCCGATGCCGTCGCTGGCACGTCAACAACGGGTTCAACCCCTTGGGCAAAGGACGGTTTTACACCAACGCTGATCACAGCCAAGGGGGCAACAGCAAGGGCGATCGCTCTTGCCCACATCGTCCACGAGCCTTTCAAAGAAACGGTTTTGATACAGGTAGATTTAGTCACTGAAGTCAGTGCTCCCACAGAAGAATGGTTGATTTGGATGACGATTACAGCCCGGTCAAACGTACCAAACCTTGAGGCGACAATTGTCCCTCAATGTGCTTTCATCGGTATTCTCACTGATGAAGATGAGAATCTTGCAAAGATGCACCGCCCATTCACCCAACAACGGCAGTCCATTGCTGTAAAACATGCAAAGTAACACCGTTACCCCTTATGTTTCAGCGTTTTAACTTGCCAGATATCGTTAGACTTTATAGTCTTTATGCAAATCTGTTGTATTTTTTACAATATTTTTAATCAGAGTTGCTAGTGAGTCTACGGAGTCTTTATGAGAACCACCGAGTTTATTCTGCTTTTTTAAAGGAAATACGAAGATTTTTCTATGCGCTTGCCAAAAACGGAAAAACAATCTAGGGCTGCGTCACAGTTAAAAGTTAAGGTAGTGCGAGCATCTTGCTCGCGCCGTGAGCGAGACGCTCACATCAACAATCCTAAAAATAAGGTGTGACACTGCACTAAGCAGCGCAGAATAAAAAGATCGAATTTCTAGCGTGTCGAAGAAGCAAGGGTTGCAATCGCTTGTACCAAAATTTCAGGCTCAACAGGTTTCGTCAAGTGTACCTGAAACCCAGCCTGTAATGCCCTTTGCCTGTCTTCCTCTCTGGCATACGAGGTTAGGGCGATCGCCCCAATCGTACCCCCCTCTTTGGCAGACCGTTGTCGCACCGTGTTGATTAGCTCATATCCATCCACCGAGGGCATCCCGATATCACTGACTAAAATATCTGCTTCTACCTTGTCCAGTAGATCTAACGCACTCACCGCAGACGATACCACCGTCACAATTGCCCCTGCCTGGGTTAGAACCAGTTTGAGAAATTTGCGTGTTTCCGCATCATCATCAACCACAAGAACATGCAGCCCTTGAAGCTGCGTTTGAGCTTCAGGGGATGGTGTTGCCAGCGAAGTAACAGGAGTTGGAGACACCCAGTGCGGCTCATTCATCGGGAGTGCATAGCCAGATTCAAAAGGTCGATAGGAAGCCATGTCTTCTGGGAGGCCATCGCGCTCCGATTGCGGTCTATCCATCAGCGGTAATCTGACCGTAAACGTGGCTCCCTGTCCCTCACCGGGGCTATCAACCGAGATCGTGCCCTGATGCAACTCAACCAGATGGTGTACGATCGCCAACCCTAAGCCCAAACCGCCATGGGTGCGGGTCGTGGAGCTGTCTGCCTGCCGAAAGCGATCGAATACGTGAGGCAAAAAATCAGGATGAATGCCTTTGCCCGTATCGGTAATGGTGATTTGAGCGAAAGCGTGGGAGTCGAGGGTTGGAGGCTGAAGGTGAGCTGTGGGTTGAAACTGATTTGCTTCTTCCCTATTCTCTCCCTCACATCTCCCATCTCCTAAGCCTGACGCCCCATGTCCTACCTCTTCCAAGCTCACCTCAACCCGTCCGCCGTTATCGGTAAACTTAATGGCATTCGATAACAAGTTCCAGAAGATCTGCTGTAAGCGTTTTGGATCGCCTGACACTACAAGCGAACGAGTATTGGCAGGGTCAGCCTGGGAGTCACGAACCAGACTGAAATGAATGGCGATCGCTTTTGCATCAGCGACTAGCCGCACCGAATTAATAGCCGCTTCGACTACAGCCCCCACATCCACCAGACACAGGTTGAGCGTGAGTTGCCCTTGAATAATGCGTGAGACATCGAGAATGTCATCAATGAGTTGTGCCTGCACTTCTGCGTTGCGCTCAATGGTTTCCAATGCCTCAAGCGTTGTTTCAGGGCTAAACTGGCGCGATCGCAACAGGCGTGTCCAGCCCAAAACAGCATTTAGCGGCGTCCGCAACTCATGAGACAGCACCGCCAAAAATTCATCTTTCATCCGATTTGCCGCTTCAGCCTCAGCACGAGCCGCTTGTTCCTGAATGAGTTTGACCCGTTCAGCCTCTGCTTTCCGCCGCTCTGCTTCATTGCGCACCCGTTCACTCACATCCTGCACCAGGGCGACAAAGTAATCGACAGAGCCATCAGGGCGACGACTACATCGAGTGGACATACTGGCATGAATGACAGTGCCATCCTTGCGGATGAAGCGTTTGTCGAGCGCATACCCCTCTATCTCACCAGCGATGACCTGATTAAAACAATCAAGGTCTGCCTGTAAATCATCAGGGTGAGTCAACTCGACCCAGGTCATCTGACATAACTCCACCTCAGAATAGCCAAGCAGGCGACATAGCTCAGCATTGACCTCGATCCAGCCTTTTTCAGGGGAGATAACCGCAATGCCCACCAGAGACAATTCAAAATAGCTGCGAAAAACGGCTTCACTGCGGCGCAATGCCTCCTGCACCTGAGCCAACTCACGCCGAGACGCTTCGCTATCTTGCAACGCCTGCACCGTACCGAGCCGCTCAGCGTCAATTCGTTCCAACGATGTAATACTCCACCAGACCAGAAGTGCGAGGGTCACCACACTGAGCATAACCAACAGAGAAATGCCTAATTTAGCCGTGTAAAAGCCCATCTGCTGTCCCTGAACGACCAACCAACCGACGGCTAAGGGAATCGCCATCGCCGAGAAAAATAACCGTCGTCCCAGAAAACCCGCCAGTGTAGAACTCGTCAGAATACGGACTAACCCATGATTGGGATAGAGGTACAAAATGCCAACACACAGCAGCAAAAAAGTCAGTGCCGTATGCACTGCCATTTGCGTGTAATAACTAATGCCGTAGAGAGCCTCGATTTTGTAGGCATACCCAACTAGGGCTTGAAAGGCAATAATGCCAACCGTAAAAACGATCGCTTGAATCGGTTGAACAAAATTTTGCAGGCGTTGACTAGAAAACAGCAATGCCAACCCTATGAGGATAAAACTAACGGCAGTCAGGGGTGCCATGCGCCCTGGATGAGACGTGCCAACGGCAGTAGCAGGCTCAACCACTAAAAGTTGATCGATGCCCAAATTAATGTGAAACAGGTATTGACTCACCGTCAGCAGACCAATCATGAGCGTCGCTCCGGCGCATCCCTGAGCGATCGCCCGCAATTGGGTAGATGTGGGTTGCCGTATCTGATGCTGGACTACCCCCAAAGCGACCCCTGCACTGAGAAAAGCGATCGCTGTATTGGCTTTCATGGTGACCCAAGTGGGCAACACACTTTTTAGCGTATCGATATTCCAAAACCAACCGATTAAGACCAGACCGCTAATGACGATAACCCCCCCACTGATCAGTCTGGGGGTCAGGCTGATCCAATGCGTTTTGAAGGGGTCAGAGGGGGGGCGATGCGATCGCAACATGAGGTAGGCTGCTCGATAACCTGAGACAGAGCGAAAAAGCTACAAACCTAGAGTTTACCCAGTCAATCCTTATGCATCTATCAGAATTCTGCATAACAGCTTTAGCAATATTAATCTTTGTCAAGCCGTTTCGACATTTGGGATGAAACCTAATTTTTAAAGCTAGAGCCGTAGCCACTATTGTTAGGACAATTCAAAGGAATTTGTATAGCCTTCACAGACTATGCATTGGGTCAACTTTACGTCATGCTAGATCGCGATTGTAAATCTATGGTAGAGGTATCACAATGACGGCAGGAGTTGATCCAGTCAAATTAATGAAGCAGCAGGTCGGCAAAGCTGCGGCGGAGCGGGTGCAATCGGGTTCCATCGTCGGGTTAGGCACCGGATCAACGACTGCATTTGCCATTCAATATTTGGGTGAGCGGCTCCAGTCAGGCGAAATTCAAGACATCAAAGGGATTCCTACGTCATTTCAGGCGATCGTGTTAGCACGGCAATACGGCATTCCTCTGGTGGGTCTGGATGAAGTAGATCACATCGATATTGCCATTGATGGAGCCGATGAAGTTGACCCAAACAAGAACCTGATCAAAGGCGGCGGTGCGGCACACACTCAGGAAAAAATTGTAGATTCCCTGGCAGATCAGTTCATTGTGGTAGTAGATAGCTCAAAACTGGTAGACAAACTCGGTTCGACCTTTTTGTTGCCAGTGGAGGTGTTGCCCATGGCTGTAGCCCCTGTAATGCGGGCGATCGCCAAACTTGGTGGCAAACCCGAACTGCGGATGGGCGTGAAGAAGGCGGGTCCCGTGGTTACCGATCAGGGAAACCTGGTAGTCGATGTCAAGTTTGACCAGATCGACAACCCAGGCGAATTGGAAAAGACCCTCAACAACATCCCTGGTGTGTTAGAAAATGGGCTGTTTGTCGGTGTTGCTGATGTGATTTTAGTCGGTGAAGTAAAAGACGGACAGGCAAGCGTCAGAGAGTTTTAGGGTTGCAGAAAGAGTTTTGTGGGGCGCGATTAATCGCGTCCCCACAAAACGGCTTATCATATCTCCACAAAACGCAAAACCTGTATTGCTAAGCAGGTTTTGAATAACTTCCCAAATGGCGAGCTAACAGCTTCGTTTTCAACCCATACTCGATCGCCTCTAACACTCGAATCACACCCGTCGTGTTGATCATCTCTGGGCTTTTGCCACAGCGTTGAGCGGCTTGCATGGCTTTGTCAGTCAATTTGTGGCTGGTATACCCCGTGACAATCAAAATCAGGTCAGCACTGGAAATATGGCTTTCGGCTTGTTCGGCAATTTGGGGTCCCGATTGAGCCGTACACCAGACCAGCGTCACATTCGAGTCACGCAACCGATTGCGAATCGCCGTTTCGAGGCGATCGTGCCCACCAAAAATCACCACTTTACCCTCTAAGTTGGTGTAGGGATTGGGGCGTTTTTCGGAGGTGCGGTGGCGTACTTTAGGTTGAACTTCGTGGCTGCGTTCAACCCGCGCCCGGTTTTCCAGAGCCTTGTTGTAGATGAAGATCAGGGTTTGCTCGTGGGTACCGCGCAGACGAGCCACAGGCCCCTCTTCGCTATTAGCGTTGATCTGGTTGATTAATGCCTCAACTACTTCTTCTAGAGAACCGATCGCCTTGAGGTCGTTCATATAGCCCCGAATGGCGATCGCCGCATCCGTCGCACTAAAAAAGTCGCTTTGCTCCGCAATCATATCGAGCAGATCTTGTTTTAACCCCCGTCGCCAGCGATTTGCTTGCTCCAGCAACCGTTCGTCTAATAATCGTTCTTCATTCAAAATCAATTGGCGATCGATTTGTTGAGCCGCCAACAAGGGCGCATCTGCCAGGCGTTGTCGCAGATCGGCTGCTTTTTCTTCTAACTTACGACGAGTAATACTTTCTACAAAATCTTCAGTGGTGAGTGCGCCTAACATTTGTTCAACTTCATGTAGCAGCGGCTCCAACCGTTGTTTAATCTCCGTTATCTTTTGTTGAATCTGTTCATCTCGTTGCTGTTGTAACCGTTTTTCTTCTAATTCGACTTTTGCTAAGGACAACAAATCCTTAACCGAAGTCTCTATATCATCTAAATCAGTAAAGTCCATACGCAATCTCAGGTCATAAGAGTGAATCAAAAGACGGGTAATTTCCCTGAATGGTTTATCCAGCGATG
The DNA here is from genome assembly GCF_014697545.1 of Oscillatoria sp. FACHB-1407. Taxonomy (GTDB): domain Bacteria; phylum Cyanobacteriota; class Cyanobacteriia; order Elainellales; family Elainellaceae; genus FACHB-1407. The sequence continues at coordinate 204,011 of NZ_JACJSA010000004.1, read as the reverse complement.
AGAGAAAATGCCAATCTGAAGAGGACTGTAATGGGATTGGCTTTACTGTTAGAGCGTAGTAATCGCTCAGCCCAGTCTATTCTCTCGAATTCACCCGTTAACGCTGTAACTAAAATGCCAAAGCCAGCACATCCGTATTTCTCCCGGCATCAGATAATGGTTGCGTATGCATCATTCTGCGGCTACTAAGGAAGAAGCTACGTGACGAGACTTGCTGTCTAAGGGAAAAGTTAACTAACCTTATTATTGCGAGTTTTGTCCACTCTGGGGCATTCGTGAAAGAACTGATTTCTATCGCCGCTTTGTAATGTTTTATGCAGTATCGACGATTTGGACGAACAGGACTGTCAATGCCCGTTCTCTCTTGTGGAGGGATGCGATATCAACATAGTTGGAAGGATGTACCGGGGTGGCAAATTCCTCAAAGTAGCCAAAACAACCTGGAAGCAACGATTCGTCGAGCCGTTGAGCTTGGCATTAACCACATCGAAACAGCGCGTGGTTATGGCACCTCTGAGGTGCAATTGGGGCAGATTTTGCCCAAAATGCCTCGTGAGCAGTTGATTGTGCAAACTAAGGTGTCTCCAGTTGCCGATGCAAAGGAATTTCAACGTACGCTTGACCAGTCATTAAGGAACCTCCGCCTGGACTACGTTGATCTGCTGGGGCTACATGGCATCAATACCCCTGAGTTGCTGGAATATAGCCTGCGTCCGGGGGGATGTCTGGAGGTTGCCCAACGATTTCAGGCACAGGGCAAAGTCCGATTCATCGGCTTCTCGACGCACGCCCCCACAGATGTGATTTTGCAGGCGATCGCCACTAATCAATTCGATTACGTCAACTTGCACTGGTATTACATCAACCAGATCAACTGGCAGGCGATCGCTGCGGCTCAGGCTCACGATATGGGGGTATTTATTATTAGCCCATCCGACAAAGGCGGAATGCTCTATAAGCCACCCCAGAAGTTGGTGAATTTGTGTTCTCCCCTGAGTCCAATTGTGTTCAACGACTTGTTTTGCTTGAGCCATTCCCAGGTGCATACCCTGAGCATTGGGGCAGCCCGTCCCAGTGATTTTGACGAGCACCTGAAAGTATTGGACTACCTCGACCGCGCCGATGAAATCTTGCCGCCCATTTTGCAGCGACTGGAACAAGAGGCGATCCATTGTCTGGGTGAGGAATGGTTTAAGACCTGGCAGGTGGGTTTGCCCAAACTGGAAGACACCCCTGGCAAGGTAAATATTCGGGCGATTCTGTGGTTACGAAACCTGGCGATCGCCTATGACATGATTGACTACGCTAAAACTCGTTACAACATGCTAGGCAATGCGAGCCACTGGTTTCCAGGAAACAAAGCCGATCGGATTACTCAACTCGATCTGCGATCGTGCCTCACCCGCAGCCCTCATGCCGACAAAATTCCAGGGTTATTAGCTGATGCTCATCACCTGTTGAGCGGTCAAGAAGTCAAGCGGATCTCACAGCAATAGGCAACCCTCATGGAACTTCGGATTTGTTTTGTCGGTGACTCGTTTGTAAATGGCACAGGAGATCCTACTTACCTGGGCTGGACAGGACGTATCTGCCTATCAGCCCGCCAACGTGGACATGACATCACCTACTACAATCTGGGGGTACGGCGAGAAACCACAACCGACATTCATCGACGGTGGCAATCCGAAGTCGCCTGTCGCCTGCCCGACCCCAACCAGGGCAGAGTCATTTTCTCCTTTGGGGTAAACGACACCACCCTGGAGGAGGGCAAACCTCGTGTTGAATCAGACGTGTCAGCCCGCAACGCCCATACAATCCTTGACCAAGCACGGCAGATGTTTCCGGTGTTGATGGTCAGCCCAGTGCCGATCGCCGATCGAGAGCAAAACTGGCGATCGGCTTACCTCACCGAAAAGTTGGCAGAGGTCTGCGCTCAACTGGGGGTGCCGTTTTTAGATGTGTTTAGCCCGTTGTATAGCTCTCAAGTTTGGCTGCGGGAGGTGGCGCAAAATGACGGTGCCCATCCCTTAGCCGATGGTTACTCTGAATTAGCCTTGCTGGTCGAGAATTGGTCAGCGTGGCGAGACTGGTTAGGGGAGGGGAAGTAGAAGAGGGAAGAAGGAAGAGAGAAAAAAGAAGAAAGAAGAGGGAAAGGATAAAGGATGAAGGATGAAGGATGAAGGATGAAGGATAAAGGATGAAGGATAAAGGATGAAGGATGAAGGATAAAGGATGAAGGATGAAGGATAAAGGATAAAGGATAAAGGATGAAGGATAAAGGATGAAGGATAAAGGTCAGTTCAAAGTCTACTTTAGTCGTGGGTGGGAGCAGAACAAAGGGTACGTCAATTAGAGTATGTCTGTTACCGTTCCCATCCGCCCGCACGTCAGTGGCGGGCTACCTTTCAAAGTCCACTAAAGCGGACTGAAAACTACTGCCAGTCTGCTTTAGCAGACTTCACCCCATGAGCCCGCACTTTAGTCGCGGGTGGGGTAGAGCGAAGATAGGATAGGTTTTACACAAAATTCTGGACATACCCCGATCGCAACCCCCCACTCCCTATTCCCCATTCCCCATTCCCTACAAAATCGTGGCAAGCTCTTTGAGATATACCCGTTGAAAGGGTTCTGAGCCACCTAAGCGGTATTGCTCCATTAAGCCCTGACGACGGATGGAAACCGTGTCACCCTCTTTGACGACAATCGTAGAGTGATCAAAGACATCGCGAGTGAGCGTCAACTCCATTTCAGTGGGATTGTTGAGCACCACAATGTCACTGCCGTAATAGAACATGCCTTCCCGTTCCAGGATGCTTTCGGCGTATTCCACAATTAGCAGATCGAGCTTTGGATTGCGGACTAGGTTTTGCACATTTGTGTTGTAGTCCGGATGCAACACTTTTTCCGCCCGGTTAACGAAGACGCCATCTCGACAGACTGCTCCAATCGTCCAGGTGGGATGTTGAAACAGAATGTGGTCGATGGTTTCTTGAAGTTCTGAGATAGAAACGCGGTTAAACGTGATGATAGGAATGCGAGCCGCTGCGCCCGATTCAAAGAACGTACCAAGAATCGCAGAAGTGACGTCAATGCTATCGCCTACCGAGGGTTTCAAATGCATGTAAACTCCCGGAGCAGCGTTGATTTCGAGAATACCAAAGTTGCCGTCTCGCCAGGAACGCGACAGATCACGAGCGATGACGTCGATTCCCAGACAGGTCAGGCGGAAGTGCTGGGCAATATCCTGTGCCAGGATAATGTTGTCGGGGTGGACGGTCGCCGTTGCGTCGATGCTCAATCCACCTGCCGATAGGTTTGCCACCCTGCGGAGATAAATGGTGCGATCGCGCTCTATCACACTATCCAACGACAACCCCTGTTCATCGAGGTAGTTCTCCATGGCGTCATCAATTTTGATTTTGCCCAACGGAGAGGTAGGGGTATCAGTGCGGGCAATTTGACGGTTTTCTTGGTTAATCAACTCTTCAATTGTTGATTCCCCATCCCCCACGATGAAGGCAGGACGACGTTCTGTAGCGGCAACAAAACGACCGTTGACACACAGCAAGCGATAATCGGAGCCTCTCACACTTTGCTCAACAATGACACGAATGGGGTCACTCTCGGCGATCGCCTCCACAGCGTGATCAAACGCGATTTCAATCCCATCGACATCCTGAATGTCGGTGGTCACCCCATGTCCCTTGTGCCCCACGACGGGCTTCACCGCAACGGGATAGCCAACTCGCCGTGCTGCTGAGATTGCCTCATCGGCTGAGATGACAATTTCCCCACGCGGAACCGGAAACCCCAGCGTACTGAGAAAGGCTTTGCAATCATCTTTACGGGTGGTGAAGTCAGAGTCGAGGTGACTATCTCCATCAAAGGTCGTCGCAACCCCCCGGACTTGTTTTTTGCCGTAGCCGTATTGCATTAGCCCTTCATCCCACAGGTAGAAGGTCGGAATGCCTTTTTCGTAAGCCGTTCGCAGTAAGGCATAAACCGTTGGTCCACCATAGACCGACTGTCGAAACATGCCTTGCATGACCTCGATCTGGTCACTCAGATTAAAAGGTTGATCTTTTGTGATCGCCTCAAACCAGTCCCAGACCCCATACACAACGGCGCGACTGGTGCGCCCATGCAACGCCTGCACAGCAATTCTGTGCCGGCCTTCAAGAGGTTTCATGCTCCAGCGATGAAAGTGCAAGTCCATCTCCAACTTGCTCAGTTCCAGGGCAGTTTGAGCGAATAGATGAGCGTAAGAGTCAAAGGTCTGGTCACGCAACTGGGGATAGCGATCGCCAATCACCGCCACATATTCCTCCAGTGGCAATGGCTCCCGATGCCCCGTTAAGGCGAAGTCAAATACAAATGCGGCTGCATCAAGATAGGGATTTGGACCGATGTAGGTGCCGCAATTAAATACATCAAATGCATCTGTTCTGCGGGCATTAACGCTATACGTGTTGGAGCTTTGTTCTAGCACCATAACCCGATTACTCTAACTGTTCGGGTTGAGTTTAGCGCGATCGCCCACTCATTTCCTCTATCTAGGGGCGATGCTGAGATGTCTTCAACCTGCCCATACGAGCGAATTTTTGGTAGCTAGTATTACACCCTTTGAAAGTTTAAATGCAGCCTCAATATTTTCTATAACAAACCTAATAAGAAACAAAACATATTAGGAGACAGCCCTATGAATATGAATCAAGCTGCTCTAAAAGAATCTGTTCAACAGCTAGCTGAAGAAGCATTTCATCAACGATTAATATCCGGTTATGGCGATGGTGAATACGATGGAGAATACCAGATTGTTTACAAAGGAAAACCCCGACATTTGAGTTTGGAATATGCTCAGAATCTCTTGAGAACGTTAATTTTGCTAAATCGCTTAAGAGAAGAAGCCGTTTTGTAGTAATCAACAGGCAGGGGGAGTCAGAGCAAAGAAGGTTCACTCCCCATTCCCTATTCCCCACTCCCTACGCTTCCACTGCTTCTTCTCTCATATTCCTACCAAATCTGTCTAACGGACGTTTAAGCCTTATGGGTTGCTGTGTTTGAGTGGAATAACATTAAATACAGAACTTGATATGGTAGCTTTAGACGAGTCTCACGGTCAGTTAGTGATTATTGGCGGTGCAGAAGACCGAGAAGGGGAATGCAAAGTTTTACGTGAGTTTGTACGCCGAGCGGGAGGCTTGCAAGCGCAGATTGTTGTCATGACCGTAGCGACAGGTTTACCCGGACAGGTAGGCTCTGATTACATTCGTGTGTTTGAACGCTTGGGCGTCGAAAATGTGAAAGTAGTTGACACTGAACGGCGCGATGATGCGAGCAATCCAGAGGCGATCGCTAAGATCGAGCAGGCAACAGGCGTATTCTTTACAGGAGGCAACCAAGCCCGCATTACCGACTGCCTCAAAGACACAGAACTGGATGCCAAATTACACGAACGGTTTCAGCAGGGCATTGTTATTGCTGGAACCAGTGCAGGGGCAGCCATGATGCCCGATGTGATGATTGTTGAAGGCGAGTCAGAAACCAATCCCCGCATGGAAGTGGTGAAGATGGGTCCAGGGATGGGATTTTTGCCGGGGGTTGTGATTGACCAACACTTTGCCCAACGGGGGCGATTGGGACGATTAATTTCCGCGCTGGCACAGCAACCCGCCATTTTGGGATTTGGTATCGACGAAGATACAGCGATCGCCATCAATGGAGCGGAGTTAGAGGTGATTGGTAGTGGGGCGGTAACCGTCATTGACGTGGCAAACATTACCCACACAAACGTTGAGGATTTGCTGCGGGATGAGAACCTGGCAATTTGTGGTGCCAAGTTGCACATTTTGCCCAATGGTTACAAGTTTGACTTAGCCAGACGTGCTCCTCTGGTGCAGGTAGCCGTGTAGCTTTACCTGTGGCGATCGCTGCAACCACTGCTGCAAAAATCATTACGTGACTGAAATGGATCAAGCTGTCGCACCCTCGCCAGGGCAACAGCTTCTTTTCCATGAAGTTCTTACCCTTCTTGAATCAGACCCATCTCCATAAGAATTCCTACAATCGTTAAACCCCAGAGAATAACTCCTACAATCGTCCAGACAAAAAAACCTCCAGAAAAGAGGGGTCTTTGTGGACGATCAGGTTTTACTTTTGACCAATAGGTATTAAGGAACTGCTGAAGGTATAGCGTTGGAATCAGAATGAGCGGCAACCCCAAAATAAACCAAAATCCAGGGGTTCGATTGCTCAGAATTCCTCCTAACACACAAGCAAACAAAAGGATGGCTGGATCAACTCCAACGGTCATTCCCTGCCCAGTGGCTAACTGAAAAATACGTCTAGCCAACCCATAAATTGCAAACCCACTAAAGAGGGCAAAAAACCCTGAACTAAACTTTCCGAACCCGAAGGCTCGCCAATTCATGTAATGCCAATGTAACCCATAGATCCCAAGGGTAATCAGCCAGAGAAAGCTAAATCGCCCTAGAGATTGGGTCATTGAAAAGCGAGCAAACTGCTCAGAATCATTGGGAATATCTGCGGTCATAGCTTCCTCACTTGGACTGTTGGCTGAGTTAGTTTGCGATCGCCCATCTCACAAATTCATCAACCAAACCAAAATATGCGGTGAATTATAACAACTCCCAAAATTCCCACAGCAATATTTCACTTAAATTTTCTAATTAAGAAAAACTCGATGTTATTAAGATGTTATTAAATTGATAGTTCTTACTGGCTAAAATCCGCAAGTTCCTTGAGCAACCGAGTTTACAACCGTTCCACTCGTCGTCAATGTGCCGACGTTGTTTGCGCCAATCTCCGCGTCAAATGTTTGAGGATCACCTAAGTTTTGCTGCAAGTTAAAGCCTTCAGTCGTGTTGCTGCTGGTGTTGTCGCGCAGTTGCACACATAAATTAGGAGAAGCATTATTAACAATGTTGACGCCTGCTGGTGCAGTGCCGCTCAAGTTATTGCGATCGAACTGGTTGAGCCGGACTCCCGCCGCAATTTGAGTTGTCCCATTGGCTGCCAGTGTCACACCGGCATCCCCGCTACCTGTAACAACGTTGGATTCTACCAGAGGACGAAAAGTTGTCCCATTCGAGGTGACGTTGAGTGCAATTCCCTGTTGAGCAGCGTTGGTGATGGAGTTGTTGGTGATGGTAGCCGTCCCTCCTGCGTCACCCGACAGGTCTACATTGATGCCGCTTGCACCGGGGATCGAGATCTGGTTGCCGGATGCGGTCAGATTAACTTGCCCCGTTGTGTTGTTCAGTAGAATGCCGTTTTGCCCAGTGCTGGTGAGGGTATTACTGTTCACGGTTGCCGTTCCAGTGACATTGTTGAGCGCAATTCCATCAACGATCGCTGCCTCAATCGTATTTTCATTCACGCTGGTGTTCGTGGCATTGGTGATAGTAATGCCGCTTTGCCCTGTGGTGGTAATGGTGTTACCGTTCACGGTTGCAGATCCGGTGATATTGCTCAGCGCAACCCCATTGTTAGTAGAGTTGGCGATCGCATTGTTATTCAACGTCACCGTTCCGATGGTGTCGCCTGTAATGCCATCGCTGCCTGCTCCAGTGATTTGCAGATTAGAAACACTGACCCGACCGGGACTGGTTTGAATCAACACTCCAGCATTTGCCGGATTGGTAATCGTACCGGGTGATGCAGCGATCGCCGCTGATCCAGTGACATTGGTCAGGGCAATGCCGTTCGCTGCGGGAGTTGTAATTGCGATCGCACTGTCCTGGATTGTTGCGGTGCCGCTGACTCCGTTGAGGGTGATCCCATCGCTGGCGGAGTTGGTGCTGTTCAGGCGACTATCCCTCACTTGCAGATTGGCGATCGTGTTGCCCACTAATGCCGGAACGGTGTTGGCAGTCACAGTGCTATCGGTGACGGTAATAGTGCCTGTGGTGTTTTCTAAAAAGATGCCTGCATCTGTAGAGGTCGTAATTGTGTTGTTGTCCAGAGTGGCATTGGCAATCGTACTGGCGCGAATGCCCGCCCCTCCAAGGCTGCTAATGTTGAAGCCAGAAATGGCGATCGCGCCAGTGCTGTTTTCTAAAACGATGCCTGCGGCTCCAGCATTGGTAATCTGCCCCGGTTCAGCGGCGATCGTCACCGGGGCAGTCGCATTGCGAATCGCAATCCCTGCATCGCTAGGGGTCGTAATGCGAATTGCACTATCCGTCATGTTGACGGCTCCTGTCACGTCAGTGAGCGTGATGCCATTAGTGGTGGAGTTGGTGCTGGTCAGGGTGCTGTTGGTGACGTTGACCTGATTGATATTCGTTCCCAACAACACTGGAACGGTGTTGCCTACAATGCGGTTGCGATCGAGGGTAATCGTGCCCCCCGTGTCTTCCAGTTGTACGGCGGCAATTTCGGCACTAGTGATGCGATTGTCTCGAATGACCGCATTGCTCACCGTATCGGCGATTACACCTGCTCCGGTGCGTCCTGTAATGTCAAACCCTGACAGGGTGGTATTGCTGCCCATCACCACACTATCAGTAATACGTGGACGCACTCCCGCGCCTGAAAGGGGCAACCGCACGACGCCATACTCACGGGTATTAAGCCGCTGCACTGGAGCGTTAGACAACACTTGCACTTCATCGGGAATCACAAAACCAGGATTACCGGGATTGCTGCCCGGTCGCACGTAAACGATCGCATTACCATCGGATTGAGTGGCATCTAATGCAGGCTGAATCGTGCCAAAGGGATTCTCAAAGGTGCCATTGCCTCCCGCTCTACCTAAGTTGACATGCTGAAAGACGTAGGGTTCTCCTGTAGTTGGATTGGTTGCCACCGTATCGCTGATGGTTTCCTGCGTATCCACAACGATCACGGGGTTGCGTTCCACCGTTTCCCCTAAACGCGCCACAACGGTATTTTCAGGGGCAATCACCCGGCGAGGACGACGACCAGGAAATGTTAACCCAACGCGAAACAGAATATTCGTGCCAAATAACTCATCTCCTTGCACGCCTAAGCCCACGTTCAAACTGTCCGTTGGGCGAGCCTCTAAGCGCAACCGCCAACCCACGCCGCTGGGGCTACCGGGTGCGTCGTACCAATACAGACCGCCATAGCCCCGTAAATCACCGTCATTGCCGAGTTCTGCCAATTTCGCCCCGGCTTCCACATCCACACCGCCCACTGCCGCTTCAAATAGGCTACGTTCCTGCAAGATCAGCGATCGCTCCTGAAAGAACGTATTCAAAAGCTGGCGAGTACCGACCTCCTGTTGGCGATCGCCAATAGGCAGGTAACCATTCACCCGAAAATCCCACAGATCCCCCAGGCTCTCAAACCCAACTCCCAGTTGGTTAAACGTATTCTCATCAGTGTCGCGGTTATCGTAGGCAATATAACCGCCAAAAGTGCGTCGTGCGCTGGGACTGTAGGCGCGGTAGCCTAACAACAGATTGCCCCCAACATTGGCATCGTTGTCGAGCAAAAACCGTCCTTCTAAGAAGGCAATATCACGACCGCTGGTTTGAAACAACGGCAAAAACCCCTCAAACCGAGTTGTGCCGTCATACCCCCCTCCCGAACTGTTGTGCCCGATGCCGATACGAGGAGAAATCCGCAAATCTGCTGCGGTGCCTGTGGTTTCTGTCTCTGGCTTTTGCACCGGAATCTGGGCGACCAGTTCAGGTTGAGAAACTTGCATCGCGGGTTGCCGCAGAATGGCTGTGTTCTCAGGGGTGACCGTGATGCGTGCCTGTGGCGTGGCGATCGCCGTATCAGGAGACTCTGTTGAACCTGGGGAGTTGACCTGTGCGATCGCAGCATCACTCATCGTGGGAGTAAGCACTAATCCTGCCGAGACATACCGTGCCACTTTTTTCACAACCCATTCCTCACAAAACGGCTCTCGTATTGAGGCAGTGTCCCCGATTCGGATTACGCTAGATCTAGCGATTTATCTGTCCTCGCTAACTCAACCTTCGCAATCATTATTCACAATCCGGACGTTTCAGCCATTTCGACCTATGTCAGCCAATCCATCTGTCTTGACCAATCCCGCCATCCCCGTTAATGAAATTGCCTACAACGAACAGGGTTTGGTGCCCGCGATCGTGCAGGACTATCTAGATGGCACGGTGTTGATGATGGCGTGGATGAATCGTGAATCCTTGCAAAAGACGCTGGATACTGGAGAAACCTGGTTTTGGAGCCGATCGCGTGGTGAACTGTGGCACAAAGGAGCCACATCTGGGCATCTGCAACAGGTGCGATCGCTGCGGTATGACTGTGACAGTGATGCGCTGCTCATCGGCGTCGAACAAATCGGTGACATCGCCTGCCACACTGGAGAACGCAGTTGTTTTCACCAGATCGATCATGCGATCGCCCCACCCCCTGCTGATACCCTGTCGCAACTCGCCGCTGTGATTCGCGATCGTCGTGACAACCCCACCCCCGACTCCTACACCTGCAAACTCCTGGCTGGAGGAGACAACAAAATTCTGAAAAAGATTGGCGAAGAAGCTGCCGAAGTCGTGATGGCTTGTAAAGACGATGACCCAGAGGCGATCGCGGGAGAAGTTGCCGACCTGTTTTATCACACCCTCGTTGCCCTGGCACATCACAACGTTGATATCCGCGATGTCTACCGCAAATTGCAAGAACGCCGGAAGTAAGGCAGTGGCTCGTTACCTCTGCCGGGGGGTAATGACACACATTCCATGAATTCCAATGGCTGCGACGATCGCACCCAATAATGCCCACACCACATCAGCAAACAAATTGATGCGGTGAATGTTTTGTCTTGCCTCCGCGACAAACAGAGTACCTACATCACCAGACGTATCGGCAACTCGCGCAAAATTGGCGTACGCCTCTTGCAGGACTACCCAATCCCGTAAGGCATAATCCATACAAAACAGAAAGCAGAAAATCCCTGGCACGATAAGCAACAGGAACAGTATCCCTTGACGCAGCCGCATTTAGTTAGCCTTCCCCCTTCACTCTCTATAAGGCTACTCCCTCTACCCACGTCCTTTCAGCCCCTAAATTAACGTGAATTCGGGACAGGGATTTCGGCGGTTAAACCCGCCGCTACAGGAGCAAAGCCGACCTGCGTCGGTTCGTCAAATCCTGCATTTTCCGGAGTCCGCGTCGGTGGACTTCGCTCTAGTAGCCGCAAATTCATTCACCAGGCTCTTAAACCGAACTGACGTTAAATTACCCAACGCTGGGAAACATTGAGCCTTTGTCACACCAATTACATGATGAAGCTGCGCCAAAAGAGTTGAATTAACTCAGCGAAACAAAGTCAGCTCCAGTGATTTGGTTAGCTCTCACCCCCACTAGAACCGCTAGCAGATCGTTATCCAGGCTGATCAACGTGCGGTTACCCCGTTGGTTAATTTCTAAATCGGCAAAGGTCATACCCGGCAACAGCCCCAACTTATCCTGGCGATCGCGAAAATCTCGCAGAATATCTCGCCCTGTGCCACGCTCCAGCACAAAAGTATCTCTGCCACGACCTCCCAGCAATACATCACTCCCGGCTTCACCTCTGAGTACATCATTGCCGTTGCCCCCCAACAGGCGATCGCGACCATCTCCTCCGTTGAGGCGATCGTTGCCATCCCCACCTGCCAGAACATCATTTGCAGATGTACCCGTCAAGTCATCATCGCCTGGAGTTGGTTGATTGGGGGTTTGAGATTGGTCATCGTTGACAATCGTGCCGAAGCCCTCAGCATCAGCGATCGCCGCATTCACAGGATTGCTCAGACGCACCATGAAAACATCATCAATTTCGAGTACCGCATCTCCCTTAATCTGCACTGTAATCGTTTTGAGAGTCTCTCCAGCAGCAAAGTTGAGAATTCCAGAGGCGGTAAGATAGTCGTCGCCAGGTCTGGCAACGTTACTGATTGTGGCAAAGCCTTCACTCGTGGTGGTGTAAATCACGCTGACTGGTGTAGCACTCGCAGCACTCAGACTCACCGTAAACACGAGATTTTTGGTGCCTGTATTGCCTTCGCTGACGGTGACATCGTTAATGGATAAACCGGGTTGGGTAGAAGTCGTCGCGTTCCGTTGACCAGCTACGAGGAGTGTATTTGTCATGTCAAAAACCTATCTTTGGGAAATCGAGAGCCGAGTTAAAGAGCGTCTTACCAGCATTCACCCTGCTTTGAATGAACGTGAGTCACTTCGATGACCCAAGTCCCCCAATAACGGAGATACCGCAGACAAGGGGACTTGGGGTGTGAGGGGTCAACCATTGCCATTAAACGAATTTCTCTTTACCGTCTACCTCATCCATTGGTATCACCCAACTAGATGAGCCAGGAGAGGTGGTTTTATGTTAAAGCTCCCGAAATATAGCTTTGGTCAGAAAGCTTAGGAGATTTCTAGGAAACAAAATACCTGTAAGGGCGTTTCGTGAAATGCCCCTACCAGAAACCGACTGGTACATTCTTTCTCAGAAATCTCTCTAGGACAAAGGCAATGGGTCAAGCCCTGATTCTGAGGGATCTTTCCGACTCGCCTCCACCCCATCACCTGTGGCTACGGCTATAAAACCCCACTGTATAGCTGTAGTCACCTCAGTTAAGACAAGGCACTCAACAGGACAGACGCGATTAATCGCGTCTCTCTCAGCAGGACTCAAATTCAATGTCCTAATGGTTTTGGCGATCGCTATAGCGGTGGATTTTAGGTGTTGCTTCTATAAATTTCGGAGAGGTGTTTCACGAAACACCCGTATAGCGGCGGTTAATTTTTGAGAATCATAAAAACCCACCCCTACCAAATTGTGATGGGGCTAGTTTTCGATCGCCACCTTGAGAGAGGACACTCTCCATCAACGCCAAGCAGTAAGGTGCCACGACAGCCCCCTGCAAGCTCCTAAAATCGCCAAGTTTTATATCTCGACAATTCCATGTCGGATGGCATTGATCACCACTTCAATCCGATGACTGGCTCCCAACTTGTTCATCAAACTCCGAACATGAGTCTTGGCAGTGTTCAGACTAATATAAAGCTCGGCTGCAATTTTAGGATTGGTGTAACCCTCAACAATTAACTTGAGAACTTCTAGTTCTCGTGCTGAGAGTTTGATTTGTTTATGCTGAGTTAATGCGGTTTTCATGACGAACAGTTGGCTAAGAATGCCATGATCGCTGTCTAGGTTAAATGTGCTTCGAGTTGGACTAATGGCTATGACACCAACCCGTCACTCTTACGCAGCAGTTCTTTCAAAAACCAGCGATGTTTCTGATGCGTTTGGACAAAGCGGGTATAGAGATCAGCCGTTCCAATGTCACCTGCTTGCGCTGCCAGATCGGCGTCGGTGTGCATTTCTTGAATGACCTGTTCATGAGTCGCGATCGCCTCTTGAATCATTTCTGACAACGACAGTTTGCCAACCGACGCTTTGACCGTTGCCAGGGGCAGATAATCTGCCGGATCCGCAACAGGCTGACCGTCTAGCATCAGCGATCGCTCAGCCAATTCATCCAGCATGGCAAACACGTCATTGCCCTGTTCTTCAAACAACAAATGCAGATCGCGAAACAGAGGACCGTAGGTCATCCAGTGATACTTTTTGTAATTCAGATAGGTGACTAAAGTGTTGGCTTGCTGACGGTTGAGAGCTTTGATTACAGCACAATTCGCGGTTTGCGCTTCCAGGGTTGTGGTCATACAGTCTCCTGCTTACGAGTCGATGAGAAGTCGGTTTCAGATTCACCAATTGTGGGGCGCACTTCTGCAAAAGTCCTCAAGAGTCAAGTTCTCGATCGTTTGCTCCAATCTTGAACCAGTTCAACCATGAGTGAGGTGTCGGCAGCCATCATAGGATGATCTTACGGAATTTCGTAGAATGCGCTTACTCTAAACCTTTCCGCTAATTTATGCTCACCCGTTCTTGCTAAAAATAACAACATCTTGCGAAGTCTACTCACTGGGCGATCGCCCTAGACAAAATACGAACGTTCGTGCTAAAAATAATCAGCACCAATGGTCGTGCTTTAACCGGAGAAATCTTTCATGGATAAGACGCTTCAACAGCCAGACTCTACATCAATCAAACTCTACTACGCTCGTCCTTCGCTCTATGCCCGTCCCATCTGGTTAGCCCTTCTAGAAAAGCACCTCCCCTTTGAACTGGTGCCTGTGAATTTGGGAGGGGAACAGTTTGAAGCTGAGTTTCTGGCTCTAAACCCATTTGGACACATTCCGGTCTTAATCGATAATGGGTTTCGGGTGATTGAGTCACAAGCGATTTTGGATTATCTAGAAGCAAAATATCCGACGCGATCGCTGTTACCCCACGATCCAGAAAGTCTCGCTAATGTACGCATGGTGCAATTTGTCACCTTGAATGAACTGTTGCCTGGGGTCGTTGGGTTGTTGATTCATAACGCCGATACCCCTGATGTTCAATACGCTCAATTTCGCATTGCCAATACACTCAACTTTCTGGAATCAATGTTGAGCGATGCAGCGGATCATCCCTTTATTGCCGGAGAGCATCTCACTCTGGCAGAAATCGTCGCCGGGACACTCGTCCCCATACTGCCCCACTTGGGAATCTCCCTCACTCCGTATCCAAAGCTACACGCCTGGTCTGAGCGGTTGTTGGCACGTCCATCCTGGCAAGCCATTCAACTCAGCCCAGAAGAATGGAACAGTTTTACTCGCCATATGAAGGTAATTCCCAAAGTTTGGCAACGTCGTCGCCGCCAACGGATTCAACAACTGCAACCTGTGTAAGGCACAGGGGCGGTGCCGCAAGCGGTGGAGTGCGATTTGTAGCAGTATGGCTGTAGCCACATTTGATGGGGCAGAGGTGAGTCAGAAAGCTCCCCAGAATCTCTTAGATTCTGGGGATTTGCAGGGGGTTAACGATAACAAGCCAATCGCTGGAGGAGCGGAGTGCGGACGTTTGGGGTTCGCAGGGTTTGAGCAACCTGCATCGCTCGATCGTATTGCCCAATATCGGCATACTTAAGGGCGATCGCCTCTAAAAAGCTAGCCCGATCAAAGGGGTCATCCACAATCAGATCTTCTCTTACTACGATTTGGCGAGACTCTTGCCCTGAAATGGTCTTAGCCGTTTCAAAGGCTTGTGCAAGAATGGCAGAGGCTTGTTGCAAATTGCCATCTGCAACGTAATGGTGAGAGACTTCCACCAGAAATCGCGTCTTGTCCTCTGGAGTCGAAAGCGCATTCGCTGCCCGAACCGCCGTTTCAAATTGCCCTGCTTCAATCAGTTGAGCCGCGATTTCATTCAACGTGATCGATCGCTCTCCTTCTTCTCGAATCGCGATCGCTGCCTGAACAGCATACTCATACTGTTGAGCGTTGAGGTATTGTCGCACCATTTGCCGCAACTGATTAACACTATCAACCACATCTCTCTGACTGGCAATCTGTAAGGCTTGCGATCGCAACTGAGCGGCTCGATCTGCCTGCCCCAACCGAGCATAGTGAATGGCGAGTGTTGTCAATCCATCCGATTTTTGGTTGCCCGTGAGGCGATTGGCAATTTGAAGTGCCTGCGCTAACAACCCATTGGCGCGGTTGCGATCGCCCTGCGTAGCGGCCTGGTCTGCAAGTGCTGCCAGCGTTCTCACTTGATAGGGATAACTCCCATTGTTGGTGATGCGCTGAAACAATTGCATTGCCCGATCAAACTGTCGGTTTTTGGCATACCCAACAGCGACGTCCCGGAGTCCTTGATTGCGGGGGTCATCCCAGTTGGCAGGCATGGCATCAATGGCTTGCAGGGCAATGTCAAGTTCTCCATTGGCAGACGCTTGAGCCGCAATACGTTCCAAAATGGAGTATCTGTCCGCAAAGGGACCATCAGCCGGCAAAGACTGCACAATTTGCAGAGCGATCGCATATCGTTTAACCGAGATGTGAGCCTCAATCAGTTGGTTGATTAAACCCGTTTGCACTGACCAGTTGTCAACTTGTCTCGCAACTTCTAACCCCTGGTTAACCAGGGAGATGGCTCGGCTAGAATCAGTTTCTAACGCTGCCAAATCGATCAGGGCTTGAGCTTTAGTCAGAGGGTCGGTAATCAAATTCACCACAGGTAACGCACCCGTAGGATAGCCTGACGCCCTGGCATAGGTCTGAGTCACATTTGCGAAGATTCTAGATCTAAAGCCTGGATTAGATTCACCTTGAACTGTCGCGATCGCCCGATTCAACAGACTTTGAGATTGCTCTGCGGCTCCCAATCGCCCAAATACTCCCGCAAATCGCGCTAGAGTCATCGCTTTGATTTCCCGATGCGTGATTCGTTCAGCCAGTTGCAACGCAGCATCGATCTGGTTAGATGTGGCATAGGCACCAACAATGGCAGCAAGCGTATCATTGCGTGCGTAAGACGCCGCCTGATCTGTATCAGAAATCATCTCAGCGATTTGAATTGCCCGCTCAAATTGCCCTGCTTTCGCGTAGGTCACAGCGATCGGCTGCAAAATCCAGGCACGCCGCAGTGGGTTGGGGTGCTGCACCTGTTGGGCAAACTGGAAGGACTGATCCAACAAGGCGAGGGTCTGGTTGCGATCGCCTAGCTCAGCATATTGTTGAGCGATCGCAGTCAGTGCTTTGGTTTGAAACTCCGCCCCTTGCAGAAACCGAGCCGACTGCACAGCTTGACTCAGCACCCCCGTTGCCTGCTGGTGTTGTCCTAACCGGATATGGTGCTTTGCGACTGCCGTTAACCCCTGCGTCTTAATAGCACTGTAAGCCGTAGGCAAGGTTTGCGTCACCTGCAACATCAATGGCAGTGGCGATCGCCCAGCATCCAATTTTTGCAGTGCCACCGATTGATCGACTAACACCTGCAATACCCCAGTTGGGGAATCGTCAGCGATCGATTGCACCATTTCCGATCGAAAGCGCATATCGGGCGATCGTTGCGTTAGTTGCAAGGCTCGAATCAAAGCCTGTGCTCCTTGTTCAGGTTTACCCGTTTGAGAATAGGTGCGGCTGCGCTCCAACCATTCGCGTGCCGCTGTTTCTGTCACCTGATTACGTTGTTGATTACACTGAGCACCGGAGGCTTGAGCGACCGAGGCTTGAGCCACAATAGTTTGTCGGGAATCGAGTGCCAACACCATAGGGCTGAGAGAACCAACGTAGAGAACGGTTCCCAAGCAACCTAAGAGTTGCTTCGCCAGATTAGATTTCATACGGTAGAAGTTTTTGTGACGAATGATACGATTTACGATTTATGTCTACAACTTGTTATGACGGGTTTTCCTCAAAAGAGTGCCATCTCAACCATCAATCTTTTCTTGAAAAACTATCATTACTTCCGGGTAGTGTTTCCGATCTATTACTACTGACCCCTGGCTGTCAGCATCCTTGCCCCAAGAGGAATACAGGGGATTCTGACAGAGACTATCAACTGATTTGAAACACCATCACCTCCCCCAAATTTCTTGTATGAATCCTGCGTGGAGAACAAAAATATCATGTAATCAGGCTAGCCAATTTCCTCTCGAAACATCTTCATAACATAGGGGATTCTTAAATCCTCCTGATGTCTCCCCCAACGGCATGAAGCACAAGAGCCTGGACATACCCAGCAACATAATTAAGAGTGAATTAAGGGAGATATAACCAGGGTCTGTGTTATGGATTAACTAGAAATTACCGGGTTCCTCTGCCTACGCTATCCTGGAACCTGATATCCTTTGCGGTTTATTTTTAGCGAATCCTGTCTCCATGCGTCAAAGCTCATTCGTTGCCAAACCGTCTTCGCTCTGGCAAGTTCTTCAGGTTTTCAGATCGATTACCTGGCATCGTGTTGTTACGACCTTTTTGTTAGCTGTCATGCTGTGGTGGGCAATGCCTGCGGCGATCGCCTCTGCTCGCACAGCCACTCCGACTTCTGGTTCCATTCAGCCCTACATCGACCGGGTGCTTGACCGGATTACCGAATTCACCCTGGACAACGGTATGCGCTTTATTGTGATGGAGCGACACCAGGCTCCGGTCGTTTCGTTTATGACCTATGTAGATGTGGGAGCCGCCTATGAAAAGGAAGGTAGAACGGGAGCCGCTCACTTTTTAGAGCACCTCGCGTTTAAAGGCACAACTCGCATTGGTACGACTGACTACGAGGCTGAAAAGGCTCTGCTGGAACGGCTAGACGTTTTGTTTGACCAGATTCAAGCGGCGAAAGCAGCCGGACAAACCGATGAAGCTGCCAGGTTCCAGGAAGAATTCAACACGGTGCGGGCTGAAGCATCGAGATATGTCAAACAAAACGAGATGGGGCAAATTGTCGAGCAGGCTGGCGGTGTGGGATTGAATGCAACCACCTCAGCCGATGCGACCCGCTATTTCTACAGCTTTCCAGCTAATAAGTTAGAACTATGGATGTCGTTGGAATCAGAACGCTTTTTAGAACCCGTTTTTCGGGAGTTCTATGAAGAAAAAGATGTGATCTTAGAAGAGCGGCGGATGCGAACTGACAACTCACCCATCGGTAAAATGATTGAGCAGTTCTTAGAAGCCGGATTTCCAGGGCATCCCTATGGGCGACCGATCATCGGTTATGAAGAAGACCTCCGCAATATGCGCCGCCAGGATATCCAGGAGTTTTATCAAGCCTATTACACGCCGACTCACATCATTGCAGCAGTTGTAGGCGATGTGAATCCGCGTGAGGTGAAGCGGCTCGCGGAAACTTATTTTGGACGCTATCAAGCTCGCTCTGAAGCTCCTGAAGTAGAGGCGATCGCCCCAGTTCAAACGGAGCCGCGTGAAGTCACTTTGCGCTTGCCGACTCAACCCTGGTATATGGAGGGCTATCAGCGTCCTTCTCTACGCGACCCCGATCATCTCGTCTATCAACTCATTGCAGCGATCTTGACGGGTGGACGCACCTCTCGCATGTACAAATCGCTGGTCGAGGAGCAGCAGTTGGCTCTGAGCGTACAGGTGTCTAACGGGTTTCCGGGCGATCGCTATCCCACGATGATGTTGATATATGCCCTCACCGCACCGGGACACACGGTTGAAGAGGTTGCCACTGCCATGAACGCCGAGATTCAACGGCTCAAAACGGAACCCGTCTCCGCTGAAGAACTCGATCGCATCAAGACTCAGGCACGAGCAGGGTTACTCGAAACGCTGGCATCCAATCAAGGTATGGCAAGCCTCTTACCTGAATATGAGGCAAATACAGGCGATTGGCGCAACCTGTTTGAAGACCTCCGCAAGTTTGAAGCGATTACCGCTGAAGATGTGCAACGAGTCGCGCAATCTACCTTTGTGCCTGAAAAACTCACCATTGGAAAACTGTTGCCAACGGAGGAGTAAAGCAAGGATGAGGGATGAGAAATAAAGGATAAAAAAGCGGTTTGCTCCTGATCTCTTCTACCTCTACTCCAACCCCTACTCCCTACTCCCTACTCCCTTTACCTCTTGCTATGTCAGATCAACGTCATCCCTTTGCTCAAAAACTCATCCACTACGGAACAATTGCCCTGACCGTCCTTGCCCTGGTGTTACTCGGTTCCTGGCGTTCTCCGGTATTGGCAAGCCCTGCTCGTCACTACACTGAGTTGACGTTTCCACCACTGCCTGAGATCGAACTACCCGACTACACTCGCTATGAAATGGACAATGGCATTGTGGTGTATCTCATGGAAGATCATGAGTTGCCGTTAGTGGGGGGCAGTGCCACATTTCGCACGGGCGATCGCTTTGAACCCGCTGAAAAAACTGGATTGGCAAGCATCATGGGCGAAGTGATGCGGAGTGGAGGAACGGTCAACCATCCACCGGATCGGCTCAATCAAATCTTGGAGCAACGGGCAGCATCGGTTGAAACAGGCGTTGATATCAGCAGTGGTAGTGCCAGTTTTAGTGCCTTGAGCGAAGATCTGGCAGAGGTTTTTGGGCTGTTTGCCGAGGTGATTCGTCAACCTGCGTTTCCTCAAGACAAGATCGAGTTGTCGAAAACACAGTTTCGGGGATCGATCTCACGCCGCAACGATGACCCCGATGAGATTGTCGGACGGGAGTTTCAGAAACTGATTTACGGCACAGAAAGCCCCTACGCTCGCACAGTGGAGTACACCACGTTAGACAATATCAGTCGAGATGATCTGGTGCAGTTTTACCAGACTTACTTTCAGCCCAGCACCATGATTTTGGGGATTGTAGGAGATTTTGACACCGAGACAATGCGATCGCTGATTGAAGAACAATTCGGCGATTGGCAACCTGCTCCATCTGCGGCTGATTTAACATTGCCTGCGGTCAATCAAGCAAACCAGGGTGGTGTTTTTCTGGTGGATCAACCGCAATTAACCCAAAGTTTCATTCAGATGGGGCATCTGGGCGGGCAATTAAACAGCCCTGGCTATGTCCCATTGTCCGTGTTAAACGAGGTGATGAATGGCTTTGGGGGACGTCTGGTGAATGAGGTGCGATCGCGTCAAGGACTCGCCTACGTCGTTTACGCCTATTGGAGTGCTCGATTCGATTATCCTGGCGTTTTTATCGGCGGTGGGCAGACTCGCTCTGAAGCCACAGTCTCTTTCATCCAATCCGTCTTGGCTGAAATTGAGAAAATCCGCACTAGCCCCATCTCTGACATCGAACTCGCCCGTGCTAAAGATGCCGTTCTCAATGCGTTTATTTTTAACTTCCAAACTCCGGCTCAGGTGCTCTCGCGACTGATTCGCTATGAATACTTTGGCTACCCATCTGACTTCATCTTCCGTTATCGTCGTGAGATCGAAAACACAACCACAGCCGATATTTTGGAAGCGGCTCAAACCTATCTTCAGCCTGACCAAATCGTCACACTGGTAGTTGGTAATTCAGCCGCAATTAATCCGCCGTTGAGCAGTTTGGCTCCCGGTGTCGAAGTCATTCCAGTTGATATCACCATTCCAGAAGCAGTTACGAGTAGGCAATAGGGAATAGAAGTCACTGCAATGGATTAACATCAATTTGGTACAGCTTTGCATCGCTCCAACTTGATGAATTATGCTGTCGTGAATTTGATAGCGGGAGAAAGTAGAGGAGTCAGGGGTAGAGGGGTGGCAAAGGAATAACTAATGACTCCTCCACCCCTCCACTCCCCATTCCCTATCGCTCTAACACCGTCATAAACTTGCCTTGGGCAAACGGAGCAGGCACAATTGGCATAAAGTGAACGCGATCATTTACCAGTTGTTTCACATAAAACTCGTTAATCGTGTGTTTCACCTGTTCTCGCGTGCCAATGATCCAAATCTGCACTTTTTCGGCAGGCGGAACGGGCAGCAGTTCGTTAAACTCTGTAGTCATACTATTTGCCTCACTGAAGGAGATGAACTGTAGCGAAGAAAAGCTTAAGGCGTAGTTTCCTAACTACTTGTTTTGCTTCAGTAAGGCGATTGATCCTAAAATCAACACAGCCTAACCTCCTGCCTACATCAGGAGTTAGGTTAGCTGGTTAGCGAGTGTTCCAGCACTCCTAATCAGCGTTATCCTCACCTTAAGCCTGTCTACTGGAAATCCAGTGTTTCATAGAATAATCCAAAGGTTGATTGTAGACAAGCGTACTAAGAGATTTGTTTCACCCGAATAGCATCACTGACCATGAGAGTCGATCTAATTGGAACATTAGCTCATTAGTATGCCAGCAAAGCTCATAGAACCAGAAAAAATGCTAAATAAAATCAGCACGTTCTCTGAGTAGAGGTTAATATGCGGTTATTTAATCTGCCTAATATCCCAATTTTCCAAATAGTGTGAAAAAATCATCCTAATAGGTTCTACAGGGGTATTAGGCTGCAAAAATCGATCTAATTGCCCGATTTTCCAAATAGCGTGATTTTTTCATCCTATTTGACCTATGAGGGGTATTAGGATGAAAAAATCACTCTAATAATATTGTTATACGGCTCGGTTTTTGGTGGTACATGGAGGATCTGTACTACTTTAAAGATTAAGTGGTTTCAGAGGATTTTCTTCGCTCAACTTCAGCACTAGGTAAAAGCAGAGTAGTCTCAATTTCATCTCGAACTGAACGAGTTATGTAGCAATCGCTATTAAGACAGTCCACTAACAGTTTATTTCCGTCATAGTACTCCTTCAAAAGTGTCATCTGATGATGACTGAATTGCCAATTATGCCCTAAATTACTGAAGTCAATCATTAATTTGCAAACTCCATTTCTTAATTGCTCAGACCAGATTGAGCCTTGATTTTCCCACCAATCTTGAAAGATATTTAGATCAGGAAGTTGGCTCTTAAGCTCCTGCAACAATTTAGATAACGGTGCATCAAGCTTTGAGTCCAGATTAAATTCGTTCTGTGATTCTTGTTCTTCAAGCTCAGCAATACGCTCCTCAAGATCTTGAATACTAGAATAGATTTTGGAACGAACAAGATTAATATTTTGTTCATTCTTAAGTGTTGGATTTTCTATATTAATTTCAATATCACTTATTAGATCTGAAAAATCCTGCTCTAACACCTCGATCTCTTTCTTACAATTATTGATCTCTTCGTGGTTTTCTTGAATTTCTTCATTGATTTCTTCAAGTGTCTGTTTAACATAATCTATTTCATCCTGATCAGCTTCTACTTTTTCCTTATCTATTGCCTCAATTTCTGTCATCAATTCTTCACGTCTTTTTTCAAGCTCTTCTAGTCGATCAGCCACTTCTTCATATTGATCCTCAATTTCTAAAAGCTTTGAAGACATATCTTCAAGTACGTCTAATTCTTCTTGAGCTTCTTCAAATGGAGTTAGGTGAACTAAATCGCGGTTTTCGGCAGCCTCATGAAGAACGAGTTCACCATTTCTGCTAACAGTAAGATCGTTATCAATTGCAAAAGCAAGAGTTCGATCTGGGTTGATGGTAGAACCAAAATCAAAATCTAGTTCTACAACAAGTTCCCGAACACTTTCGAGAGCAGCATCTATACGGTCTTCAAAGATTAAATCTGTAGCAATAGATTTCGCACAAACAACAATACTGCTGGTTGCACGTTCGAGGGAGTTTGCACGAGCAAGATCGACCGCAAGATAAAAAGCACGAATAGCTGCTGGCTTATAGAAAGATTCGATACTACGAGATTTCTGATGTATCCAGCTTAAGAAAGCCTGTAAATCCTTGTCATTTTTTATAAGATTATCAACAGTTGATTTCATTGAGCTTAGTAAGTAGTCCGCATTGCGAAGCATTCCGATACTTAGTAGAAAAACTTCACGCCAACGCGGTTCTCTAAGATGCTTGTTTAAGTCTTCTAGTGCTTTTTCTAACGGTTGTAAGCCAAATACAATTTCCCGTGCCGTAAAATATTCGTGAAATGTCAAATGGGAAAAAGAATAAATTCCGCGTGCTCGTTCTGTCAATAATCCATGCTGAGCCTCAATTGACTTTAAAACCGTTTCGCTATCCAATCTGAGAGCTTCTGGATCAAGTCTTGCTTCAGGTAGATTACGAATATAATCAGCAATATAATATTCTAGTTCCGCCTGTTTAAAGAAATAATCACCTCGTTCAAAGGTTTGTTTTGCAATTTGACTGAGTAAATCTTCTTTTCGTTGCAGGGACAGTTGTTCATATATCTGGTCTCGCTCAATATTACGTTTAGCATCCCATTTCTTCAATAGAATATCTAAACCTTCCTTGTACAACTCAGAACGATTAGCAGGAAAATCTGCTTTCTCCTCAAAAACTAAGCATAGTAAAGTTAGCAACAAAGGGCTAGTTGCTAATTCTTGAATTGGCTCATTTCCTTCTAATTTTCGGATGAACTTTTCAATTTTCTCTGGATCTTTTATCTGAAACCACTTTTTGGCAAAAGTGTGTATTTGAGTTTTATCAAAATCTGCGACTTCCACCTCTGTAAAACGCTCAAATGTGTACTCTTTAGCTGCAATACGACAAGTTATAACGAACCAGTTAGAATCGAATTGATCTGAAAAGTCTTTAATCTCTCTAATTGTTCTTTTGGAATCTTCATCTCTAACTTCATCTAAGCCATCAAGTAGGATCAGCCCCCTACCTTGCCTAAATAAATTCTCTACCTGTTTCGAGCTAATGTTTTGTTTTGAAAACTGTAAAACAATATAATCCATTAAACTTGGATACTCTTTGTTTTTATTTATACCGTTTGAATTTGATGTCTTTTCTACTTCAGCAAAATCTTTTAGAGTAATAAAAATAGGGACTTTACCAGCTTGAAAATTTCCTGAGTTACATTGAATCGCTAAGTACTTCAAAAAAGTTGTTTTACCTGCTCCTGGCTTTCCTAAAACCATCAATTTTGAATACTTCTCAACAGCTTTGATACCAAGAACTCTTTTTTCAGATATTTTTCCAAGCCCAAAGCGATCGAAATTAACTTGATTACAGTTTTGTTGCAATTCAGAAAGACCGATACGCCGACGACTAGTAATTCTTTCGAGAATGTTGACGTTTGTATAAACTTCATCTATACCGACGGGTTGGCTCATGTCCAGTACGCGCATAGTACCGTACTGCTTCTGAACACTACTACGTCTTTTCCTCCTTACTCTGACAACTAAATCATCGACATCAGAGTTAACACTATCTAGTTGTTTAGCGTTTTCTGGAGCCAGTTTTACCTCAGTATGTTTTGGAAATTCTGGTCGTTGAACAATTTCATTCCAGTCCAAATCCAGTTTATGGCAAATAGTATCAATAAAGACATATCGATCAAGGCTTCCCCCATTGAAGAACTTACTAACAGTTGAGCGGGCAATGCCAAGTTCTTCAGCCAATGCCTTCTGAGTTAGACATGCTCGGTTTAGTGCCGCCTTTGCTATTTCAATCCCTCTTTCTGAAGCTCTAAGCGTTCCTCGGCTCATGGCTCAACTTTAGAATTTCTTCCTACGGCTATCATTTTAACGGCTTATTCTTGGAGTCACACACGAAAACCGTACTCAGTCATAATTTCAGACAGCTACACGGACAAGCTCAGGCACGATTGCAGGCAAGTGTTTTGGAAACTAAAGATAGTTGTAGTTCAGCCAAACAATCATGAAATCTTCTACTTTCAATCTTGTCTTCTTAACAGTCGTCAGTATTACTCTTCTTTCGGGTGGTACTGCTCTCTGGCTTGCTGGACAAGTAAATCCAACCGACCCCCAGAAAGGAATGCTCGACACAACGCAAAATACTTGGTTAATGGGAACTGGCGCTATTTTTGGTTTGCTTGGTGGGCGTTCTTCTTCTGAATCCACCAAGCCCGAACTGGAGGATCAGTCAGAGTAATGAGAAGTATCGAATACTTGCTTCGATTCTGTACTAGTGGGTCACTTGGCATGGGCATCGCCATTATCGAAAAGACAAACAGTCGGATCAGCGTTTGTCGAGTGATCGCAGAATGGCTACGTTCGAGGCAAATAACCCACTAGTTCTACCAATAGCGCCGTATAACAATTCGCTTGGAGCGGACTGTCAAAAGATCTTGGTGTTGAGTTCAAGGGTACTGGCAGCCGCTCAAGCGAACCGTTGGACTGCTACGGCGCTCAAATTCCCTCAAAGCAAAGCAAGGCTTCAGTAGCTTTATCTGTTGAACTAGCCTGTCCTACAAATCTACCTTAGCCACCGGAAACTGAATCTCAATCATTACATCGTCCATTCGATCTCCAACGAACTTGTGGTAGACCTCCCGAAAGGGACCCGTTATCTCGTAACCATTCCCTTCAATCCAACTGAGTACAGCTTGATAACCTTGCATAAAATCCTTCATGCGACCTTGATGGACAACTGAGGCAACTTCAACTTGAGGCAGTTGGTGTACTTTGATCCGCTCACTTTCCAGCATTGGCTCTTTGAGTAGCACTGCTGCTTCCACATCTTCATTTGTAGTTGTATCAACTGGGGTGTACCAGATCGCTATTCCGCAGCCTGTCGGGTCAGTGCGATGCTCTTTGGTGTAGGCATACACTTCTTGAAATGCTTCTGGTAATCCAATCGGATAATTTAAGTTTTCACTGATAATGATGCGTCGTCCGGCGACAAGCACAGGTTCGACTGTCTTAAGCACAACATCATACTTTGGCATTTTTCCCTCCTGCTCAATTGATCTGAGTCGCTCTTCTACTCGTGCTAACTGCGCTTGCATTTCCTGCATCTGATCGGCAAGTTGCGCGTGCCGAAATCTCAACATGCCACGAATTTCGTTGGCACTCACATCTTCCTCTAATATTCGTGCGATTTGATTAAGGGACAAGCCTAAATCCTTAAGCGCCAAA
Source organism: Oscillatoria sp. FACHB-1407 (assembly GCF_014697545.1). Taxonomy (GTDB): domain Bacteria; phylum Cyanobacteriota; class Cyanobacteriia; order Elainellales; family Elainellaceae; genus FACHB-1407. The sequence goes on along the minus strand of NZ_JACJSA010000004.1, from coordinate 177,754 downwards.
ATGCGATTGAGGCGTGGCAATTGCTCAATCGAGTAATAGCGATAGCTGGTAAAGTGGTCAACATGGACAGGGCGCAGCAAACCCAGCTTGTCGTAGTATCGTAACGTTTGGACTGCTACTTGGCTGATCCGTGAGAAGTATCCGATCCGTAGCATAGTGTTTCTGTACAGATAGACTCAGTAAAAGCGTTCATTGCAAGCCTAAAGTCTGTTGTAGGGAGAGAGTCAAGGAGGTTTAATGCAAGATTTTTACAAGGGGTGGGATACAGGTGTAGCAAACATAGGTTAGTCCGTGTATGACTCCTCCACAAATAGCAGCCCAACAATCCCGCTGCACCGGAACTATGTCAACTTATCGGAGAGATGCAAAGGTTACCTGCGTTCGGTGAGACAATTTTTTAGATTTTTGGCAAGATTTTAAGATTGATTAAGAGCAAGAATGAGTTCTCAGCAAGGGACATTCAGTTCAATATGTGTTCTGATACTAGGCAGAGTTCCGAGGATTTGAATGCAGCCCTTGAATCTGATCCGCCACGTCCACCTCGTTGCGATCGCGTTAGTGAGTGCTTTAGTTCTACTTTTTTGGGGTGGGAGCGCTCACACTCTATCCACCATAGGACAATCTCATCCTGATACCTTTGAGCAAGTTTGGCAAACTGTCAATGACAACTTTTTTGATCCAAACTTTAACGGCATAAGCTGGCAGGACATCCATGAGAAGTATAGACCTCAAGCAAGCCAAACCCGATCGAAAGCTGAGTTGACAGAGGTCATTAATCAGATGCTTGCCGAATTGCGAACTTCACATACTCATTTCTATACTTCGGATGAACCGGAGTATTATCAAATCCTGGGTATTTTTCTACCGAGAAATCCTGAGTTACAACAGCAACTTGAAAATAGGTTGCCTAATGGAAAACCTCAATACAGCGGCATTGGTATTTTCACCAAACAGCAGAATGGAGGTACCTTCATTAGTGCAGTTCTCGATGGCAGTCCCGCATCGGAGGCAGGACTGTTGGTAGGCGATCGTTTGCTGGGCATTGAAGGTCAACCCTTTCACCCAATTCAGTCATTTGCTGGCAAAGCGAATCAGCCTGTTAAACTGCTGGCTCAACGATCTCCAACTTCAAGCAGTCAACATGAAGTTACGGTCGTGCCTAACATGCTTGATGGCACGACAATGTTTTTGGATGCGATGAAAGCAAGCGTTCAGGTTGTTGAGCAAGCAGGGCGAAAAATTGGCTATATCCATCTCTGGTCTTATGCAGGTGAACAGTTTCAGAAACAACTTGAAGCCGAACTATTCTACGGTCGTTTGAAAGATGTAGATAGCTTTGTTCTCGATTTGAGGGAAGGGTGGGGCGGGGCTTCTGCGTCCTATCTCAATCTGTACACGTCTCGGAATATCAGACTCACTGGAACTGCCCGAAACCGGACACCATCCACCTCTAGTTCCGCTTGGAGTAAACCTGTGGTGATGCTAGTCAATGAAAATAGTCGAAGTGGTAAAGAAATTCTTGCCTATGGATTTCGCAAATATGGGATTGGTCCTGTTGTCGGTGCTAGGACGGCGGGTGCAGTTGTTCAAGGAAACTTGTTTGCCATGAATGATGGCAGTGTCTTATATTTGGCAATCGCGGATGTGCATCTAGATGAAAATCAACGAATAGAGGGAGTTGGAGTGAAGCCAGACATTGAAGTTCCATTCTCACTGGACTATGCTCAAGGCTCAGATCCTCAAAAGGAACGGGCGATCGCGGTTGCTCTAGAAGCTGTGAATCGGCAGTAAGGGCTACACAACAACCCGACTGGAGCGGACTGTTGGAGGATCTTGGTGGTGTTGCAAAGGTTACTTGCAGCTGCTCAGCCGGAACGTTATGTTGCTTAGACACGTGTGAGGTAAAACGGTAGTTTCTTTAGAGTATGTTAGCGATCGCACAACACTCAAAACGCGATCGCTGAGAAGTCGAAGTTTTCCCAAAAACTCCGACTTCTGTAAGTCAGACTATTTGTAATAGCGGATCATGTCATAAATCTCCAGGTATTCCTTACCAGGATAATTCCAGGAATAATCGTAATTCATGCCTTGAACAACGAGTTTTTGAAACTCCTCCGGTTCGTTGTACCACAGTGCGATCGCCCGATCCATGGCCGATTCGATCGCCCCGTAATCAGTGTCATAAAACACATAGCCGTTGCGTTGTTCGGGCAAATGGTCCTGGTCATAGTCGCGATCGAACACCGTATTCACCAGACCGCCCACACCCCGAACGATCGGCACCGTTCCATACTTCAGCCCGATCATCTGGGTCAGTCCGCAAGGCTCATAATTACTGGGCACTACAATCATGTCTGCCCCCGCATAAATCAGGTGCGATAACTCCTCATTGAAGCCCAATTCTAAATGCACATCGGGGTTGTCATTGAGGAAAGCTTTTTCGTGTTGGAAGTGGGCATTAATTCCCGCTTCAGTGGCAGAACCGAGTAATACAAATTGGGCGTTTTTCTTCAAGGCGTGGTAGATCGCGTGATGTACCAGATGAACCCCTTTTTGCTCATCTAAACGACCAATGAAACAAATAATCGGTTTGTCTACATCCTGAAGTAAGAGGCGATCGCGCAATGCCTTTTTATTCTTGGCTTTACCCTCTAAATCATCTTTAGTAAATGTGTGAGGAATGTAGCGATCGACTTCGGGATTCCAGATATCGTAATCAATGCCGTTTAACACCCCTCGAAACTTATCTTGATGCAAATGCAAGGTATGTCCCAAACCGTAGCCAATATCAGTATGTTGAGCTTCCCAGGCATGGTGCGGAGACACCGTGGTGACGTAGTTAGAATAAACAATTCCCCCTTTCATGTAGTTCAACGCAAAAGGGTTAAAGTTATCACGCAAACGACTGTAATCAAAGAAATAAGCTTCGCGATTTAATCCGGTTGCCCACAGGGTTTGGGGTCCACCAATGCCCTGATGTTTGAAGTTATGAATGGTGTAACAAACGCGCTGTAACCCCATGTCATATTTGTAGTTCTCAAACAACATGACGGGCACCAATCCCGTCTGCCAATCGTGGCAATGGATGACATCCGGACGCTTGTTACTCTTCTGCAAAAACTCCAGAGCCGCTTTGCTGAAGAACGCAAACCGCATATTGTCGTCGTCGCAGCCATAATAACAACCACGATTGAAATAGTTATCGGGGGAATGGGGTTCAATAAAGAAACACAACCTCCCATGCACCCAGCCACAGTAAACCGAGCAGTGAATTGCCCCACCATACCAAGGCACCCACAACTCGCGATAAGCATCGTGCAGACCCCAAATGTGGTCATACCGCATACAGTCATATTTAGGCAGGATGATCTCGACGGTATTCCCACGAGTTTCTAGCTCTCGGCTCAACCCGTAAACGACATCCCCCAAACCACCAGCTTTAATGACAGGAGCGCATTCGGAGGCAATCTGCACAATGTACATCTTTATTCCCCAGTGAATCGAAAATGGTTTTTCTTAACTTCACAAAAGTATATAGTTTTTGGGGAAAGACGCAACCCACTGAAGGGGGAAGAGGGAGTGGGGAGTAGGCGAGGAGAATAAAGCTCAGAGGCTCTACACAGGCATGGGAGTGGGCAAGGGAGTGGGGAGATGGAATTTAATGCAGGGAGTCTTCTATGAACATCCGAGTGGCTCAACAAGACGATATCGAGACGCTGTTTGAGATTAGAACAGGCGTTAGCGAGAATCACCAATCCCGCGAAGAGATTGCTGAATTGGGCATTACTCCAGAATCAGTTGCCAGAATGCTAGAAACCGATTGTTGCGCGTGGATTGCTGAAAATGGCGACACTCCTATGGGCTTTGCGATCGCCAACGCCACCGAAAAAACAATATTCGGTCTATTTGTCCTTCCTGGGTTTGAGGGGCAAGGGACGGGACGTGCCTTGATGCAAGCGGCGGAAGATTGGTTGTGGTCAAAGGGCATTGAGGAGATTTGGCTGGTGACAGGCAACGACCCCAGTTTGAGAGCCTACGGCTTCTATCTTCACCTCGGTTGGACGACGGCAGGGGTTGAAGTGGACGGAGCCTTCCGGGGAGAGATGAAATTTATCAAAAAACGCCCTTATAGTCGCAGCCACATTTGATGGGGCGGAGGCGAGTCAGGAAGCTCTCCCAGAATCAGGGTTTGGTCATTACCTTTGTCCTAAGCTTTCCGACCAAAGCTAAAAAAACAAAAACCCTCAAACAAATTGCCTGAGGGTTGGAGTTCCTGAAAATCGTCACTACATGAATCATGGCAAGCCACAAGCGAAATCACAAGGGGGGTGTGACCCATCAGTAAGGGTAAAAAATGAACGCTAAAGGATGAAAGTTACACTTGAACCTTTATCCTTCATCCTTTAGCGTTCATGCCTTACTTGGCTATCAACTCCGCCATAAACGCTTTGTCGTTAGCGGAACGGCGTTCTTGAATAGGAACGTAGGGTTCGTTGTGGGTGCCTGTGTAGATCTGGGTTGGGCGGAAGATCCGGTTTTCTGCCAGTTGCTCTTTCCAGTGGGCAAGCCAGCCTGCAACGCGGGCGATCGCAAACACAGGAGTAAACAAATCGGTAGGAATGCCCAATTTACGGTAAACCAGGCCCGAATAGAAATCTACGTTGGGGTAAATTCCTTTGTGTCCCAGCCTTTCTTCGACGGCTCGTTCTAGCTCAACCGCAATATCGTAATAACTATCTCGTCCACTCTTTTCAAACAGCTTTTCTGCCAATTCTTGCAGGATCGTGGCGCGGGGGTCTTTGACCTTGTAGACCCGATGCCCAAACCCCATAATTTTGGCTTTGCGCTCCAGGCAGCGATCGAGGTAGGGGCGCACATTTTCAACCGAGCCGATTTCCTCCAACATGGTGATCACTTCTTCGTTGGCTCCACCATGGAGAGGCCCGGCTAACGTCCCAACAGCAGACGCAATCACCGCATAGGGGTCAGTCAGCGTCGAGGCAGTCACCATCGCAGAAAAGGTAGAAGCGTTGATGGTATGCTCGGCGTGCAACGTTAAGCAAACGTCAAAAATGTGAGCCGCCAGGGGATCAGGTTCCCGCTCATTCAGCATGTAGAGGAAATTAGCGGAGTAGTCGAGATCGTCACGCGGCTGGACTGGATCGTTTCCTTTCCGCATCAGTTGAAAGGCAGCCACCATCGTAGGAATCTTAGCCAAGAGGCGCACAACAGCAGCTCGAATGTAAGCAGGATCATCTAATGCCCGACGAGAATAAAACAACCCTAGAGCAGCAGCACATGCCTGGAGAGCATCCATCGGGTGACCACTCTCAGGGAAACACTTCATCATGTCGCGAATCCGATATTTCAGCCGCCGATGGTATTGGATCTCATGCTTGAAGTCGGCTAGTTCTGTTTCTGTCGGCAGTTCGCCCCAGATGAGTAGGTAGGAGACTTCCACAAAAGAACTCATTTTGGCGAGGTCTTCGATGCGGATGCCGCGATATTCCAGAATGCCTTTCTGACCATCAACATAGCTAATACTGGATTGCGTGGCGGGAATGCCTTCCAGCCCTGGCTTATACTCGCAAACCGTCATAATTCACCGTGTGCCTAAAATAGACTTATATGATACATTGCCATACTCATCCTCGCAGGTTTGTCTATTTGAAAGCAGTTCTGTAATTCTTCTACACCCCTTCTAGACCTCTCTGGGTTGTTCTCTAAGAGGAGATATTTGTGAGCGCAGGGGTGAAGGATTCGGCAGAGAAGCCCTCAAAATCAACTCCGACAGGGTTATCCGAGCTATCCAAAGGCTTTGACCCTACAGCAAAAATTTAGGAGGGGTGAGCCAGAAAAGGCAACTGCGCCCAACGGGGGAGCCTGTTTCCGGAAGAGTTAAGCCGATCACGCCTGCCTTTTTGAGGACAAGCTGATGCTTGGGTTCTCCCCAAACGAGTCTCTCTGCCCACTCACTCAGGTTAGGTTCGTGACCAACGATCGCCAACTGATTTTTCTCGGTGTGCTGCCACTGGTCGAGCCAGGTCAACCAGTGGTCAAAGTCTCCACCAGGGGCGAGGTCGGCTGATGCCTCCAGGCGATCGCTTAGCCCCCGACTCTGCAAAATCTCAGCCGTCTGGCGGGCACGGGTGAGTGGGCTAGTCAAGATCAGGTCAAACTGCAAGTCTAGCTCCCGCAATCGCTTTGCGATCTTATGGGTTCTGCGGTGTCCTTCTTCGGTCAGGGGGCGTTCGTCGTCATTGGGATAGCTGCCATGCTCACCAGCCAGCCCATGACGAATGATGTAAAGTTCAGCCATGTTGGGGTCAGTCGGTGCGAATTACACCATTTTCAGGATTGACCAAGCGCAATAGTTTTTGCTTGATCTGTGCGTCAAAGACTTCCCATTTTAACCTGGTATACTCCTGACTTTCGTTAAAACCAGACAAAAAACCCATGGGGATCTCGAAACCGCCTGCCATCGATCGCCCACCGCCAAAGAAACGTCCCTGCGTGTCTTGCCCAAACGCCTCTTTGATAAATTCATCGGGGTCGAGTGTCAGCTTACTGGTGCGGAGGGAACCGATGACGATTTCCAGGTCTTCATCCTCATCGTGAACGATGCCATAGACCACAGCCGTATGGACGTTTTCCTCTGTCACGAGGAAGTCAGCCGCCTGGGGAATGGCGTCCCGGTCGTCATACCGTAGGTAGCCTACGCCAGCGATCGAGAAGTTGTTTTGCAAGATCCGATTCCGCAGCGATCGCTCAATTACATCCATGACTCGGCGCGATCGCGACGCTTGCAACACCGAGTTGAGCAACTGACTGTCATAGAAGCGACTGAGGTAAGCCGCCGCTAAAAAGTCCTCCTCTTGTGCCTGCATCAAACGGTTGGTGTCAGAGCGAATGCCATGCATCAGAGCCGTTGCACACTTGACATGCTCCCCGTTGCTGCTGTCTAGTTTGAGCAGCCCGCCCTGTAGGTATTGGGTAAAGATGGTGGCGGTAGCACGGGTTTGGGAGCGAATGTCATGGAATTCGGACTTCAGTTCCCCCTGCATGGTGTGGTGGTCGATCACAACGGTGATGGGGATGGCACTGTGTTCCAACAAAGGCAGGAGTTGGGTCGTGGTGCCCTGGTTGTCGATAAAGGCACAGCCCTGATAGACCGACAAATCTTTTTCTTTTGCGGTTTGGATATTCCACCGCTGGATGGGGATGCCCATCAGCTTGACCAACGCAATATTTTCCTGGTGGCTCAGCGCGCCCGCGTAAACGATGTCGCAGCGAATATCAAACTGTTGGGCGATTAGCTTATATGCCCAGGCACAGGAGAGTGCATCTGGATCGGGGAAGTCTTGCAGCACGGCGAGATGGCGATCGCCCCGATGCCCCTCTAAAACTCGCCGCAGTTCATCCACCTTCTGCTCTGTAAGACGGCGTGCCTGGGGTGTCGTATGTCCCCAATCTACCCGGGTAGCTGGAGCATCAAGCTCCACAGCATTGACAACTTTAACCTCTGAGCCGGAACCTAACGATGCAGGTTCCGTCAAGACAGGCAGACTCTCAATCGATTTAGACTTTAGTGAATTGGGTTGCATACGAAAATAATCAAGTGTTAAAAGCTCAGGTGAACTCTGCTTGTTATGGGGCACGCCTAGAGACTAGCCGTGTCGCTGGATGTCTTACCTCTTGATCTTTGCAAAAAAAGAAGGAATTAACACCCTATCTATAGATTCAGATCTATCCCATGTGTAGACCTGGGTATGAGATGAGTAGCCTTGAATAGCAACTGATGTAGCGGCTAAGCGTTTACTCGAGTAGCGACAAAGGTTAGGAACTCAAGACGTGCTTTCATCAGAATCAAGCCACCGTTGACCGAATGGTCACACGTTTTACAGGCAATACACGACAGGAAGCGTGACGCCGTTGTTAAACCAGTGAGGCAGGTCAGATGCCAATGACGTATTTCTGCCATTCCTGATGGACACCACTTTTGATGTGTTTCGTGACCTCAAAGTACAACCCGCTGTGAGGGCGATGAGGTGGATGACGTAAGAGCATATTTGCCTCTTTAGGGGTGCGGCTACCCTTTTTGACATTACAACGGACACACGCCGTGACGATGTTTTCCCAGGAATCGCCTCCCCCACGCGATCGCGGAATAACGTGATCGAGCGTCAAGTCATCTCCAGAGTAGCCACAGTACTGACAAGAATGACCATCCCGATGAAGGATATTACGACGAGTGAGGGGAATTTCTTTGTAGGGCACCCGGACATAATGACGCAGACGAATCACCGAGGGCAGAGGCAGTTTGCCATAGACGAGCTTACCATTGTGCTCAACCTGTTCTGCCTTCCCTTTGATCAGCAACACGACCGCTCTTCGCCAACTCGTGATATTGAGCGGTTCGTAGGAGGCGTTTAACACCAGAACCTTGCCCATCGATGGCTGATTGAGAAGAATTGTTTCATCGATAGTAACATAGTTGGCACGAAGTCTAACGGGTTGTTTAGATAAACACCCGAAATCGTGGGGATGTGATTGACCTGTTAAGTGGTGTGTGTGGTGGAGGAGTGATGTGGTTATGTTGAGTTGGGAACATACGCCGAGCCTGACCCCAATGCAGCGCGATCGCGCCTGGGTTGAGATCGACCGGGCGGCGTTGGCTCACAATGTGCGGCAGTTGAAGCAGTGGCTATCCCCTAAAACCGACCTGATGGCGGTAGTCAAAGCGGATGCCTATGGTCATGGGGCTGTGACAATTGCTCAGACAGCTTTGCAGCATGGGGCGACCTGGCTGGGGGTGGCGACCATTCCAGAGGGGATCGAACTACGAGAAGCTGGAATTCAAGCCCCCATTCTGCTGTTAGGAGCCGCGAACACGGCAGAGCAGGTCAGGGCGATCGCCCAATGGCACCTGCAACCGACCCTTTGTACCGCCAAGCAAGTCCTGGTCTTCTCCGAGGCACTAGACGAGCTATCCCTGCCACCATTACCCGTTCACCTCAAAATTGACACGGGCATGTCTCGCTTAGGTGCCCCCTGGCAGGAAGCTGCCGAGTTTGCCCAACGGGTACAGCGCGCCCCTCACCTCCGCATTGCCAGTCTTTACTCCCATCTGGCAACCGCTGATGATCCCGACCCGACCATCATGCAGTTGCAGCACCACCGCTTTCAAGAGGCGATCGCCCAGGTTCGAGCAGTTGGCATTAAGCCACCTCGTCTGCATCTCGCCAATTCCGCTGCAACGTTGGCTGATCCCAAATTGCACTACGACATGGTGCGGGTGGGCTTGGGCTTATACGGCTTGCATCCGGCTCCTCATCTGACCTCAACCGTTGCGCTGCGCCCGGTGCTGCAAGTCAAGGCACGGGTGACCCAGGTCAAGGCGATCGCCGCAGGCACAGGAGTCAGTTATGGCTACAAGTTCATCGCCGATCGCGACTTGCTGCTGGCTGTCGTGGGGATTGGCTACGCCGACGGAGTGCCCCGCAATCTGTCGAACCGTCTGGAGGTTTTGATCCGAGGGCAACGAGTCCGCCAAATTGGTGCAATCACAATGGATCAACTGATGCTCGATGTCAGTGCCATCCCTGATTTGCAGGTGGGTGAGGTTGTGACGTTGTTAGGGCAGGATGGAAACGATTACCTCTCTGCCGATGATTGGGCAACCAGCCTCAACACAATTTCCTGGGAGATTCTCTGTGGCTTTAAGCATCGTCTACCCCGGTTGACCGTAAATCAGGAAAAGAGAGAAAAGAGTGAAACCGGGGAAAGGGTGAAGGATAAAGGGTAAAGGATAAAGGGTAAAGGGTAAAGGGTAAAGGATGGGGCGATCGCCACTTGACCTAACTTGACCTACTTTTCCTTTCTTTTAGTCTTTCTTGTCACTATTCCTTATTAAGAGAGTTGACAAGTTTACAGTTTAATGGGGAGCCTGTGAGATGCTCTAGGAGGTGCAATTGTTCTAGAGTTTGAGCTACTGGAGGGGTTACATGGCAGATTGGAGTTTTGAGCAAGTTTTAAAGGAACCTGGCTTACGCATCACTCCTGACGAAAAGGCAGAGATTCTGACTCGTATGCCACCTCCTTCATCTCAAGATAACCAAATTTACATTGATGGCGTGTTTGAAGGGGGCGGAGTTCGAGGCATTGCGTTTTTAGGGGCGTTGCGGTGTTGTGCAGATCTGGGGTTTCGCTGGCGCAAGTTGGCGGGAACCTCGGCAGGTGCCATTACGGCAGCGTTTGTGGCGGCTGACTTTCAGATCGATGATCTGGAGCAGGTTGTGGGTGGCATGGATTTCATGCAATTTCTCACGAAAAAAACGAGTTGGCTGATTCTCAATGGCAATCCGGCAGATGACCTGCGATCGCCCGTGCAAATGATGCTGTTTCTCTTGCTGGCTCGTAAGTTGGGGCAATATTCCTCAGAGCCATTTCGGGCATGGCTCGACAGCAATTTGAAACGACGCGGGTTAGCTACCTTTGCGGATATCAAAGCCAACCCCAGTGGCTTAGAACTCAAGGTCGTGATCTCAGACATCAGCAAGGGTGAAATGTTGGTGCTCCCTGATGACCTAGTGTATTCCGATTCGGACGATCCCCAAAAGCGATCGCTGCAACAGCAACTCAAGCTTAAGACTCCCGATGACTTTCCCATTGCTGAAGCAGTACGCCTGTCGATGAGCATTCCTCTCTTTTTTGAACCGGGGGAATTGGGCGATCGCAAACGTAAGATTGTGGACGGTGGCATTCTCAGCAACTTTCCGCTGTGGCTCTACGATGTGCCCCCCCCTGATGTCAAAGGCTCCAACGGAGAGGCACCCAAAGTCAGTGTTAAGAAGTGTCCTCGCTGGCCCACGTTTGGTCTGCGGTTGGTTGAAGATAGCCTGAAGCAGTCAAACAATATCACGGGGCCCTTTGGTTTGTTAGGTGGCATGTTTAAAACGATGATGGTGGCACGCGATCGCTATCACTTGAACCAACGGGATGAAGGTCGCGTGATCAACATCGATGTCACTGCGGCTAAAGTCACCGCGACTGAATTTGACCTCTCAAATGATAAAAAGAATATTCTCTATCGGCAGGGATATCTCACCACCAAGCGATTCTTTTTAGAGAAATGGAACTGGAATGAGCACTTGCGGATGCGAGGATTTGATCCAAACGATCTGATGCCTTAATCCCAGCACAACCGGAGATGAGGAAGCCAGATGGCTATAGCTCTTAAACATTGACAACATTGGGTGCATCGGGCATCGCCTTAAACAAGTTCCCTAAGACTCGTTCATAACAACGCATCGCGGCTTTGCGGTGTCCTAACCGTTCGTGAAGTTTGCCGAGATTATGAAACGTCTCGTCGATCGCCACTTGATCCCCTAATAGCTGAAATATCGCTAGAGCTTGCTCTTCGTGAGCGAGCGCAGATAGGTACAACCCGTCTCGCTCATAAATAGCCGCTACAGTATGCAGGTTAACCGCTTCTCGGTGTAAATCGTCCAGGCTCTTATAAGTTTCTAGCGATTCTTGCAGGTCGTTGGCAGAGGCATTCACAGCATTGAGGGGCAAGGCAATCGAACTGCCGTTTGGTAGATCTGGACTGTTTTGCATTGTGGTTTGTAGCATGGTTGTCAGAGTCGATGAAGGAATGGGTTGATGTAGTGACAACTCGTTATGAGTTACCGCCTCAACTGGGTCTACGATTTCTTGTAAAAGCTGTGAAGACAATTTGTAATATTGCTGGGCTTGATTCAATTGCCCTAAATCGGCATAAGTCATCGCCAGATTTTGCAGCGTTTGCCCCACTGCCAGGTAATCATCGGCTTCAGCAAACGCTTTGAGTGCGTGTTGATAAGCTACCAACGCCCAGGAGTGCCGCTCTAACTGTCGATAGATCAAACCAATATGGCTGGCACTCACACCCATACCTGCTATGTAGCAAGTGGCTTTACTCAGTTTGAACGCTTGTTGATAGTAATGAATGGCTTTGACAAACTCACGCTGCTGATATGCCATCAATCCCAAAATCAGAAGTATTTCTGTCATCCCCACTCCATCACCAATCGCCCGTCGCAAGACCAATGCTTGTTGAAACAGTCGTTCGGCTTCTGTCCAGCAGCGTTGTTCGTAATATTGCCAACCTTGTTTCTGCAAGCAGTCTGCCTCTACTCGACAGTTGCGGGTCAGCGTAAAACAAGGGCGGAAGGAACGCAGCAACACCGCCAGGGCGATCGCTGGAGCGTGGGTCAGCAGTGAAATCAAATGTTGGGGACACATGGCTAACTCTCCATTTGCGGAACACTCATACAGCTATATCTCTGATTGAGGAGGGAGTTATGCAACATTGCCCCAGAATTTTCAGGAAAAGCTCAATTATTTTTTGAAGAAATAATGCACCTATCACCGAGCGAGAAATCGGTAATAGTGCCAGAGTAGATGAGCCACTGCTCCACGATAGGGTTCCAACGGTTGAGTGAGGGACAGTAATTGCTGACGAGTGGGGCGATCGCTCAGGGATTTGAGCCGTTGATAGCCCACTTGAATTGCCAAGTCAGAAGCCGGAAAGCTGTTTAGACGCTGCAAACAAAACAGCAAGTACACATCTGCCGTCCAGACCCCAATCCCTTTGATTTGAGTCAGTTGCTCAATCACCTGCGAGTCAGGCAGTAGGGTTAGTTTCTCCAGGTTTAATTGGTCTGTCAAAATTGCCTCAGCTAACCGTTGACAGGTCGCGATCTTGGCTTGACTCAAGCCCACTTGTTTGAGGGTGACTTCTGGGCATTGCGCCAATTGAGCAGGGGTTAGCTCAATCTGTTGGGTCAACCGCCCAAAAATTGCTCGTGCCGCGTTTGATGACACCTGTTGTCCCACAATAATTCGCACCAGCGAGGGGAACCCAGGCAACCAACGACGAACCATGAGTGCGCCTGCCTCCGTCTCGATTTTGCGAAAGGTGCGATCGCGCTCACACACCATCTCTACTGCCTGTCTCAACTCAGGACTGGGCAGCACCAGATCATCAGGGAATGGTGATTGCATGGAGTTAAGCGGCATCGTGAAAGATAATTCCCAAACAAAATCGCCTTCCAGAATGCAACGCACTCACTCCATGTTTTAGAGTGGCCCGATAAAAGCCCTTTGTTCCCTGGACAGGACGATGATTCACTGCAAAGATCACCGCATCTCCTTGATGCAGATTGACCACATGCACCCGTGATTGAGAACGAGGCTTCTGCTCCGTCAGCACAAATTCACTACCCAAAAAGTCGCGCCCAGGTTCACTCAGAGCGATCGCCACCTGAAATGGAAAGGTTAGCTCGCCATACAGGTCTTGATGCAAACAGTTGTAGTCGCCTACCTCATACTTCAACAACAACGGCGTAGGTCGGATTTGACCTGCTTGATGACAAGTTTCTAAGAAGCGACCGAGTTGGTCAGGAAAACGAGTCTCAATTCCTAAAATGCTGTGCCATTGATTGGCTAGCGGCACTAATTGAGGGTAAACACTCTCCCGCAAGCTCTGAACCTGTGATGGCAACGGATACGCGAAATATTGATATTCTCCATGTCCAAACCGATATCGCTCCATCACAATCCGACTGCGAAACAAAGTGTCATCGCTGTAGGAATAAGCTAGTTGCTGGCATTCTGTTACGGTTAATAGCGAGTTGAGGGTTGCAAACCCCTGGCGATCGAGGGTTTGTAGAATCGTTAACCAGTCAATGGTGTTGACTCTCTGGGCGATCGATGAAGTATGTGTGGTTGGGTCATGAGGTAAAAGCATACTAATCTAAGTTTTGAAGGTTATACATAGGACCCCTTTCAACCTCTCCCTGCTAAGGCTCTTGTGCATACACATCTCTGCTTCTTCCAATTAGACACTCAGTTACTTCAATAAGTTTAAGAACCAAGCATTGGGGAATTCTCCCCCAAAACCCCGCTTGGGGGACGCCACTACCTCCCCCAAACCCCCTAGCAGAAGGTGTTTGAGTTACCCCAAGGACGCGCTTCGCATCGGTTCCAAGTAGGGGTACTTCTGGTCGGGTCAAGATCCTTAACAATAGGCGAACGGTGCTATACATGGGGTGTCCGTTGCTCAATTGATTAGAACAAGCTTGGCTGGTTGAGCGTACTTTCTTTGTCCAAAAGGGCTTGCTTGCGATCGCTCCCCCAGCGATAGCCCCGCAAACTGCCGTCGCTACCGACCACACGATGACAGGGAATCGCCACCGCAATGTGGTTGCTACCACAGGCGTTTGCCACAGCCCGCACCGATTTGGGTTTGCCAATACGTTGGGCTACTTCAGCGTAACTAACGGTTGTTCCTGGGGGAATGGTCTGTAAGGCTTGCCAAACTTGCTGCTGAAAGGCTGTTCCCTGAATATCGAGGGGCAAGTCAACCGTTTGTTGAGGGGTTTCGATTAATTGAATCACCTGCTCCACCCAGGTCTGAAACTCCGCGTTCCCTTCAGAAAATTGTGCTTTAGGAAAATCGGCTTGGAGCTGAGTCGTAAGGGTTTCTGGAGTGTCACCAAAGGCGATCGCACAAATCCCTTTTGGCGTTGCGGCAACCAGTACCCATCCCAACCAGCAGGGCTGCACTGTATAGCGAATATCGATGCCACTGGCTCCCTGTTGATAGTCGGAGGGGGTCATGCCTAACAAATCGGTGGACCGCTCATAAAAAGTGCTACTGGTTTCAAATCCAGCGTCGTAAATAGCTTGAGTCACGGTCGTATTCTCCTGTAACTGCTGTCGAACTCGCTTAGTGCGTTGGGCGATCGCATATTGCTTGGGCGTAATACCCACAATTTCCTTAAAGACACGATGAAAGTGATAAGGACTCAGCCCTACCATCTGTGCCATCTCGTCTAACGATGGCAACGTCTCAGATACTTCAATCTGCTTACAAACTTCCGCTATGCGTTCAACCTGTTGTTGTTGCGGAGAGGCTGAACGGGGACTACACCGCTTGCAGGGGCGAAACCCTGCTGTCTCTGCTGCATCACAACTTTCAAAAAACAACACATTCTCTCGTTTGGGTCGTCGGGATGAACAGGTGGGGCGACAATACACTCCGGTCGTTTTGACGGCATAGAAAAACGTGCCATCGGTGTTGGGAGATCGCTGGGCGATCGCTTCCCAGCGGTCTGACTCAGTCGCAAAAGAATTAAGTTTGCCCACAGTTGATAGAGTCATCATGGTTGTACTGCTGTTGTAAGTCTAATGGTTTAGCTGCAAAGCCTGCTGTCTATTGACTGCTAAGAGCGACTAATCACGGGGGAAATATCGCTGCGACGATGGGGAGCATTGACATAGGGAAAGGCTTTTGGGGGCAGTTGTGGATCAATTCCCGCTGAGATAGGTCGGTTGGTAACTCGTGTCATCAAAATGTCGTAAACGTTATCAGACAATGACCGACTGTTGACACCACCCATCGAAAAAGCTGCTGGAGTGCCGACTTGATAGGGCATTGCCACTGGAATAAAGTAAGTATCCGTGACCAGTTCAGCATAGGTCTGTGGATCAGCGATCGCACTGGTAGTAGCAACAACTTTGGTCAGATACTCAACTGCGTGTTCCCGCTCGTGGGCAGTCCAGTCAAACGGGTGAGCACTGTTAAAGGCATCAAATTCTCCAGGTTTCCGCAGGTGAATTGAAGTGGTGAGACATTGCAAATAACCCTAACGCTGCTTACAGGTCTATTCTCCAAAAGCAGTCATCCTGTAACTATCTATTTCTTGCGGTGTAATTTTATGAGCAATGCCTGCGGTGTAATTTTATGAGCGACGAATGAATTTGATATACCCTGAGAGGACGGGTTAGCGATCTTTTCAGGATCAGGAGGCTAAGGGTCAGGGGTTAAGAGCGTGTTAGACGCAAATGACTATCAACCATTGACCATTGACCATTGACCATCAACCATCAACCATTGACCATTGACCATCAACCATCAACCATCAACCATCAACCATTGACCATCAACCATCAACCATTGACCATTGACCATTGACCATTGACCATCAACCATTGACCATTGACCTATCACCATGCCACTATGCTTTTTCACAAATCAAATAGGATTGCTATAACTCCTACCCCTTTTTGGAATGCAGCCGCGAAAAACCCTACTTGACCTATTCTCAACCTTCGCCCAACTGACGGACGATCGCTTTAGTCGTTGGGTCACGGATGCGAAACTGCAACGCAGCTTTAAGAACCGCTTGCAACAGGCGGATAACGCTTCAGAGACGCTCGATTTTTTTTGGGTGCGATATTGGTATGAGCAGTGGTGCGCTCAGGCTAACGGCTTGGCTCAGGGGCATTTATCGGCTTATTTGCAAGAAACCTGTTATTGGGCAGCCCACAAAATCGTGGCGAATCGTGTGAATTTGCCCTACACACTGTCAGATTGTTTCCAAATGGCGATCGCCGACTTGCCCAATCTGTTGAGGGGATACAGTCCGGCTCAGGGAGCCAGTCTCAAGACCTACGCCAACATTAGCTTTAGCAATACGATTCGAGATGGATTGCGGCAGGGGCAAGAGATGAGTAGCCGCACCGATTGGGGATTGTTGCGGAAGGTGAGCCAGCGACAGTTAACGGAAGCTCTAGAAAGCGAAGGACTATCCGCCGAGAAAATTGCCAGTTATCGGTTGGCGTGGATCTGTTTCAAAACCTGTTATGCGCCTCGCGAAGCGGGAACTTCGCGCCGTTTGTCTCGCCCGGAACCATCTGATTGGGAAGCGATCGCCACCATTTACAACCAACAGCGATCGCGCCAACTGCCCGCAGAGGCACCAACCGCCACTCCAGAGTTAATCGAAACCTGGCTAAAACGTTCCGCTGCACGCCTTCGCGCCTACCTCAATCCCACAACCACGTCGCTCAACATCGCCAAATATGACGAAGTTGGATCAGGGGAAATTCTCGATGATTTGCCCGACTCCTCAAATGAGTCACCGATGACTGCAATGATTCTGGAAGAAAGCTTACAGGAACGCCAAACTCAGCGATCGCAAATCAACACAATGTTAACGGCAGCTTTAGACGCGTTAGATTCTGAAACCAAGGCATTGCTTGATTTATACTATCGGCAAAAATTAACGCAACAACAAATTGCAGCTCAGCTCGACATCAAGCAATACACCGTGTCTCGCCGACTGAGCAGTGCTCAAGAAAAATTGTTGCGATCGCTTGCCAAGTGGAGTCAGGAGACACTGCATATTACGCTAACGTCGCCCGTAGTCAAGCAGATGAGTATTTTGCTGGAGGAGTGGCTAGAGCACTTCTCTAAAGAAGGGGGAGAAGCATGACACTGTTATTTGATACATCAGCACTGTGGTTAGAGATTCCGGATGAGATTCATACTGCTTCCTGGCAGCAGAGCGAATCTATCGAGTTAGCAGGGAACCGTTGGCAGGCTTATTGCAATCAAATGAGTTTGCATACCGTTCTATCTTATTTACAGGAAGCCTTTGGGCAGGATGCGCCCCAAACCATTGATCCAGCTAACAATCCGCAATGCTGGAGTATGGTCAATGGCAGCGTTATCACCGTGGGGGAGACGCGGTTTGTCATCGTGCCCACTGAGGCCATGGATAAACGGGAATTTTGGGTGCCGCAGGAGTGGATCGATATTCCCAGTTGGATTGGAGACTATTACTTAGCAGTCGAGGTCAACCCAGACGATCGCCTGCTTCAGGTCTGGGGCTACACAACCCATGCCATGCTGAAATCACAAGGCGTTTATGACGAGAGCGATCGCGCTTATTGCCTGAATGGGAGTGACCTGATTCAAGATATTAAGGTACTTTGGGTGGTTCACGATTTAGGGTCTGAGCCAACTCGTGCTCCCGTGGCTGCATTGCCCCCACTGACAGCGGAACGGGCTGAGGCACTGATTCAGCAACTAGAAGGAGTGATTGTCCTTCCTCGACTAGAAGTGCCCTTTGTAGAGTGGGGAGCCTTACTGGGTGAACCTGATCGGTTGCAACAGCTTTGCCAACAACGAGAGCGTCATGCTAGTTCGGTGCAATCCTCTGTTTCGGTTGCTCCTGATGCACGAGTCACAGAATCACGAGTAACCCAGTTGAGCCGCTGGTTTCAGTCAATGGTCGAAACGGGATGGCAAACGGTTGAGGAGTTGCTGACGGCCCAACCCGAACTGGAGTTTAGCTTTAGAGCCGAGGCGATCGCAGACGATATAATTCGTCGGGTCAAGTGTCTGCGAGTTGGCACCGCAGAAACCACCGTTCTGCTGCTGGTGATGCTCCAGACAGAATCTGAGCAACAAATCAGCATTCGGGTGCGATTGTTGCCCACCATTCATCCTGTGTTACCGGCTCAGCTAACCCTGGCTCTGTGTTCAACCACAGGAGACGTTGTGCAATCGGTGCAAACCCGCGACCAAGATAACTCAATTCAGCTCAAGCGATTTCGCTGCCCACCGGGTATGCCATTTCGTCTAGCCGTATCGCTGGATGGCATCACTGTCTCAGAAGACTTTGTCAGTTGAGTAGGGGGCGATCGTGGCTGAGCTACTGGTACTGAATTTAGGCAGTGGCGACTGGCAGAAGGGTTGTCCCATGGTCGTTGCTCAACTGTGGCGATCGGATGGGTTTGCCCCGATGCAGTTCACGGGCAGCTTACCGGCATTGCCCCAACTTGGAACGCTCTATGCCCATTGGCAACAGCTTTATACCGCGTTGTACGCCTACAAGGGTTGGCGAAACCCATCCTTTGACATTGAAATCGACGAAGACGACATCACTCATATTTCGGAGGGGGAATTTCATCAGATTTGTCAGGACTTGCACCAATGTCTGAATACCTGGCTGACGGCTCCTTCTTTTTTGCCGTTAGAGCGACAACTTCGGACTCAGCTTAATCCCGCAAACGATATCCGCTGCATCATTACCGCTGAAAATCGTCAATTGCTGCGACTGCCCTGGTTTCAATGGCAATTTTTTGAAGACTACCCTAAAGCAGAACTGGCTCTCAGTCTGCCTGACTATACCCGCTCCGTCAAAACGGTGGCCCCTACATCCCGCTCTCGCGTCAAAATTTTGGCGATTTTAGGCGATTCACGCGGCATTCAGGTGAACCGCGATCGCCAGTTACTAGAACAATTGCCCAATACCGACCTGCACTTTTTGGTGGAACCCGATCGGGACGCCCTCAACCAGCAATTGTGGGAACCGGGGTGGGACATCCTCTTTTTTGCGGGGCACAGTTCGAGTGGAGAGCATGGGCAGATTCAAATTAACCCCACGGATAGCCTGACGCTGGAACAGTTGCGCTATGGCTTAAAGCAGGCGATCGCCGGTGGCTTGAGGCTAGCCGTGTTTAACTCCTGCGATGGCTTAGGACTCGCGTGGGATTTAGCAGATCTGCACATTCCACAGGTGATTGTCATGCGAGAACCTGTTCCCGATCGGGTCGCCCAGGAGTTTTTGAAGCATTTTCTCATTGCCTTTTCAGCGGGAGAATCCCTTTATCTGGCAGTGCGGCAAGCCCGTGAACGACTCCAGGGATTGGAAAGCGAGTTTCCCTGCGCTACCTGGTTGCCCGTGATTTGTCAAAATCCAGCCGAATTACCGCAAACCTGGCAGGAGTGGCAGGGTGAAGCTCCTAAACAGCCTGTGCGATCAACCTCTCGCTTATTTCCGCGTAAGGTTTCTACGGGTCGTGCTCCGCGTTGGCAAAATCTGGTGCAGACGGTGCTCACCAGTACCATTACCACCGCTTTGGTGATTGGGGTGCGATCGCTAGGTTTGCTGCAACCGTTGGAATTAGCAGCCTTTGATCAGTTGCTACGACTCAGACCAACTGAACCGCCCGACTCCCGGTTTCTGATCGTCACCATTAGTGAAGCAGACATTCAACGCCAGGACTCCGAACAGCGGCGCGGCTCTCTCTCGGATCAAGCCCTCAATCAGCTATTAGAGACGCTGGAACGGTATGAAGCCTCTGTGATTGGTCTGGATGTATACCGCGATTTTTCGGTGAGTTCTGACGAGCCTGGTTTGGCAGAGCGGTTGCGCCGCGATCGTCTCGTTGCCATTTGCAAGAGCAGCAATCCAGTGGATGACCCCACCGGAACGGCTCCCCCTCCAGAAGTGGTGCCTGATCAAGTTGGTTTCAGCGATTTTTTAGAAGACGCCGATGGGGTATTGCGGCGTCATCTGGTGGTTATGACTCCCGATCCCGATTCGCCCTGCACCACGCCCTATGCCTTTAATGCTCGGTTGGCATTCTTGTACTTGCAGCAGTCCGGCATCACACCTCAATTCACCCCAGAGGGCAATCTTCAACTCGGTGAGACGGTCTTTCCTCGACTGGTTGACCCAGCAGGAGGCTATCAAACCCTGGATGAACGGGGCAGCCAGCTTTTGCTCAATTACCGTTCGCTCTCCTCTCCTGGGGCGATCGCTCCTCAAGTCTCACTGACGGATGTGCTGTCGGGGCAAGTGAATCCGGATGCCATTCGCGATCGCATTGTCCTGATTGGGGTGACGGCTCCCGGAACAGGCGATTATTGGTTAACCCCTTACGGGTCTGGACCGACTCAACGGGTTCCGGGGGTGATGCTGCAAGCCCAAATGACTAGCCAGCTGATCAGCGCAGTGCTCGACAAACGCCCGATATTGACGACTTGGGCCTGGTGGCAGGATGGACTGTGGATTTTGGCATGGGCAGGCGTGGGCGGCAGTCTCATTATCTACGGACGACTATCTCGTTGGAGGAAACATCTCGCATCGCCTTTAGCTCAGCTAATAGCGGGTGGTGTTGCCTTGGGGGTGCTTACGGCTCTGAGTCTGATGTTACTAGTTCAGGGAGTTTGGGTTCCTCTCGTGCCAGGGGCGATCGCCGTTGTCCTGACTGGGGCGGTGACCCATTACCTCAAACCTAAAGCATGAATTGGGAAAGGCGATACAGTAGAGACAATTGGTTAAGGTGTTGCAAGTTCTATGTTTTCGGCAAAACCCTACGTTGAGCAAACTGATCCACCGCGATCGCCACGAGAAACACTACCGACCATGTATGATCTTCCGAGTGAAGATCCTAATGAACCTGGTTTGCCTGACGAATATCACTATCTCCAACCCCAACTCCTTAGTGCGACGTTTCGGCTGAGTGACTATGCGGCTGACCAGATTTTTACTGCTGGAGACTTAAACATTTACTATGACGTGCGCCATCCTCTATGGCACAAGCGTCCCGACTGGTTTGCTGTCGTGGGTGTGCCTCGGTTGTATGATCAGCAAGATTTGCGCCTCAGCTATGTCATGTGGCAAGAGGGGGTCAGTCCCAGCGTAGTTGTGGAACTGCTTTCACCGGGTACAGAAGCTGAAGATTTAGGCAGAACTGAACGAGAAACGGATTCCCGTCCACCCACCAAATGGCAAGTCTATGAGCAGATCCTGCGAGTGCCTTATTATGTGGTGTTCAACCGCTATACCGACGAACTGCAAGTCTTTACGCTGGTCTCTGGACAGTATGAAGCACTCGATTTGTCAGAGCCTCGAATCTGGATGCCCAGCCTCAAGATTGGTTTAGGGCTGTGGCAGGGTGAGCAACGCGGTATTACTCGCCAATGGTTGCGCTGGTATGATGCGGAGGGCAACTGGATTCCAACAGAAGCAGAACAAGCACAGCGACGAGCAGAAAGGTTGGCTGAACGGTTGCGATCGCTGGGGATTGATCCAGACGCGATCGATGAACTGTGATGTTTTAGTATTTTGCCGGAATCAAAAACTTTTCGATGAATACGAAAGTTTGAACCAGAGGGTGTAGTTAAATGTGAAGTTCATTAGCCCCCTTTTTAATTGTTCGGAGCGAATTTATGCCGTCCCCCCGGTTATTTCACCGACTCACCGCCGCAGTTTGGGCCCTCACCACCATGAGTCTTAGTCTCGGAATGGCTGCTCAACCCGTGTGGTCTCAATCCACTCCCTCCACGAGATCCACCCATCCCACCCGACTGATCTTTAATGCCCCTACCCCACCGGATTTTGGCAACCCCGATGGACGACAACGAGGAGGAGCCAGTCGAGGCCCCTGCCGCAACTACGAATCTCTAACGGCTGTCGTACCCATCACAAATGGCAAAGTTTGGGGATTGACGACCTCTGCTCATCCCACGCTTTGGTTTTATCTGCCCCATCCCCTCACGACTAATACAGAGGTTGAATTGACCGTCCAAGATAGTCGCGATCGCGATGTTTACAGCACCCGCTTTACCTCTCCGAATACGGCATCTGGCTTGATGGCGATCGCGATTCCCACGACTGCTAATGCCTTAGAAGTTAACCAGTCTTATCAATGGACTCTGGCTGTTTTTTGCGATCCGGCTCGTCCGTTTGCCTCTGTTTCAGTCAGTGGCACTCTTCAACGGGTGGCACTTAGCCCCACTCAGCAGACTCAGTTAACCTCTGCAACGCCCCTACAACGAGCCAATCTATATGCGGCTCAGGGCATTTGGTATGATGCGTTCAACACGTTGGCAATGCTACGTTCGACCGCAGCTAATCAACCGCAATTCACCACAAGCTGGACTGAGTTGTTGCGTCAGGGTAATCTGGAGCCGTTAGCGGCTCAACCGTTAACAAGCTGCTGCCTGCCCCGTCCCCCGCAATAAGTCTTGAATGAAACAAAGTCGTATCTTGCTTCAATTGCTTGGGTTCATCGCATGGACCCTAATTGGAGTGAGCTTGTCGTTGTTGCTGGTCATGGGACGTGCAACCTCCTTTACTATTCCAGATAGCCTCGCTAATGGAACCGAGGGACGATCGCAGATATCCTCATCTGAGGGGAATTCCATTCCCACAGCAGTAGCGATCGCTCCCGAAAACTCGATACAACAGGGCAGAGATGCTTATCAGAATGGACGGTTTGCCCAAGCAGTCGAGGCATGGGAACAAGCGGCGATCGCCTATCAGGAGCAAGGCAACGACGTGCAGCAAGCCTTGGCTTCTAGTTATTTAGCCCTGGCGCACCAACAGTTGGGGGCATGGGCTGAGGCACAAGCCGCGATCGCCACGAGTATGGCTCTGCTGCAAAACCAGCAGATTTCGTCGAATCCCCAACATCGGCTGATTTTGGCTCAAGCCTGGAATACGCAGGGTAGCCTGCAATTTGCTCAGGGACAGATTGAGGACGCCTTAACCTCGTGGCAACGAGCAACAACTCTCTATGCCGCCGCCAATGATTCCCAGCGATACATTGGGAGTCTAATCAACCAGGCACAGGCGCAGCAAAGTTTGGGGTTGTATCTGCAAGCCCGACGCACGCTGAGTGAGGTGGAGCGATCGCTGCAACAACAGCCAGATTCTGAACTCAAAGCGATCGGGCTACAAACCTTAGCAGAGATACTACGCACGGTCGGCGATCTGGATCAGGCTCGCCAACAGCTAGAGCAGAGTCTGGCGATCGCTGAGCAGTTGAACCTGCCGCCATTGCAGAGCACAGCTTTACTGAGTTTAGGTAACATCGCTCAAGCCCAAGAAGAGTTAGCCGCTGCCCTGACCTTCTATCAACGGGCAGCCACTCCGTCGGCTCCAGCCCTGACTCGTGTGCAAGCCCAACTCAATCAACTTCACCTGTTGATCACAACTGAGCAATGGTCACAGGCTCAAGCTTTACTGCCCAATATTGAAACCCAACTCGACGCCCTGTCGCCTAGTCGCGACACCATCTATGCCCGGATTAATGCAGCCCAACAGGTTGTGGCGATCGCCCAACGCGAACAACCCGATGCAACAACTCTCTATTCTAAAGCGGCACAGATTTTGGTGATCGCGATTCAGCACGCTAAACAACTCAACGACTCACGAGCAGAGGCTTATGCGTTGGGGCAGTTGGGACACGTTTACGAAACCACACGCCAATGGCAAGAGGCTCAAACCCTGACCGAGCAAGCCCTGCTCATGGCACAATCGGTCAATGCAGCGGATGTGGCTTACCAGTGGCAATGGCAATTAGGACGATTGTTGAAAGCGCAGCAACAACCATCAGAAGCACTTAAAGCCTATCGAGCGGCATTTGATACACTTCAATCGATTCGCCGAGATTTGATTGCTACCAGTTCTGATCTGCAATTCTCCTTTCGAGACAGCGTCGAACCTGTTTACCGAGAATTGGTGGATTTGCTGTTGCAGCGATCGCCCAACTCCCAGCAGGAGCCAACTCAAGCCAACCTACAAGAAGCGCGTCAGGTGATCGAGTCGCTCCAATTAGCCGAGTTAGATAATTTCTTTCGAGCGGCTTGCCTGGATGGTCAGCGAGTTGCGATTGATCAGATTGATCAGACCGACACGGCTGTTATCTATCCCATCGTTTTGAGCGATCGCCTGGAAGTGTTGCTAAGCCTGCCACAGCAACCGATTCGTCAATATACAGCATCTGTTTCACAAGCCGAGATTGAACAAGCCGTTGCCCAATTGCAGCAACAGTTAGCCCGACCTCTGACCAGCCAACAAGGACAACAGTTAGGACAACGCCTGTATGACTGGTTGATTCGTCCCCTGGAAACTGAACTGGCGACCCATGCCTCTAAAACCTTGGTGTTTGTGCTCGATGGCGCACTGCGAAATATTCCCATGGCAACGCTTTATGATGGCGATCGCTATTTGATTGAGCAATACAGCCTGGCTTTAGCACCCGGATTACAACTCCTCAACCCTCAACCCCTTAGTCAGAACCAGCTAGAAGTATTGGCTGCCGGATTGACCCAGGAACGCTCTGGGTTTAGTGCGCTCGTCAATGTCGAGAATGAGCTGAATGAAATTAAAGCCAAATTGCCCAGCCAGATTTTGTTGAATGAAGCCTTTACCAGTTCAGCCCTACAGACCCAAATTGATGCATTGCCGTTTCCCATTGTTCATCTAGCAACGCATGGGCAATTTAGCTCCAAGGCTGATGAAACATTCATTTTGGCGTGGGATCGACCGATCAATGTGAATGAACTGAGTAGTCTGCTACGAAACAGCGATGACACACGCTCCAACCCCATTGAGTTGTTAGTCTTGAGTGCTTGTGAAACCGCAGCAGGTGATACTCGTGCCACTTTAGGCTTAGCTGGAATCGCTGTTCAAGCAGGTGCCCGTAGCACCCTGGCATCCCTATGGGTTTTGAACGACGAATCTGCTGCTCGCTTTATTAGCCAGTTTTACCAAGAGTTAGCAGATACAACGGTTTCCAAAGCGGAGGCTCTGCAACGAGCACAACTCGCACTATTACGTGACCCTAACTACAGGCACCCGATTTACTGGGCACCCTACGTCTTAATTGGCAACTGGTTGTAATCCTCTTCAATCAAAGTTTTATAGCAGTACTCACTAAGGTTAGGACGGGGTGGAACCCCTGGCTGGGGGCGCAGCTCCCACACCCCCTTATGTCCTAATGCATATGCGTAGGGCCATAGGAACTGACGCAGGTCGGTTAGCAGCGGTTTTAATACCGATTTAATGTTTGATTGTGGCAGATCACTGGGTAGGGGCGTTTCGCGAAACGCCCTTACGGAATCATGTGCAGCGAAGCCAATTCAAATTGGTATAACCACCAAGCACGAATTTGCGGTGTTACTGAATAGAGGGGTGATTTCCCTGACACAGACGTGAGCGAGACGCTCACACTCCCTTTAGGCAAATTGTTTAAACCAGTGCGAGCATCTTGCTCACGACTAATTCATCCTCAAGATCAACAACGCCAAATTTGCTTTGTGAAATATCAAGTTGGATGCTGCATATTGGGCGATCGCTGCCCGTAAAAGCGATTAACAGATTGATGAAAGCCCTAAACCGTACTGAAAATATAGGTTTGACTCTCAATCTCGCCTCATCCACTTCACTTTAGCTGAAAACGAGAATGCTATGATACAGCCCCCAGTTAGTACTTTACCTGCTTGTTTAGCGACATTAATTAAGAGTAACGAATTGAGCCAAAAGCAACATCTGTTAGATGTTCAGAGTTTATATATCAGTGCGTCTCATCAACACGTTTTATCTACAGATTTAGAAGCTCAATTAAAGACATTCATTCAGTGGTCACTACAACAAAGCTACTTCAAGCACTATTCACAAGACATTAGACTTCAAATACTGAATTGTGCTTGGGAAGCTCAAAAATTACTTTGGTCAATTCGTTAAACTTAAAATCTCATATCTCATAACATGAAATATCGTGTGTTGTAAGCTATACCTAGCTGAACACACGATATTTTTTGTTGATCAATTTGGATGCAAAAGGCGATCGCTACTTACACCGTTTTTCAAACTTCAGACCATGCACAAATGCTTTCATAGAGCGTTCTGCAAAACGTCTCTACCGACGCCCTGTAATGGCTATTGGTTGAATCGATATTATAGCCGTAGCCACATTCAATGAGGTGGGGGTGAGCCAGGAAGCTTTCCCAGAATCAGGGTTTGAGCCATTGTCTTTACCTTAAGCTTTCTGCCCAAAGCTATAATATTAGTCCCGGATCAATGACCCAATAGTGTACGAGTGGGCTTAGCGGGCAACACTTGAATTCAGCGAGGTTTAACAGCAAAACCCACCCCTACAGTCACGATGGTTAATTAAACGGATTTGATATGATTTGTTCTGCGGTAATTGAAGGGATGACTCAACAAAAAGCAGAGCCCACCTGGGGTGAACTCTGCTGCAACTAAGGAGAGATTAGTTTAGGAAAGCGCGGTGCCTTCGGCTGTTGCGGAGCTAATCGCCCCTAGAAGGACGACGTTGCAGTGATGACAAAATCTCTAGCGGTGAGAGATGGCTTCGTGGTGAAGGTTGCAACCAACGTTTGCTTCGCACCCCCTAAACCATCGGAGTCATAGGACAACGTACCGCGTCGTTGGTCGTAGATAAAGCGATCGCCCTTATCCAGTGCTTTGTTGCCCAGAACAAACTGCGATGCTTTCAGTTTGCCTGCTTTGAGTCCTCTAAAGCCAGGAGCTTCAAACACCAGCACATCTCGCTCTTGTCGGGAGAAGTCAAGGACGCGATCGCCTCCCTGAAGCCGAGACGAGAAGACAAATCGGTCTGCCCCTTTGCCGCCACTGACGATGTCTCTGCCGCCACCACTGATCAGTGTGTCTTTCCCTGCACCACCGCTCATGGTGTTGGCTCCAGCATTTCCCACGAGCATGTTATTCAGGTCGTTCCCTTTCATGGTGCTGCTGTTTCTGGTTTTGCCAGCGTCACTCATGATCAGGTTTTCTACGTTTGCACCCAGGGTATGGCTAGTCGAGGCAATAACCGTATCGATTCCTGCATTTGCCGCTTCTACAATGGTATCCGCTGCATCGCTCACGATGTAAGTATCGTCGCCCAAGCCACCAATTAAGATGTCGATGCCAGCCCCACCATCTAGAATGTTGGCTGCCGCGTTACCCGTAATCATGTTACTCAGAGCATTACCCGTGCCTTTCGATGCAGTCCCAGTCAGAGTCAGGTTTTCCAAATTGGCACCCAGCGTGTAATCGGAGTTGCTGAGAACGGTGTCAGTGCCTTCGTTAGCCACTTCTACAATCGTGTCACCTACCGTGTAGATATAGGTGTCATTGCCGACGCCACCCACCATGCGATCGCTTCCTGCACCCCCATCCAAAAAGTCATCTCCAGCTAAGCCAATCAGTTCATCATTGCCTTCCGCACCCTCTAAAAGGTTGTTGATAGCGTTACCTGTGATGACGTTATTAGAAGCGTTACCTGTCCCCTTGATAGCCGTTCCGGTCAGGGTCAAATTTTCTAAGTTGGCACCAAGGGTATAGTCAGTGGAGCTAAGAACAGTGTCAGTGCCTTCGTTTGCGGCTTCTACAATCGTGTCGCCTGCGGTATAGACGTAGGTATCATTGCCAACGCCACCCACCATGCGATCGTTCCCTACACCCCCATCCAGGAAATCGTCTCCGGCTAAACCAATCAGTTCATCATTGCCTTCAGCCCCTTCCAAGATGTTATTAACATTGCCTATTCTATTGCCCGTAATAACGTTATCGAGACTATTACCTGTTCCTCTGACAGCCGTTCTAAACAGAGCCAAATTTTCCAAGTTTGCCCCTAATGTATAGTCAACAGGCATGTAAACAGTATCTGTGCCTTCATTCGCCAACTCAATAATGGTGTCTAGACCATCAACGCTAACAAACGAGTCATCGCCTAAGCCACCTTCGAGGATGTCGGCTCCTTCTCCACCTTCAAGAACGTCGTGACCTTCGTAACCGAATAATCGGTTACGTCCTGCATTTCCTACGATCTTGTTATTCAAACTATTTCCAATGCCGTTAATGTCGCTGTTACCCTCCAAAAACAGTTGTTCTACGTGATCACCAAGTGTGTAACTGATAGTAGAACGAACCGTATCAAATCCTTCAAGAGCTCGTTCAGTAACGCGATCGCCAAGACTATCGACAATAAAGGTGTCATCACCCATTCCTCCATCCATATCATCATTGCCAGTGCCGCCATCTAGTGTGTCGTCACCTTCCCTGCCCAGGAGCCTGTCATTGCCTGACAACCCTTTTAGAACGTTGTTGTACTGGTTTCCACCGACGATATTGTCTAAGTTATTACCAGTGCCATCCAGGTTAGCGTTAGTAGCAGCTGATAGATAAAGATTCTCAACGTTATTAAGGTCTTCTAAGGAGTAGCTAATGCTAGCTGCAATATAGTCTTCTCCTTGATTTGCTCCCTCAAAAACGCGATCGAGTAGACTATCGACAACATAACCGTCATTGCCAACACCACCAAACATCAGGTCATCGCCAGTGCCACCTTCAAGATAGTCATTGCCAGCACCACCAAACATTTGATCGTTGCCAGCACCACCAAACATTAACTCGTTGCTATCGTCACCTAAAAAGATATCTGCGTCACCAGTGCCTCGAAGAGTTTCTGGTGAATTGCCAGGGGTTCCAGGAATAACTGCCATGATTGTTCTCCGTTGTTGTGTGTTGTGTATTGTGTGTAGTTCTGAAATGTTGCCTACCGATAAAAGTTGTCTTTTGAAGTTTGGTGAGGCTTGCATTTCATCTCTTGCCACCTCTTGCGGGCAGCATTTTGGGTTTATGCACGAGTGCAGAAAGAATTTTGAAAAATCACTGAAAAATCTTTTTGTAGATTGGGTTGAACATTGTGAAATCCAACGCTAGTCTTGTTTTTGTTAGGTTATGTTCGCAACCCAACCTACGTAAGCAACTGTTTAGATTGGTATGAGGTTTGGAGCGATCGCCCCTGGTTCACCCAACGAGTTAATTTGCGAACCTCTCTTTAGAATCAGTGCCGCTCAAAAATTTCTGGTGTAGAGTTGAGCAAGTTCGTTGTCGGTTCGAGTTGAATGATGCCCCATGTTTTGCCCATTCGTCGGTTACACCGTTCCTTATTGGGTGTAACGGTTGGAGCGATCGCCCTACTGCCTGCGATCGCACAGGCTCAGGTGATTCCTGACAATTCGTTGGGTGCGGAGCAATCAACCGTGAGAACGTCCCCCGTTAATGGGCGATCGGCTGAACTCATTGAAGGAGGAGCCAGACGAGGGGCTAACCTGTTCCACAGTTTTTTAGATTTTGATATTCCGGACGGACAGCAAGCTTATTTTGCCAATCCCAATGGCGTAGAGCGAATTCTTGGTCGAGTCACGGGAGGCAGTCGTTCTGATATTTTGGGACGGTTGGGGGTATTGGGCAATGCAGACCTGTTTCTTCTCAATCCCAATGGCATTGTGTTTGGTGCCAACGCATCGTTAGATGTGCGGGGTTCGTTTGTGGCGAGTACTGCTGACAGTGTTTTGTTTAATGATGACTTTGTTTTTAGTGCCAGCAATCCGCAAGCTTCACCTTTGTTGACTGTCAATGTACCGATTGGATTGCAGTATGGGACGAATAATGCCGCGATCGCCAACGCTGGGCATTTATCTGTAGGACAAGATCTAACCTTAGCTGCAACTAATTTGGAATTACAGGGGCAACTGGAAGCAGGCAGAGATCTGACGTTGCAGGCACAGAATACGGTACGGGTGCGATCGGGAGAGAGTGTCTCATTTTTAGCGCGATCGGGTGGTAATCTTACGATTCAAGGCAATCAAGGCGTTGATATTTTTGCTGTAAATCCACTTCAACCTGCACTACAAAGTGGTCATAATCTAACTCTAAGTAGTAACGGTCAAATCGCTCTAGATGCCCATATAACCAGTGGTGGCGATTTTTCGATTCGTACTCTATCGGGCGAAACGGGCAACTTTATCAGTCGAGTTGATCCTGTGTTTACAGTCGGAGGGAACTACAGTGTTGGGAACTACACAGGACCTTCGTTACAAGTAATCGCAGGTGGCAATATCGACTATGGCACTGTAGTTATTAATGGAATTGATCCAGCTGTACATCCCACTCAGCCTGCTCTGTTTCTGAATGCAGGTGGAAGCATTACTGGAACTGGAACCGTTTCTACCACCGTTCCTGATGCAGGATTGCTGGTCAATTTTCAGAGCCAGGGCGATATCAGTACGCAAGACATCACAACCCATGGTGGTGCTATTACACTAACTAGCTCGGCTGGTAGTATTACAACGAATGGGAGATTCCTCAACACAACCAATGGGATCAACGGTGGTGGGGCGATCGCCCTCACAGCTTACAGAGATATCCTTCTGGGGGAGGGCTATGCATCCCGCTGCGGAGAAATCGGCTTTTGTAGCAATCCTGATACCAATGCAGGCGAGGGAGGAGACATTGATCTTGTCGCTACCACAGGTAATATTACCACTGGTTCTCTTAGCACCAATTCTTCCTCTTCTTTATCCAGTAACAATGGCGGAACCATTCGTCTGTTTGCTCCCAATGGCAGTGTAGTGACATCATTCATTAATTCAGGTTCCTTTAGTTTTTCTGGTTCTGGAAACGCTGGAGAGGTCACGATTACGGCGAATGGAGATGTGATTACTAGTGATATCTTTGCGACTTCAAGAGCTGACGCTGATGTTTCTTCTGCTGGTCATGGTGGTGCGATTCGGATTACAACCAACGGTAATATTCTCACTGGCAATTTAGACGCGGTTGCCTGTGCCAATACTACATTTTGTTCCAGACAAGATCCGTTGGATGCTCAGGGCTTTTCCTCTGCTGGTCATGGTGGAGCCATTCATCTTTTTACCGCTAATGGCGATATCACGATTGGAAATTTAGATACCTGGTCGTCAGCACATAATTCTGGAAACGGTGGAGATGTTCGTTTAGAGGCACCAAATGGTGCTGTTTTGTTGAACCAATTACTCTCCTATTCTTCTGCCAGGAACTCCACAGGTAATGGTGGCAATGTTACTGTAATTGCGGATCGCGATATCATCTTTAATCCACTTCTTCTACCTATTTCAATCGCTAACACCCTGGATACATCAACGTTTGCATCCCCTGCCTTTGTTATTCCCTTTTCAACAGCAGGTAATCCTGGTTCAGTTGATTTGATTAGCTATCGTGGCAACGTTGTCAACCTCTCAGTTGATACACGCTCAGTCGCTCGTTCCAGGGCTGGAAATGGTGGACGGGTTCAGATTACTGCTCCAAATGGCAATATTTCTGGTGGTGGTGCGATCACTTCTTCCTATGCTACTGATGCTGTTGCTGGAAATGGTGGAGACGTCGTGTTTATAGGAGGAGGTGATATTAATCTTCTTTCGATTGATTCGTCTACCGGATCTAACTCTGTTGCTGGAAACGGTGGCAATATTAGCTTAACAACGAGGGGGAATATTTCAGTTCTCCGTCTCTCCTCCAATACCGATAGCATCGATCGCCCCGGCAACGCTGGAGCGATTACACTGACTACCCAAAATGGCAACATTGAGATTGATCCGACCGGGTCTGTGAGTGCCACATCGGGTTCTTTTGCATCATCTGCTGGTAATGGCGGAGCTATCAGTTTTATAGCTCCTAATGGTCGCATTATTGCATCAAAACTTTACTCGTACTCGTACTCCGTTGCAAATGCGATATCCCCTTTCAATACACCTACCAATGTTGTTACGACAGGCAATCGCGGTGGTGAAATTTATTTGAGGAGTCGAGATGACTTAGCCGTTCCGTCTCTAAACACCACCGGTAGAGCAGGTTCAGGCAACATTACGATCATTAGTGATGGAACTGTTTTTACACAAACCACGGATGTTACTCTTACTGGCACTCCCTTTTTTGTCAGTAGTGTTGTGACGAGTGACACCTTTGGCCCAGGTCGCGGAGGAGATATTCAAGTCACGGCTAGAAATATTTCTGTGACGAATGGATCGCAGTTCTCTGCGTCTACTCATAGCAGTGGACAAGGAGGAACTATTACGCTCAATGCGTCTGATACAGTTGAATTGGCGAACACCCTACCTCCAGGAGAACGTCCCAGTGTTGTTTGGGGAGTGTCAGGCATATCTCGTGTTCCGACAGGAGCCTATCTAGGTGGGTATATTGTCTCTGGTAATCCGTTGAGCCCTGATTTAGCGGAAGGGGATGTATACCCTAGCGGAGTTTTTACCCAGACGACAGTAGGTTCAACTGGCAATGCTGGTGATATTCGGGTTGAAGCTGGACGCTTGATCCTTCAAGATGGAGCGGCGATCGCGGCGACTACCTTTGGACAAGGCAATGCTGGAACCATTAGCCTCAATATCCGGAATGACACGCAGATTGCCAACAACGGCTCCATTCTCAGCGGTGTGGCTCCTGGATCAAGCGGTGACAGTGGAGCGATTAATATTCAGACAGGAACACTCTCCATCCGCAACGGAGGGTTTATCCAAACTCAAACGTTAGGACGGGGTAATGCCGGGCCGATTGCGGTTCAAGCAAATGGGGCGATCGCCCTCTCTGGTCTAAACAGCACGATTTCGACTCAGGTATTTTCGGGAGCGATCGGCAATGGGAATCAGATCAACCTGCGGGCTACTGAACTGTTACTCAGCGATCGCGCCCAAATTAGCACCAGTACTGCCGGACAGGGCAACGCAGGCAGCATCTCGATTACCGCCAATGCTGTCACTGCCACCGAAGGAGGGCAAATCCGCTCAGCCACGAGCAGCAGTGGTAATGCTCAAAGCATTGCTCTGCGGGTGCGCGATCGCATTACTTTGAATGGCAACCATACTGGGCTGTTTGCCAACACTGACCCCAACTCAACCGGACAGGGGGGCAACATTGCAGTTACAACCGGACGATTTCATATCTGGAATCGAGCACAGGTTGCTGCCAACAGTGCGGGTACAGGGCAGGCAGGCACAGTGGCCGTAGACGTCAACTCGCTCGACTTGAATCATCGGGGGCGAATTTTGGCTGAGACAGTCTCGAGTCAAAATGGAAACATTAGGCTGCGAATCGCGGATCGGTTAAGACTGAGCGATCGCAGTCAAATTTCGGCTTCTACCGTAAGCGGTGAGGGGGGCAGATTAACGATTAACACCAATCAAGCTCCAGTGCCGTTGATCGAACTCGATCGCAGCCGCATCACAACAGAAGCAACCGATACAGGCGATGCAGGCGATCTCATCCTCAATGCAAGACAGGTTACACTCCAGAGGCGATCGCAGATTTCGGCATCTAACCTGTTCAGCCAAGCTGACAGCAACATCAGATTGTATGGTCTGGAGCGGTTGCACCTGGACAACAGCACTATTTCTGCCTCTACACGATCGGGGCTAGCAGGCAACTTGATTGTCGATGCGGCTAACGGCATGATCCATCTGCAAAATCGCTCCACGCTGGCAGTGGAGTCCGCCCAGGGAGGTCAAGCCGGAAACTTGAGTTTGAGAGCAGCCCAGGTCACGCTGGAGTCGGGGGCAGCAGTTTCTGTAAGCAGTGCCCAGAGGCGAGCTGGCATTTTAACGGTAGATGCCAGTAGGATTCGTTTAGATCAAGGGCAGTTAACGGCTGAACGAGGGGATGCTTTTGGCATTAGTAGCCCGATCAATCGGCGTGTGGGTGCGGTGATTCGTCTCACTAATCTGGAGCAATTGACGCTGCGAAATGGAAGTACACTCTCAGCCTTAGCAAGGGATGGCGCAAATGGCGGTAACATCGAGATTAATGCTGG
Organism: Oscillatoria sp. FACHB-1407; assembly: GCF_014697545.1. Classification (GTDB taxonomy): domain Bacteria; phylum Cyanobacteriota; class Cyanobacteriia; order Elainellales; family Elainellaceae; genus FACHB-1407. The sequence goes on along the minus strand of NZ_JACJSA010000004.1, from coordinate 143,677 downwards.
CGAGGGATTTATTATTGCTATCCCATCTGAGAACAGTGACATTATTGCCAGTGCTGAACAGGGCAATGGCGGGCAGATCGAGGTTACTGCGCAGGGCATCTTTGGGTTAACTGTCAATGAGTCGCCAATTCGCATTCCTGTCAGCGAAATTAACGCCAGTTCTGAGACAGGCATTGCCGGAACAATTAACATTGACACGCCTGATGTTGATGTCGATGAAACCCCAGAACTGCCTAACACCTTTGCTACCCCACCGCTGGCTCAAGGCTGTCGCGCCAGTAGTCGCGAGAATCGATTTGTCAATGCAGGACGAGGGGGCGTGCCGCGCAGTCCTACTGATCCGCTTACGCCCAACACCATTTGGCAAGATTTGTCACCCCCTACAGCCACACCAGACCAGGAAGCGGAAGGCACGATGCACAACCCCTCTCCGGTGGAGGCGATCGCTCAACCCGACGTAACGGCAACACCTCCAATTCTAGAAGCACAGGGCTGGGTGACTCGCTCTGACGGAACAACCGAGTTAATTACGCAAGCCACTTCAGCGACACCGAATGGGACGAGTGGGCAAATTGGCGATCGCTGTTCCTTGAGTAGAAGTGCAAGCACGGCTTCATAAAGACGCTAGCTCTCGCTCTGTGCCAAAGTCTTCGTTGCAGCGAATACCCTCCCGAATGCCAGCACTTCTCTCATTGTCAGTGGGATTGCAGGCGGGGCACTGGCTGGGATGATCACAGAGATGACATCCACGCAAAAAGCGTTCCATGTCTTCACAGTCGAACGCAACTTCACCATCCGAACAGCGATAACAATAAATTTCAAAATCATCTACTTTTAAGATGCCACGATGAGTAATGTATATCTCTGATGTCGGGTCAGTAGACTCTGGCGTTTCGAGGGGTTCCCAGGTCAAAGTATCCAGCAATTTAGTCAGAAGATGCGTCATGCGATCGCCTCTGTTCCTTAGGTGAGTTGCTCAACACTACTCTACATCTGGTAGAACCAAATGAGTATAACTCCAACGTAGGATGATCTTTCTCTTTTTTACGGCTCTTCTTGCTTTTTATGTTGCCTTAAACCTCGGAGCCAATGACGTTGCCAACTCGATGGGTACCTCCGTTGGATCGGGCGCAGTCACACTACGACAGGCATTGATCATCGCTGGGGTTTTAGAATTCGCAGGAGCCATGCTCTTGGGACAACGAGTATCAACCACTCTCGCTGAGACTGTTGTTGATCCTACGTTGTTTGCTTCCGTACCCACTGACTTTGCATTAGGTATGGTGGCAGCTCTGCTAACCTGTGGAATTTGGTTACAAATTGCAACAACATTTGGATTGCCCGTGTCATCGTCTCACGCCATTGTGGGGGCGATCGCTGGTTTTGGGTGGATCGCGGCTGGCTTCAACGCGGTGCAGTGGCAGTCGATTGGGGTTATCTCTATCACCTGGGTGCTGACTCCTGTCGTGAGTGGGGCGATCGCTGCCGGGTTGTATAGTCTGGTGAGTCGTTGGATTGTGCAACAGCCCAATCCGCTGCAACAGTTGTATGAATGGATTCCCTGGTTGAGTACGGGATTAGTCACTGTGTTTGGCTTCATCGTTTTGCCACCGTTGGCTCAAGCCCTACCCCTCTCCCAATTACCGTTCAACCTGCCGGGTCATGATTGGGCATTGTTCGTGGGGGCGATCGCCAGTGTTGGGCTGACCCTTGCAATGTGGCGTGTGGCAAAGCGTCAGATTCAACCAATACCCCCTTCCCCTCAGCCAGGTAAAACCCTGGTTCCCTCAGAGCGGATCATGGCTCGATTTCAGCTCTTAAGTGCCTGTTTTGTTGCCTTTGCTCATGGCTCAAATGATGTCGGTAATGCCATTGCACCACTGGGGGCGATCGCCCATCTGCAAGCGACGGGGAATGTACCTCTGGGTAACCTCACAATTCCCTTATGGATTTTGGTGGTGGGCGGTGGCGGAATCGTCTTCGGTCTTGCCATTTGGGGAAAAAATGTGATCACCACAATTGGGGAAAACATTACTCGCCTGCAACCCAGCAGTGGGTTTTGTGCTGAACTCGCGACTGCCACCACAACACTGACCGCCTCTTATTTGGGGCTTCCGGTTTCAACCTCTCACGCCTTAGTCGGGGCGGTTGTGGGCATTGGCTTTATGCAACGGGCTCAGGCTCCATCCGGTGACGCCATTCAACTGGGAACCCTGCGACAGATTGCCCTTGCCTGGTTTGTCACGATTCCAGCCGCTGTTGGGTTATCGGTCGTGCTTTTTGCAATCCTGCGAGTGGTCAATCCAATCCAATTTCTTTGAAAATTATCCTGATAGCTTCTGCCATTAAGGGAATAAGGGAATGGTAGATGCACCCTGATTGAACCTCTGGCTTCGCGCCAGAGGTTTTTTTTCGCAATGGTTTACCCTGGAATAAAACCGGACTACAACAGGTGCAAATGTTTGCTCCAAAACCCATCTCAGCCCGACGGACGAGTGTTTTCCAACTGACTCAGTTGCCTTCAGACTCTCCCTTTCGCGACCCGATCGACCCTGGCAACCGCTTGAGAACTGCCTTTAACCTGGGGCGGTTTCGGGGCAGCTTTGAATATGATGACTCCGTCGGCAGAAACGACCCCGATTTCTTCCGGTTTCAACTCACCGACAACAGCACTGTGGCTGTCTGGTGGGCAAACTCATCGAGTACTCCCATGATTGGGGCGATCGTCAATCGCTATGGGCAGGTCGTGAGGCAACAGGGCTTTCCCCTCTCTAGACGCATCCTTCCTGGTAGAACGGCTAGTTTTTTCGCCAACGATATTCAACCCGGTGTCTACTACGTTCGCATTACAAGTGCTGGTCGAGACAACGATTACAGCTTTCGCTTGGGAGCCCTTTGAGTAGAAGGGGGTGGGGAGTAGGGAATAGGGAGTGGGTGAAGCGTCGGAGGTATTGCTGCTCCAATATAGGAATTTTGGGCGTTGCTGAATAGAAGGATGATTGTCCTGACATAGGCGTGAGCGAGACGCTCACACTCTCTTCAGGCGAATCGTTTAAACCAGTGCGAGCATCCTGTTTGCAACTCATTCATCCCAAAGATTAAACACCAGGGTGTGTCAATTGAAGTGTGTCTGTCACCCGTTCCACCCGCTCGCGCATCAATGGCGGGCTAATCCACAAAGTTCACTGAAGTGGGCTGAAACTCGTTTTCGGTCTGCTTTGACAGACTTCATACCACTAGAGCACACTTTAGTCGCGGATGAGATAGAGCGAAGGCTTGTTCGCTTTCTTTCTTCTACCGATTGAATGTTTGATTGTGGCAGATCACTGGGTAGGGGCGTTTCGCGAAACGCCCTTACGGAATCCTGTGCAGCGAAGCCAATTCAAATTGGTATTCTAAATTTTTCTCTCCTCACAAGTTCCTCAAAGTGTTGCTTTATTGTGAGAGTGTGAGAACTCATAGGACGCCGTAAGTTTGCATCAATCCAGTTCTAGGAGACGACGATCATGCCTAGAGATGACATAGTTGCAGAGTGCCCAAAATGTGGAAAGCATGATTTCATCCTCGGAGACAACGGTGAATGGATTTGTCTGAATCCGGAGTGCAAGTTTCATGAAAAAACACCTGTACCGGAGGAAGAGGCTCAACCGACTTTGGACATTAGCACTGCACTGTTAACCGCGTTAATGGTTGGGATATTCATGCTGGCTGCTTTGGGGTTATGAATTGATTGGGATTATGAATTGATAATGCTCATTGCTTTGTGATCAACCGTGACGTTTGCAATCAACCGTGACGTTCATTGGGGAGGCATTTGTAATGAAATACAAACACATTGTTCTCGCTCGACATGGGGGTTCTGAAGTCTTGCAGTTTGTAGAAGATGAACTTCCAGAACCTGAGTCGGGTGAAGTGAGAGTCAAAATTTTGGCAACGAGTGTGGCATACACCGATGTGTTAGTCCGGGAGGGATTGTATCCGGGTATTCCCAAGCCACCGTTCTCCCCCGGTTATGAGTTGGTCGGGGTCGTAGACAAACTGGGTACAGGTATAACCGACCTTCATGCTGGACAACGGGTTGCAGCCCTGACTGTGGTTGGGAGCTACAGTGAATATCTTTGTTTGCCTGCAACTGAGTTGGTTCCAGTGCCGGAAACCGTAGACCCACAAGAAGCCGTTTGTCTGATTTTGCAGTATGTCACCGCTTATCAATTGCTGCATCGACTGGCTCAGGTCAAATCGGGCGATCGCCTCCTGGTTCATGGGGCAACGGGCGGTGTAGGCACCGCTCTATTGCAGCTTGGCAAGCTGGCAGCTTTAGAGATGTATGGCACTGCGCCAACGACACAGCAATCATTGGTGGCTCAACTGGGAGCAGTCCCCATCGATTATCAACGAGAGGATTTTGTGACTCGTATTCAGGCACTCACCCAGAATGGTATGGATGTGGTGCTGGATGCGATCGGCGGGTTACATCTGATCCGCTCTTACAAAATCCTTTGCAATGGAGGACGGTTGATCAATTATGGGTTCCGTTCGGCGATGAACTCTAAACAGGGGCGATTGTTAAAACTGGGATTCAACTTTGTTGTGTTAACGCTATTGCAATGGTTGCGTAGCGATCGCCACGTCAGGTTCTACAGCATCACTCAGTTAAAACAGCAGCATCCAGATTGGTTTCGGGAGGATCTGATAACCCTGTTTGACTTACTTCATACAGGGAAAATTAAGCCGATTATTTGCGATCGCTTACCTCTTGCAGAAGCGGCTAAAGCTCATCGGTTGCTGGAAACTTCTACCGTTGGCGGACAGTATGTGCTGATCTGCAACGAATAAACTAATACTCGTGTTAGGGAATGGTAACTTTGTGCGATCGCGTTCTGTCCTTTCAGGGGTGGGTGTCTTACACTCGGTGAATGGGATGTCCCATCCAGTCTTGTGTTGAAGTGTTAGAAAACTATGGTTACTGCCGTTGAGGTCAATCTCACCTCCTTTTTGCATCGCCAAAAACCGGTGTTAAATGCGATCGCCATTTTCTATACCCTCGCTAGTTATGTGGGTGGTATTGCTCTATTGCTGCTACCTAATGGGTGGCTCAATGCATTGGGGGTCGTGGTCTTAACTCACAGCCTGATTTACTCCGCCTATTTGAGTCACGAGTTCATGCACAGTTCCATCTTTGTGGGGCGACGCTGGAATGCGTTCTGGGGCGATGTGATGTTGTGGCTGAATGGCGGATGTTATGGACGGTTTGACGATCTGGCAAAACGACACATCGGTCATCATGTGAATCGGGTAGACTTTGCCGGATTTGATCTGCCCAAAGCACTTCAGCAGATGCCCTCCTGGGTGCGAAACAGCATCTTAACGTTAGAGTGGCTCTACTTTCCAGTGATTTCGCTGTGGTTGCAGTGGCGATCGCTGACGGCTCCATTTTGGCGAGCCGATCGTCGGGAGGAGCGATCGCGCATCGTTGCTATTCTGCTCATTCGAGGTGCTTTATTTACGCTGTTAGGATTCGTCTCACTCAAAGCGTTATTGCTATATTTCGTGGCATACATCGGCATGATTACGGTGTTGCGCTGGATGGATGCCTTCCAGCACACCTATGAAGTGATTCCGATTGACCAACCCTTACCCGATCGCGATCGCGCTCACGAGCAAGAGAATACTTTCTCAACGGTGTTGTCCTTAAAGCATCCCTGGCTCAATGTGTTGTTACTCAACTTTGGCTATCACAACGCACATCATGAACTGATGAAGTGTCCCTGGTATGCGCTGCCAGAACTCGATCGCACTCTCTTTTCGGGTCACGAAGTTCATTACATTCCACTCACGCAGTTGTTGTGGAATTATCATCGCTTTCGCATTACACGCATTTTTTCAGGTCAAGGTGTTGCCGTCGATCAACAACGCAATCCCACACCAGAAACCTTTTACGGAGCCGTCGGCGTCTCATTTTTAGTCATCAATTCATAACATTGATTCCTTCGATCGGGACAGTGCGTTTGATAGTGTGCTTCTGCAACTAAATCATCATCACACTGTCAAACGCTTTTCCCCTCAGCATTTAAGAAATTTGTTGTTTCTTCCAATCGTCCGTCAGCAGACCCGAAAACCCCCAATCCTCCTCTGCAATTTCCTGGATCACAATATGCGTATGTTCGGGTTTCTTACCGAGAATTCGTACCAGTGAATCCGTCACTTCCTTTACGAGTTGAGCTTTTTGTTCTCGTGTTGCACCTTTAGTGATCTGAATGTTGACGTAGGGCATAGAGTTTCCTTCAGCGATCGCCACTGATCTCAAATCTATAGCATCTGTTTCCAAATCTATAGCATCATGTTGCGATCGCGATACTGACAAGACTAAACCGCTCTAGCAGAGAACCAGAATTCGATTTCAGAGGTAGTCTCATCAAATCGAGCCGCATGTGGCTTTTGTGCAGGCACATGATACCAATCGCCCGGTTTGTAGCGGGTTTCCTGACCATCCACAATGAGAATTAACTCCCCTTGAGTAATCACGCCAACGTTATCGGTGTCATGGGTGTGGGATGGAATCACCGTTCCGGATGGATAGGATGCAAATAGAACATCACAATTTTTAGCTTCTAACTTAAAGGCATCAAAAGGACCATCGAATTTGGGGAGCGATCGCAGTTGTTCTGGAAAATGTGTCATTTGTTGTTCTCCATTAACAAGATTGCTAGGGTAGGGGCATTTTGCGAAACGCCTTACAAAACACCTGGCGAGATGAGGTTAAGTTGAGGATAGGATCTAGCCATTAAGCTCGTCTTTCAAAATTCAGCAGGTTTTCAAAATCTTGCTACGATGCCCTCATCTATGGAACACCAGAGCCTACCCCCCATTTATGGAAGACGCCTTATTAGCGATCGCGTCTTGATCGAGTTATGTCCCAAACAGCCTTATTCAGTGCGTTATCGTCCCGACTGGCATATTTTGGGGTTTGCGCTGGAGGGTCAAACTGGGCATGACTCGTTTGATAGCGATCGCGTGCAAGAGTATCACGCTCACCCCAACACCTTTGCCTTTACTCCTGCGGGATGTGAAACCTTTTCTGAATCGAAGCAAGGTGGAGACTATCTCGTGTTTGCGGTATCTCCAGAGTTCTTTGCGCTGTATCTTCAAGATGTTGCGCCCCATCAATCAATTACACTGCATCGACAGTCAAATCTGCGTGATCCACATGTCACGGCGATCGCCCGTGCTGCTCAAACATTGATTGCATCTAATCCTACAGAGGGTCATGGACGACTCTATGCAGAAACTCTAGCAGGGCAATTTGCAGTTCACACCATTTTCGCGTTATCGTCTCGCTCGACCGCACCTAAAACACATCAACTGACTTCCCATCAGATCCAACAAATCGTCGATTTTATTGATGTTAATTTGTGTGAAGATCTCTCGCTCGCTACATTAGCGGATGTCATTGGCATGACTCAATTTCACTTTGCGCGATCGTTTAAAGTAGCCGTTGGACACTCCCCTCATGCTTTTGTCATGGAGCGTCGCCTACTTCGAGCAAAAGAGTTGCTGACTCAAACAACCCTGCCGATCAGCCACATTGCTCTCGATTGTGGCTTTAACAGTCAGAGCCATTTAACTCGATATTTTTCACAGGCATTTAGCATTAGCCCAAATCGCTTTAGGCAAACAGTTCAAGGGTAGAAGGCAGTACCCTCACTCTGATCCTATCTCCTACAGGCAGGAGACTCCATAAAAATAAAGGGTGAGCCATCGCTCACCCTTCAACCATTAAAGACTAATTAGTAACGTTGAGAGGAGTAACCTCGGTTGCGGTTGCCCCAGCTATTGCCGTTGCGATCGCCGCCACCACTACGAGGTCTTTCTTCGCGTGCTTTTGCTTTGTTGACCTTGAGACTACGACCCATCCACTCGGCTCCATCTAGTGCCTCGATCGCAGCATCCTCTTCGGTATCGCTCGACATTTCAACGAAACCAAAGCCTCTAGGACGACCAGTATCACGATCAAGAGGTAGATGAACACGGCGTACAGAGCCATATTCAGCGAAAACAGTCGTTAAATCGTCTTGCGTAACTTCATAGGATAAATTTCCTACGTAAACTGACATGAAACTTCTCCGGAGTGATATTGAAAGTAGCGACTAAAAGCTGGGGGAACGCCTGTCAAAACCAAAAACAAACAAAACAACCGAGAACCGGAAGAAAGCCTGTCAATGCCAGAAACAAACACTACAACCGAGCCTGCGCCTAGACCACAGTTTAACACTGTTTCAAAGCAGTGACGGGAATGTTTACATGAAATCATTCACTTTTTGCGACAAACATGCCATCTTGATAAACCCAGGCAATGCCATCGGGGTCAAGATCCTGGCTCCACGCTGGAAAATCAGCCCGTTCTTTGCGACGGCTAATCGTGCTGCTATTGACTCCCAGGCGACGCGCCAGTTCGCTTCCAGTGACGGGTTTCTCGATATCGATATCATCAATTAAGTCCAGATACATCTGCCACAACATCAGCACGCTGACAAAAATAATCAGCACGATCGCCTCTGGACGACGTAACCAATCCGGCGTTTCTGAAGATTGATTGAAATCTTCGGGGGGTTGGGATGTGTCTGAAACCAGATCAGCGGAGGATGCGGCTTCGGATAAAGACAGATCTGAAGATGGAGCAGTTTGCACAGCAGTTGGGTTGATGGGTTGAACGGGAGTCTGCACGGGTATTGAGGTTACAGAGGGGTTTGTAGACGATGCTAAGTCAGAATCAGATTCTAGCGTTGATGATGCACTTGAAACTGATACTGACGATTCAGCATTTAACGGTTCGGCAGATGAGGTAACTGGGATGGAACCCTCTCCCCACGTTAACGAAATTTCTTGATTCCAGGCGATCGCTTTTTGCCCCAGTTGTCGTCCGTACACTTTCAGCGTGGAGATTGCTTCTACCCCCAGGGTGTTGATACTTTTTTCTAAAAATGCAACAGCACCTTTCGGATTGAGCGTATGCGCCGACTCCAGCAAGATGTGTAAGCAGCGATCGCGCTTAGCCACATGGGCTTTGATGCCCTTAGAGCCGATGACCTGATTGAGCAGGGTCGCAATCACATAGGGATCGCCCTGCCGTGCTAGTGTCAATGTGTCTGGTGCAACCATGACTACAACTTTTAACCTGTGAATTGATTTGGTTCTCAGATCTCAAGAGATTCGTTACCCACAACCCCTGCCATATTTTAGGCTCAATCTCGTTCATAACGGTTGGTTGTTAGGCATTGATTGATGTGATGGTCAATGGTCAATGGTCAATGGTCGATGGTCAATGGTCAATGGTCAATGGTCGATGGTCAATGGTCAATGGTCGATGGTCAATGGTCAATGGTTAATGGTCGATGGTCAATGGTCGATGGTTAATGGTCGATGGTCAATGGTCAATGGTCGATGGTTAGTGGTCAATGGTCGATGGTTAGTGGTCAGTAGTTACTGAACTGACATTGACAAAGTAGAACGCTAGATAGGATGGTTCGTGATTCCCCATTCCCCATTCCCCACTCCCCACTCCCCATTCCCATAAAGACGCGATCAATCGCGCCACTTCCTGTCCCCTATTCCCCACTCTCCACTCCCCATTCCCCCCTTTTGCTTGCAGTGGCTGAACCACACCGCTATATTTTCTCTAGACGCGCCTTTTTAGCCCCTGTGAGAGTGAGGTGATCATGCCCATGCAACGGACGAAAGACTGTGCCCAAGCCCATCTGCTTATGGGATGGGTGCTCGCAGGCGGTGTGGCGTTGTTTTGGGGGGGCGGGTTGAGTGGGGCAGCCTCCGCGCAGATCGTTCCAGACGAGACGCTGGGGGTAGAGCGATCGCACCTCAATCGCAATGTGCAGCGGGGCAACCAACTGATTGACCAGATCACAGGCGGGGCAACGCGCGGTTCCTTGCTGTTTCACAGTTTTGAAGCCTTTAATGTGGGTCAGGGGCAACAGGTCTATTTCAGCAATCCCGCTGGGATCGGTCACATTCTCAGTCGAGTGACGGGCAGCGATCGCTCCGACATTTTAGGAACTCTGGGTGTAGACGGAAATGCCAACCTGTTTTTGTTAAATCCCAATGGCATTCTGTTTGGCGCAGACGCTCGGTTAGACATCCGTGGCTCGTTTGTAGCGAGTACGGCAGACAGTTTTTTATTGAATGATGGGTTGGAATTTAGCGCGACCAATCCCGAAGCACCGCCCCTGTTAGTGGTGAGCTTGCGTCCCGGTCTGCAACCGGGAGGAGTCGCATCGGGAACGATTGTCAGTGCTGGCAATCTGTCAGCGGGACAAGACCTGACGCTGGTGGGCGATCGCCTCGATTTAACGGGGCAATTGCAGGCGGGGGGTGATCTGACGCTGCTAGGAAATGATGTGCAGATTCGCGATAGTGTCACTATTCCATTTGTGGCTAGTGCGACGGGGCAACTGTTGGTGCAGGGCGATCGCACGGTAGATATCTTTGCGCTCAACCATCCCAGCAGTGGACTGTTTGCGGGGGGTGATCTGGTGTTGCGATCGCCCAACGCTGTCACAGGAGATGCTCGCTACACCGCTGGGGGCAACTTTCGGATTGAGCAACCCAACGGTGGAGCCGGAGCATTAACCAGCCCTAATGACCCTGTGATTCGGGCGGGAGGCAACGTCCGTTTTGGCACCTACACTGGCGCATCGCTCCACATCTTTGCCGGGGGTTCCGTGACCATCGATAGCGTTGAAATCAATGCGCCCGATCCGGTTAACGGCATCCAAGAAACAGTCAATTTATCCAATGGTGGGACGATCGCCATCGATGGCAGAACGCGCCCCACGCTTGATGTTCGCGCCGGTACGACGGCTGTGGGTACACCCGGGGTAACCGGCACTCCTCCAGCAGGTCTGGATACTACGGGGGCAGCCACCTCTGGGGCGATCGCCATCAACTCGATCCGCATCAGCCAACCCAATGGTTTGGTGTTCTTAAGCAACCAATATCAGCCGAATGCTGACCTGACCAGCGGCACAATTCGCGTTGGAGCGGTAAATCTCGCCAATGATGCGGGGGGCGGTTCTGTGGTGATTGATGCTCGCGATCGCCTGCAAGTTAGCGGAGTGGTAGACACCTCAGCCGTTACGGGCAATGCGGGTGATGTGCAATTCCTGGCAGAAGGAGATCTGGAGCTACAGCCCGGATCAGAGATCCTGGCACGCGGCTTTGTGGGTGGGGCGATCGACCTGAGCAGTGGCGGGAATCTCTCCTTTATTGGCGATGGAGATCCCAATCCTAACGATGACGATTTTGATATTGAGGCGATCGCATCGGTCACAACAGGAAATGGCACAGGCAGAAATGTGACGTTAGAGGCTCCATCCATTTTTGTCGGCGATAGTGAAATTTTAATTACTTTGGCAGAAGGAGCCACGGGACGAAGCGGTGATCTGACCATCCGAGCAGGGTCATTTGCAACGGACTTTGCCGCCATTGTGACCGATGTGGTGGGCACGGGCACTGGAGGCAATGTGTTGATTGAGGCAGATACGATCAACATGAATAATGTTTTCTTAGGCAGCGTCGTTGCTGAAACTGGAGTGGGTAACAGCGGCACCTTGACGGTCAACGCGCGATTGTTTTCTGGCGTATTTGGGACTCAAATTGGCTCCCAAACGCGGGGGCAGGGTAATGCGGGGGATGTCACCATAAACACCAGCGAATCGATCAGCTTTGATGGGTCTGTGTTTGTTCCAATTCCAGGTGATCCGTTTTTTGCGCCTAGTGGTGCGTTTAGTTCGGCACAACCGAGGGCGATCGGTAGTAGCGGTCGTCTTACCATCACGACTCCAGTCCTCTCCGTCACGAATGGTGCTCAGTTACGAACGACGACAGAGGGATCAGGTAATGCCGGGGTCATTACGATTAATGCCAATGAGGTCACTTTTGATGGCACCACTTCTAACTCGCTGGTGGGTGTCTCGCCTTCAGCTGCCGTGAGTGAGGTATTACGAGGGTCTGACGGTAGAGGCGGTGATATTCGCATCAATACTCAATCTCTGACGGTGACAAATGGTGCCCAGATTCGCGTCACCACCGAGGTTGCCGGAGATGCAGGTAACATTCAGATTAATGCATCAGACTCTGTAACTCTGGCGGGGGCTGATCCCACTCGTCGCCGACTGAGTGGGTTATTTGCTGATACACAGCCTGGATCAACAGGCAATAGCGGTAGTATTACGGTCACGAGCGATCGCATCTCGCTGGAAGATGGTGCTCAAATCGTCGTCGGTAGCCGAGGCACTGGGCAGGGGGGCGACGTTCGGATTCGAGCTAACAGACTGGCATTAGAGAATGACGGCTTCATCTCAGCAGAAACCGCCAGCAACCAGGGCGGTGATATTGAGTTGCAGGTGCGCGACCTGATCACACTGCGCGACAACAGCCGCATCTCGACTACTGCTGGAACGGCGAGAGCCGGGGGCGATGGCGGTAACATCACCATTAATTCGGAATACATCGTGGCGGTTCCCGCCGAGAATAGCGACATCACCGCAAATGCCTTTGAAGGGCGCGGGGGAAATATCCGCATTACCACACAGGGCATCTTTGGCATTGAATTCCGGGAAGAAAACACGCCTCTCAGTGATATCACCGCAACCTCTGAATTTGGGGTGGATGGCGTTGTTGAAATTAACCGCCCTGACGTAGACCCCAGTCGAGGGTTGGTTGCACTACCTGCGGATGTGGTGGATGCCTCTCAACTCATCGCCAGGGGATGCTCTGCGGGAGGCGCGCTAGCGCAGGAATTAGGTGAATTTGTTGTGACGGGGCGCGGTGGTTTGCCCCCCAACCCGACCGAAGCGTTGTCGAATGACTCGGTGTTGGTGGATTGGGAAACGCTGGAAGATGCAACGGCTGGAGTCATCGAATCTGAAACACCTCTCGTCGTGGCTCAGGCTCAACCTATCGTGGAGGCGCAGGGGTTGGTCAGACAACCCAATGGACGAGTCGTGCTGGCAACACAGCCAACCCATGCAACGCCTCACAACCCCTGGATGGCACAGGTGAGTTGTCAAGGATAAGGGAATAGGAATAGGGAATGGTCAATAGTTGATGGTTGATGGTCAATCGTCAATGGTCAATGGTTGATGGTCAATCGTCAATCGTCAATGGTTGATGGTTGATGGTCAATCGTCAATGGTCAATGGTTGATGGTCAATCGTCAATCGTCAATGGTTGATGGTTAATGGTCAATCGTCAATGGTTGATGGTTGATGGTTGATGGTCAATCGTCAATGGTCGATGGTTGATGGTCAATCGTCAATCGTCAATGGTTGATGGTTGATGGTCAATCGTCAATCGTCAATGGTCGATGGTTGATGGTCAATCGTCAATCGTCAATGGTCGATGGTTAATGGTTAATGGTTGATGGTTAATCGTTGGCTGACTACTGACTATTGACTACTGACTATTGACTACTGACTATTGACTACTGACTATTGACTACTGACTATTGACTACTGACTATTGACTACTGACTACTGACTATTGACTACTGACTATTGACTACTGACCCCTAACCACTGGCTACTGACTATTGACTACTGACTATTGACTATTGACTACTGACTGTTGACCCCTGACCCCTGACCACTGGCTACTGACAATTGACGATTGACGATTGACTATTAACTACTGACCCCTGACGCCAAAACTTTGCGTAAAGTTCATTAAGTAACCCGGATGTCCGTAAATTTTCGGTGAAGGTTCGATCTATCACTTCGGTTTACCACTGAATCTGTGTAAATATTCTGAACATAGATAAATTTGGATAACAGTCGAACTCTCTTCGACGTGAACTGGGTTCTCCATCAGGGTCACGATATCTCTGTATTTCCGTTTTGTACCCCACGCCTACAGGGGCGATCGCGATTTGAGTAAGAACAGAATTTAGGGTTACGTGGATGGGTCAGTTCTTGTGAGTCGAACTGTCTAGCATCCTTATTGAGTTTTGGCTTCTAGCCCTCAGCAACCTGCTGCTGGGTGCAATTGTGCTGTTTTGATGTCTTTGGAGAGTTTACAATGCCAGTCCTTCCAGGTCTTGATCGTCACATCCTGCCCATCAAAACCCGTTTGAACGACACTATTGAGGTTACGGCTGACTACAATTACGCCTCATCACAAACAGACTCTCCACGTCCATTGGTTTGTATCGATCGCCAGGTTCCTGACTACTTCAAATTGGTCAATGGTATCGAACCCGATTGTGACATTGCTTTGTTAGACGCCAGTGAAGATGGCATTCTGCAAATCACCCATGCACTCCAACACTACGGTCTAGTCACGGCTCTGCACCTGGTGTCTCACGGTGCCCCTGGTCGCCTTTATTTAGGTAACACCGAACTCAACGAAACAACGATTGAATCATCCGCCGCATATCTGCGTCAGTGGTCAACGCTGCTGGCTCCAGACGCCACAATTTTGGTCTACGGTTGCTCTGTTGCTGCTCACGATACAACTCTGCTGCAACGATTGCATGAATTGACGGGACGGGCGATCGCCGCTTCTAGCACCCCCACTGGAGACGCAGCTCAGGGCGGTAACTGGGATTTAGACGTTGTCATTGGGCGATCGTCAATTGTCAATAGGCGATCGTTGATTGAGCAAGAACAGCCGTCAATCGTCAATCGTCAATTGTCAGTTGAGGCTTTGACCATTGCCCATGAACCATTAACCATTGACCAAAATCGTCAGTCGTCAATCGTCAATCGTCAATCGTCAGTTGAGGCTTTGACCATTGACCATGAACCATTGACCATTGACCAAAATCGTCAGTCGTCAATCGTCAATCGTCAATTGTCAGTTGAGGCTTTGACCATTGCCCATGAACCATTAACCATTGACCAATCTTCCCTTCCTTCTTCCCCTTTCTCCCCCGAAACCCTCGCCACTTATCGCGGGCTGCTCGCTATCTTTACAGTTACCAATACCAATGACAGCGGTGCGGGGTCGCTGCGGCAAGCCATTCTCGATGCCAATGCGAACGGTGAGGCTGACACGATTCAGTTTAATATTCCGACGAGTGACCCAAACTACAACGCGGGTCCCCCGGTTCGCTGGACGATCCGCCCGACTACAAATCTACCTGACATTACAAGCCAAATCACAATTGATGCGGCGACGCAACCGGGCTATGCAGGCACTCCCCTAATTGAACTAAATGGCTCACTCAATGGGTCGCCTGTTGGTATTGGCTTTAACCTGCGCCCTGGCTCAGATGTCAGTACAGTCAACGGGTTTGTCATCAATAACTTTGGCTTTCGAGCGTTTTTTGTCGAATCGAATGGCAACACCTTCCAGGGAAATTACATCGGTACAGATATCACTGGAACCGTTGATCAGGGCAATGGCGGTGGTTTCAGCATCAGTGGCAACAATAACGTCATCGGTGGCACCGGAGCCAATCAAGGTAACCTGATCTCAGGAAATAATTTTGGGATCGATATTGTCGGCAACAACAACACGATTCAGGGGAATCTGATCGGCACGGATGTTACTGGAGTTGTTGCCCTTGGTAACACGTTTGAGGGTATTGCGTTTACATCATCCACAGGCAACCAGATTGGCGGTACAACGGCAGCCGCTAGGAACGTCATTGCCGGAAATGGCGATTACGGCATTTCCTTGATCACTGGCTCCGATAATAACTTCATTCAAGGCAATTACATCGGCGTTGGACTAGATGGCACAACGGCTCTGGGCAACGCCAATAGTGGGATTTACCTGCAAGAGTCCTCGGGCAACCAGATTGGCGGAACAGCAGCGGGAGCCGGAAATGTCATTTCCAGCAACACAGGCGCGGGAATTGAGCTATTTGGTCCTGCGTCAACCTCTGAAAACAATATTATTCAAGGTAACTTCATCGGCACCGATGCCACAGGCACCTTCGATCGAGGTAACACTGTCGATGGCATTCTTTTGCGCGGTGGAGCTGACAACAATACGATTGGTGGTACGACTGCGGCTGCCCGCAACATCATCTCTGGTAACAATAGTTCTGGAGTTGTTATTGCCGACAGTGCAACAGGCAATGAAGTATTGGGTAACTACATCGGCACGAATGCCGCAGGTAACGTAGATCTGGGCAATGGACTCAATGGCGTATTTATCATCGATGCAGCTACCAACACGGTAGGGGGAACTGCCGCAGGTGCGGGCAACTTGATCTCTGGCAATAACCGTAACGGTGTCCAGATTGAAGGAGCTAGTGCTACCGGCAACACCGTGCAAGGCAACTTCATTGGTACTGACCTTACAGGTAATGCCATCCTGAACAATCCGGATGCTGATGGCGTCTTTAGCAATGGCATCAACATCCTAGCTCCCAACAACCTCATCGGGGGCACCACGGCTGGTGCTCGCAACGTAATTGGTGGTGCTAGCAACTCTGGGATCGCTCTTCAAACGGGCAACGCTACTGGTAACACCGTTCAGGGAAATTTTATTGGGGTGGGTGCCAACGGTACTGCGAACATCGGCAACACCTCCAATGGGGTTGACTTTTTCAATGATGGAGGAAGTCAAATCATTGGCGGCATTGCAGCCGGAGCCGGAAACATCATTGCCAATAACGGTAACGATGGGGTGGTAGTCTTAGCTTCTAGCAATAACCAGATTCGAGGTAACTCGATCTTTAACAACGGGCAAGAAGGCATCGACCTGGGCAGCGATGGTGTAACCTTCAATGATGGAGGGGATGGGGATTCGGGTGCAAACAATCTGCAAAACTTCCCTGTGATTCTCACAGCTACCGTTTCGGGTAGTGACACCCTCATCACGGGCGAGTTTAACGGTGAAGCTAATTCAACCTTCGCGATTGAGCTGTTCTCTAACACCGCCAGTGACCCCTCCGGCAATGGCGAGGGACAGACTTACCTGACCACCATCAACATCAACACCGATAGTTTTGGGAACGCCACGTTTAACGAAACCTTGATTGGGGTAGATCTGACAGGACTGTTGGTTACAGCAACAGCTACCGATGCCAGTAATAACACCTCAGAGTTTTCGGCGGCGATCGCCTCCTTTAGCCCCCTTGAAGTCACTAATACCAACGACAGCGGACCCGGCTCTCTCCAGGCTGCCATTGACTTTGCCAATAGCAACCCCGGTGCTGACACCATCACCTTCAACATTCCCACCACGGATCCGGGTTACAACTCTGGCACGGGGGTATACACCATTGATGTATCTTCCACGGCACTGTCGTTAATCACGGATACGGTGAACATTGACGGCACTAGCCAACCGGGGTTTGTGGACGCGCCTATTATCGAACTGACGGGTGGCGGTTCCTTGAATGGATTATTCTTCGACACTGGCTCCAACAACAGCAGTGTCCGGGGGCTAATTATCAATGGATTTGACTTTGGGATCACCCTCGTTTCAGACAATAACACGGTTGCAGGAAACTACTTTGGCACAAACTCGACCGGAACGGCTGCCGCTGCGAGTGGCAATGGCGTTGCGATCGCGGTGAATGGAGCCAATAACACGGTGGGGGGCTTGGTTGCTGCCGATCGCAACCTGATTTCAGGAAATGGCTCCATCGGGTTTGGCGGTGGCATCTTGATCAGTGACTCAACCGCAACCGGAAACACCGTTATTGGTAACTTCATTGGTACGAATATTAACGGTACAGCGGCACTTGGCAATGTCGGCTTTGGTATCCGTGTCACCAATAACGCCAACAACAACACGATTGGAGGCAGCACGCTGGAGGCGCGTAACCTGATCTCTGGTAACAGTGGCAATGGGATTGAGTTTCAACTGTTTGGTGGAGCATTTAACAACACGGTTGAAGGCAACTACATTGGCACCAACGCGGCTGGGACAGGGGCGATCGCCAACGGTGAAGATGGGGTATTTGACGGTGGTAACACCAACAGCATTAGCGACAACGTCATTTCGGGTAATGCGGACGATGGCATCGAACTCAACGAAGCGAATGGCAGCGTCATCGCAAACAACATCATTGGCTTGAATGCCAATGGCGACTCCAACTTAGGTAACGGAGCGGATGGGGTCAACATTATTGGCAGTATCAACAGCGAGGTGAGCGAAAACGTCATCTCCGCTAATGGACGCTATGGCGTCAGCATCTCAACGGAAACGGGTACAGTCTCCAACAACAATACGATCATTGGCAACTTTATTGGCACTGACAGCAGCGGAACCGTCGATTGGGGCAATGCGCTGGATGGTCTCCTAATCGCTAACTCCACCAACAACACCGTTGGAGGTCTGCCAATCCGCGCCCGCAATATCATCTCTGGCAACGGCGAAAATGGGATTGAAATTCTAGATAGCGACCCGTTTGATGGACTCAGCACAACGGGCAACACGATTCTCAATAACTTCATCGGCACCGATGTCACAGGCACAGCCAGTTTAGGCAACGGGACGAACGGTATCTTGATTGGCGACGGTGCAACCAACAACACTATCGGTGGAACCGTTGGTAACTTAATTTCGGGTAACACGCAGGATGGCATTGCTATTACAGGTGACTTTGCCAATGGCAACACCATTTCTAACAACTCCATCTTGAATAACGGTCAATTGGGAATTGACCTGAACAATGACGGCGTTACCGCAAATGATCCAGACGATAGTGACTTTGGCAGCAACGATCTGCTCAACTTCCCGGTGTTGGGAACGGCTGAGGTATCTGGCAGCAACACGACGCTGACTGGCAGCTTTAACAGTGCGCCCAATACGACCTTCACGATTGAAGTTTTTAGCAACACGGCGTCTGATCCCTCTGGTCGGGGTGAAGGAGAAACCTTTGTCACCAGCTTTACGGTGACGACTGACGGAACGGGCAACGCGACGATCAGCGAAGTGATTCCCATTGACCTGAGTGGTCTGTATCTGACGGCGACCGCAACTGACCCCAGCGGCAACACCTCCGAATTTTCTCGCGTTACCCTGGCGGCAGCCAGCAGCCCCCTGGTTGTCACCAACACCAATGACAGCGGACCTGGCTCATTGCGGGCTGCCATTAACTTTGCCAACAGCAATCCCGGTGATGACACGATTACCTTCAACATCCCCATCACCGATCCGGGTTACAGCTCATCCACTGATTCCTTCAGAATCAACTTGCAGTCTGATTTGTCAGTTGGAAGCACCATCACCATCGACGGCACGAGCCAACCCGGATTTGCCGGTGCGCCCATCATTGAACTCGATGGCAGCGGAATTAGTGGCGGACCTGGAATGTTGGTGTTGGGGTTTGGCTCTGACAACAGCATCGTTCGGGGATTAGTATTCAGCAATATCTTGGGCTACGGGATTCAGATTAGTAGCGGAGATGGACACGTTGTTGCCGGTAACTACATCGGCACTGATGTCACGGGTACAGGCACAACCTTGAGCAGCTTTTTTGGGACAGGCATTTTGCTATCCGGCGGCAGCAACACTCGGATTGGCGGCACAACGGCTAGCGATCGCAACCTCATCTCTGGAAACGTAATCGGGATTTCTATCAACAATATTGCTGAAAATGCTCTGATTCAAGGCAATTACATCGGCACGGATGTCACCGGAGAAATCGCTCTTGGAAACACAGTTGGGATTGAGTTCTATGCAGGCAGTACGTTTGCTCCCTCGAACAACATTGTGGGGGGCACCGCTCCAGGAGCAGGCAATATTATTGCTGGCAATACAAGCCACGGTATTGTATTTGGCGAGAATGCAACGATCGATACTGATCCAGCCCGGGGCAATCAGGTGGTTGGCAACTCCATCGGTATTGCGGCTAATGGCGATGCCTTAGGTAACGGTGGAGCGGGGATATTAGTGGAGGATGGAGCCACTGAGATTACCATTTCTCAGAATGCGATCGCCAATAACGTTGGACTGGGCATTGACCTGGGTGGTGACGGCGTCACAGCGAACGATCTGGGTGATGGCGATGTGGGCAACAACGCGCTACAAAACTTCCCGCTCATCACCAATATTACTGGCTCTAATATCATCGGCTCCTTCAATAGCACGCCCAGCAGCAATTTCCGCATTGAGTTCTTTGCCAATGCCAGTCCCGATAGCAGTGGCAACGGTGAAGGTCAGGTCTATCTCGGTTTCCAAAACGTGGCAACCGATGGCAGCGGCAACGCCTCCATTAGCTTTGCCCACACCTTTGATGCTGACTTCCCCTACATCACAGCAACCGCAACCAACACCGCCACTGCCAATACCTCTGAGTTCTCTGCATTGGCTAACCCACTTGTAGTAACGAACACTAATGACAGTGGGTTTGGCTCTCTCCGGGCGGCGATCGCCTTTGCCAACAGCAACCCCGGTGCCGACACCATTACCTTTAGCACGATCGCAAGCTCTCCCTTTGCCGACGCAATCCCCGACACAATCCTGTTAACGTCGGGTGGCTTCAGTATTACTGATGACCTGACTATCACAGGCTTAGGTGCTAACCTACTGACCATTCAACGCGATGCGGGTGCTAGCAACTTCCGTTTATTCACCATTGATGATGGCACTGCCTCTCAAGTCACGGTCGATATCAGTGGGTTTACCCTCAGAGATGGACGTGGTGTAGATGGGGGTGCAATTCTCAACCGAGAAAATTTGACTATCAGCAATAGCACTATTCGAGATAACGTTGCTAGTAACGGCGGCGGAGCCATTTGGAATCAAAACAGCAGCCTGACGATTATCAATAGCCTAATCACTGAGAATGCTTCTACTGCTCAGGGAGGTTCAATTTATAGCGAAAGCAGCACGGTTAATATTCAAAACAGCCTAATTTCTGACAACACCACTAGCGGAACTGGCGGCGGTATTTGGAGTGGTTCCGGTAATCTGACCATTGTTAGCAGCACCGTCTCTGATAACACAGCAAGTAGTAGTTTTTCTTCTGGCGGCGGTATTTTTTCTGGAAATGGTAATTTGACCATTGACTCCAGCACGATTGCTAATAACAGCTCAGGTGGCTTTGCGGCTGGCATTTGGCATGCAGTGGGTACTACTACCATTCGTAACAGCACTATTTCAGGAAACATTGTCTCAGGTACTAGTGCATTCAATGCTGGTGGTGGGGTTTACAACAACAGTGGACTGGTTACGATTAGCAATAGCACAATCACCAACAACACATCCCTAAGTGGCTTTGGAAGTGGTGTTGTGGCTAATCGCGATAACCTTGCACGCATCGACGTCGTTTCCAGTATTATTGCAGGCAATGTCAGCAGCGATGTTGATGTAATTGGTACGGCAAGTACAACAAACTTCTTCTTTAGTGATGGCAACAACCTGATTGGCACAGGTAATGCCCTGTTAGATAGCGGTAACGGCAGCGGCTTTACCCAACCAACTGACATCACAGGAGTTACTGACCCTGGATTGAATCCACTAGCCAATAATGGCGGACCCACTCAAACCCATTCCCTGACCGACACCAGCCTAGCTCGTGATGCGGGCAGCAACCCCGATGGACTAACAACCGACCAACGCGGAGCAGGCTTCTCACGAGTCGTCGGCAGCAGTGCTGATATTGGGGCATTTGAGGCTCCTGAGGTAGTTGATCCACTGATTGTCACCAATACCAATGACAGTGGAGTGGGTTCTCTGAGAGCCGCCATTGACTTTGCCAACAGCAACCCCGATGCAAGCACCATCACCTTCAACATTCCGGGGGGTGGCGTTCAAACCATTAACCTGCTTTCTGCTCTGCCTACGCTGAATAGTCAGGTCACCATTGATGGCACAACCCAACCCGGTTTTGCAGATTCACCACTGATTGTTCTCAACGGGGCCAGTGCTGGTGCAGGGGTTAATGGCTTAACCCTAAATAACTCAAACACCATTCGAGGACTCGTCATTCAAGGCTTTAATGGGTCAGGCATTCTGATTTCTGGCTCTAGCAACGTTGTCCAGGGGAACTACATCGGAACCAACGCTCTTGGAACAGGGGCGATCGCCAACACAGACAACGGCATTCGCATCAGTGGCAATGGCAACTTCATCGGCGGTTCCCTGGCAGGACAAGGAAACGTTATCTCCGGTAACGGCGATCAGGGGATTGCGATTCTAGGCAATAACAACACCGTCCGGGGCAACATCATTGGTTTAGCGGCTAATGGCACAGCGGCTCTGGGCAACCTGGATGATGGTATTTTGATTACCCTGAGTGCCTCCAACAACACCATTGGTGGAACGACAACGGGCGATCGCAACGTCATCGGCAGCAACAGCAACAACGGGGTGTCTATTAGCACCGGAGCCGCCAACAACATCGTTCAGGGCAATTACATTGGAACCGCTGCGGATGGTATAACCGCTCGTGGCAATGGCATTCACGGCGTTTCTATTGGCAACGGTGCAATAAATAACGCAATTGGTGGCACAACAGCAGTTTCTGGCAACCTGATTGCCAATAACGGTGCTGATGGGGTGTCAGTGTTTGGCACCTCGACAACGGGCAACACTGTTCAAGGCAATAGCATTTTCAGCAATGCCGGTTTAGGAATTGACCTGGGTAACAACGGTGTAACGGCTAACGATGCAGGCGACGGTGATGCGGGAGCCAACGGACTGCAAAACTTCCCCGTCATTACCGGGGCAAGTTCCAACAGCTTTTTTGGCACCTCGCTGGCAGGTACCCTGAACAGCACTGCCACTACGACGTTCCGGTTGGAATTCTTCAGCAACACAACTGCTGATGGCTCCGGAAACGGCGAAGGGCAAACCTTCTTAGGCACAGTGGATGTCACCACAGATGACGCTGGCAACGCCACCTTTAGCCCATCCTTTTTAACGGTGGTTCCGCAGGGGCAGTTCATCACCGCAACGGCGACCAATCTCACAACGAACGAAACCTCTGAATTCTCCACGGCTCGTGTTGTGAGCAGTCCACTCGTCGTCACCAACACCAACGACAGCGGGGCAGGTTCCTTGAGAGAGGCGATCGCCTTTGCCAACAGCAACCCCGGTGCTGACACGATTACCTTCAACATTCCAGGTAGTGGGGTTCAGACGATCAATTTGCTCTCGGCTCTGCCCAGCATTACTGGCTCAGTCACGATCGATGGCACTACTCAACCCGGATATACAAGCACTCCCCTCATTACCTTGAATGGCAGTGGAGCAGGTTTTGGGGTAACCGGGCTAAACCTGATTGCAGGAAACAACACCATTCGAGGATTGGAGATCACCCGCTTTAGCCGAGGCATCGGCATCTCCAGCAGCAATAACACCATCCAGGGCAACAGTCTGACTCTGAATACCTTTGGTATCAGTGTGGATTCGGGAACAAACAACCAGATTGGGGGCACCAGTGCTGGAGCAGGCAACGTCATATCCGCTAACTTCAGCACTGGGTTGGTGATCAATACCTCCGGCACCACCGTGCAGGGCAACCAGATTCAGGGGAATACCGTTGGTATTTCCATCTCCGCTGGAAACAACACGATTGGAGGTGAGGTAGCAGGTGCGGGTAACGTGATTACCAATAGCCAGGATGATGGCATTGCCATTACCGGGGCAGGCTCGACGGGCAATCTGATCAGCCGCAACTCCATTCACAACAATGGGTCAATTCCGACGGCAGATGATCTGGGTATCGATTTAGGGGCAGACGGGGTAACCGCTAATGATGCGGGTGATGGCGATACTGGAGCCAACGGACTGCAAAACTTCCCGGTGATCACAGCCGCAACCCTTGACGGCAGCGTTACTCGCGTGGCGGGCACCTTCAATAGCACGCCTAACACCACCTTCCGTCTAGAATTCTTCAGTGACCCTGCGCCTAACCTCGCTGGCACCTGGGAAGGGGAAACATTCTTAGGATTTTTGGATGTTGCGACGAATGCCTCTGGCAATGCCACCTTTAACACTTCCTTTGCAACGGCAGTTCCTCTAGGACAGGCAATCACCGCAACCGCCAGAAATCTCACGAACAACAACACCTCTGAATTTTCAGCGGCAAGGGTTGTGACGGGTATTCCTACCGTCACCCTCGGACTCACAGGTAGTCCCCTCGCTGAAAATGGCGGTGTGGCAACCGTGACAGCAACGCTGTCGAACGTCTCGGCGCAACCTGTCACAGTTAACCTCGGCTTTAACGGCACGGCAACTAACACTACCGACTACAACCGCTCCGGCACCTCTATTGTCATTCCGGCGGGTAGTTTGACAGGCAGCATTACTCTAACTGGGGTCAACGACCTGTTAGACGAGGCAAACGAAACTATCGTCGTCGATATCCTTAGCGTCACTAATGGTACAGAATCAGGTGTTCAACAGGTGACAGCCACAATCACCGATGATGATCTACCTCCAACGGTTTCTATTAGCCCTGCCTCAATTGTTCAAAACGAGGGTAACAGTGGCACCACAGCTTACGTCTACACTGTTTCACTTTCCGCTGCCAGTGGGTTACCAGTCACAGTCAACTACACCACGAACAATGGAACAGCAACGGCAGGCAGTGATTACATTGATAACGATGGTTCCCTCACCTTTAATCCTGGTGGACCGCTGACTCAAAACATCACTGTCTTGGTGAATGGCGACACCACAGTCGAACCTACCGAAAACTTCACGGTCACGCTCAACAGTGCCGCCAACGGTACGTTAGGAACAAGCAGTGCCACAGGAACAATTACCGATGATGACCTGGTGGTTTCAATCAGTCCTGTAACGCTGATCCAAAGCGAAGGCAACAGCGGCAACACTGCTTTTGTCTTTACGGTGACGATATCAAACAACCCAACCTCTAACGTCACGGTTAACTATACGACTAACAACGGAACGGCGATCGCTGGTAGTGACTATACCGACAACGATAGTTCTGTTGTCTTCACACCGGGTGGTGGTCTGACGCGCACTATCACCGTCAATGTCACAGGTGACACTATCTTAGAAACGAATGAAACTTTCACCGTGACCCTGACCAGTGCAACGGGTGCAACCATTGGCACGAGCACCGCGACCGCTACGATTAACAACGACGAAGCGATCGTGAATCTCAGCCAACTGATTAACAGTGGTCGAGCCGTTACCTTCACTGGACTGGCTTCGGGCGACTTTACAGGTGGGTCGGTTGCCAATGCTGGAGATATCAACGGAGACGGAATCGATGATCTAGTTATTGGTGCTCGTGGGGCAAACCCTAATGGACGCGCCGACTCCGGCTCAGCCTATGTCGTGTTTGGCACCACCAATGGCTTCCCCGCATTGTCTACCCTCAATGGCACCAACGGCTTCAGAATTGATGGCATTGCTGCATCCGATGGGCTGGGTAATGCAGTCAAATCTGCTGGAGATATCGACAATGATGGGATTGACGACTTGATTCTTGGGGCGCGTGCGGCTGACCCCAATGGCAGAAGTGATTCGGGTCAAACTTACATATTGTTTGGCTCCCGCAGTCCTTTCTCAAGTGTGGTTAACCCTGCTAACCTCACCCCCACCAGCACCACTACACCAGCAGGCTTCCGCCTCACAGGTGCCAGTTCATTTGATTTGTCGGGGGGTTCCGTCAGTAGTGCCGGAGACATTGATGGGGACGGATTTGATGATCTGCTGGTCGGAGCAGTGGGCGGTGATCCAACCAGCACTCGCTCAAATGCCGGATATGCCTACATTGTGTTTGGTCGAGCCAGAAACAGTCTCACCGCTAACATTAACCTCTCAACCCCAACGACTAACAGCGTTGTGCGGCTGAATGGCATTGACGCAGGAGACAACACTGGATACTCCGTGAGCAATGCTGGAGACATCAACGGGGATGGACGGTCTGACCTGATTGTCGGAGCGATCAACGGCGACCCCAATGGCACTAACTCCGGTGAAACTTATGTTGTGTTTGGTAGTTCCTCCCTCAAAACACCCTCTGGAGCGCAGTTCAACCTGTCTACATTGAATGGCACGAATGGATTTAGACTCGATGGGGGAGCCGCCAGTGATAACTCTGGTTTTGCCGTCAGTGCGATCGGTGATATCAATCATGATGGCATTGCGGATTTGGCAGTAACGGCTCCCTTTGCTGACCCCAACGGACGTAGCAACTCTGGTGCAATCTACGTTGTATTTGGTAGAACGAGCGGTTTCTCAACTAACCTCAACCTTTCAACCCTTAATGGCACCAATGGCTTCCGACTGAATGGCATCGACATCGGTGACTTTGCTGGAGTTTCGGTCAGTTCAGCGGGAGACTTTAACCGTGACGGAGTTGGAGATTTGCTGATTGGCGCACCCAATGCTGATCCAAATGGGGTTGATTCAGGCGAGGCGTATATCGTGTACGGACGCAAGGCAGGAGATCCCTTTGCTGCCAATATCAACCTATCAACCCTCAACGGTTCAAACGGCATCATCATCAACGGGTTAGTCACTAACAGCTTCTTTGGTTACGCAGTTGCATCGGGTAACTTTAATGGTGGTGGGGACACCGATTTGTTAATTGGTGCTCCTGGCAGTGGCAATGGTGCAGCTTATGCCATCTTTGGCACAGCCTTGAGCTAATTGTTGATCAATTTCTCTATGAAGGTACAGAAGTCGGAGTTATGACAAAACTCCGGCTTCTTTGAATCAGTGACCTCCAATTCACATATAGCAACTGTCAGACAGTTGAGACAAGGGATTGTGGGGATTGCGTCCCCAGCAAGGGTTTCCATCCCTGCGCCCCGTCCTAACTAACCCCTCGGTTGCTATCGAATCATGGATTTATAGCCGTAGCCACATTCGATGAGGCGGAGGCGAGTCATACCGATCTAAATGGTTTCCAGTGCAGATGCAGACGTTTGTAGGGGCGGGTTTAGCGGTTTACTAACGGCAAATCCAAGAACTTATCTGAAAAACCCGCCCCACCGACATCTACCAAATATCGAACTTATTTAATTCCCATTTCATAGAGACTGCATCAAAGATCTCTTGACATTAAACAAAATTTATATCAAGTATTTTTGTTTACACTGATTTCATACAAATCCGTTTCAGATAAAAGACAGTTTGATGATCCTGACTAACCATTAGTAGCTTGTAAAGTGAATGAGGAGAACTCTCAAAACTGCCGCCAGCCAAGATTTATGCATCTATATCTTTTACTCAAATGCATCTTTGCTTAATCTTTAAGCCTTCAACAAAGATTGTATTCTTTTGCTGAAGCTAAGTGAAAATACTGGATTCAAAAATCAATATTCAGTACAAATGAAATATCAAATTCAGTACTTCCTTTGACGGGCTGCTCTACCCCTAGTGCCTGTATTTTAGAACTTTCGCTTTTGCGATCGCCCCTGTTGGTGTTTACAGCTTGCCCCCTGCGTAACTGACGCTAGAGCTTAGCACTCGAACGCGATCTATCGTCTCTTTGTAGACAAAAGCATTACTGTTTGACCCCTAATCGACTGAATTTCTACAGCCAAAACATTGTTTAACAAGATTGGAGCGAACGAAGGTCATGTTGCTGTCCAAAGCTTTTTCTGCGGCGTTAGTGGTAACTACAGTTGGTGTCGGGGTGGCGATCGCCCCTGCTGCCCAAGCGGCGATCTTTAATGGCGGTGGCGGCACCCTCGAAGGAACGGGAATTCTGTTTCCATTATCAGATGGCACCTTTACCAGTGACATTATCATTGGTCCCGGACCTAGCACAGTTGCTAACAATATGACGGTAACCCTCTTTGGGTTAGCTCATCCTGATGCATCTCAACTCAGTGCTAGGCTGACTCACGTTGATACAGGTACAACCGTCGTTCTATTCCCCAATCTTGCCCCCTCCACTCAAATTGATGGGAACTACAGCTTTAATGACGGTCACACAGACAATCTCAATGCTTTCTCAGGCACCTTTACCCCCAGTGGCACGTATCTCCCAGATGGCACGTTAGTTGACTTCAACGGCGAGTTACGCGAAGGCACCTGGAGACTTACACTTCAGAATGACTCCACCCTATTTTCAGGCAGCCTGGATGGATGGCAACTCGCCTTTAACCTGCTGCAATTTGGCATTGAGGGCACCCTCGACAGTAGCTCTTTTATTCCAGAGTATGCCAACGCCCGCATTGAGGGGGTCGTTTTCTATGATGGCGATGGTCCTGATCTAGACGCTGACCCGGCTGTAGGACGCTATAACTTAACCAACTTCATCTTTACTGCTACTCAAAACGGTGAAGACACTCCTTTTGCTTACTTCATTCCTGAAGAAGGGTTAACCACAGAGGCTTTCTTAGAGGTCGCCAGTTACCGCTATCGCATTAGCCGAGCCCGAATTAGCAATGACAACTCGGTCTGTGACCCCACTGAAGCAGAAATTGATTTGTTCTTCAGTACGCCTGTAGACAATCCCAATGTTCCACCGATTACACCTCCTGTCATTGGTGACTTTGTGCCCGCCCAAAGCAGCATTGAGCTATTTGGTGAAGGATGCGTTGATCCAGAAACTAAAGAAGATGGCATTGAGATTGATGTGGCAACCATCACTAACACAGAACGAATTCCCCTCGATCCGATTCCCCGCTCGACTCCAGAACCTGGTGTTGCGGCGGGTTTAGGGTTGTTGGGCTTGGGTTGGCTCTTCAAGAAGAAGAGATAGAGCTATTCTCAGTTGCGTTATCCATACTGTTACGTAGGGGCTTGGCAATGCCGAGTCCCTACAAAGCATTTGAGGTTTACCCATATAAAAACCGCTATATAGCCATAGCCACATTTGATGGAGTGGAGGTGAGTCAGAAAGCTTCCCAGAATCAGTATTTGAGCCATTACCTTTGTCCTAAGCTTTCTGACCAAAGCTATAAGGTATGGAAATTAAATAAGTTCGATGTTTGGTAGGGGCGGGTTTTGCTGTCAAATCTATAACAGGGCACAGATGGGTCTGCTAAACCCGCCCGTACAGTTTGCGGATTTATTAAATTCACAATCCTAAGCAGCAACCGCATAGGATGTAGAGGTACTCGCGACTTCCCATTCCCCATTCCCCACTCTTTACAGTTGTGGCAAAGTCACCATAAACGTTGTACCAACTCCGACTTCGCTGTCTACGGCGATGTGCCCCCCATGTAAATCAACACAGGTTTTGACAACTGCAAGCCCTAACCCCGTACCTACCACATCACCCACGTTTTGACCGCGATGAAAGGCTTCATAAAGACGTTTTTGATCCTCTGGTGAAATGCCGATACCCTGATCTTTGACTTCAATTGTTACCTGTTCCGGTGTGCAGGTTAGGATCAACTGAATGGGGCGATCGCTCTCTGAGTATTTGATCGCGTTGGACAACAGATTCGTTAAGATCGATTGCAATAATTTGCCATCTACCGTGGCTTGCGTTGATTCACTACAAACGATCACAGCGATCGCCCGTTGTGTTTCAGTGCTGATTTGAATTTCGTCTATCAAACTATGACAAAAGCTCTTTAGATCGAGTAGTTCTGGACGAAACTCTAACTTTCCTGCTTCTGCTCGCCCTAAGGTGAGGATGTCACTCAACAGCTGCGCCATTGTCTTCGCAGCAGATTGAATGCGTGAAAGATTTTTCACTCGCTTTTCTTCTGACCATCCTGCCTCACTGTTAGTTAACAATTGAGTGGATACCAAAATGGTGCTGAGTGGTGTCCGAAATTCGTGAGACACCATTGAAAACAAACGCATTTTGAGTTCATTAATTTCGCGAGTTTGTGCCAACTCGGCTAACCGTTCTTGAACTTCCAGTTCTAACTGGTTGTTAGCCGCATAAAGAGCCGCTTCAACTCGCTGACGTTCTGAGATTTGTCGTTGTAACAGGTAATACACACCAATCCACAACACAATTCCCAACGCACTTCCAACAACGTTAGTCCAAAAGCTATTGTCTAGACTCGCTCTCGCTTGACTTTGCCAATAGGGCAATTGCGATCGCTCAGTTTGTTCGATCTCTGCAATCAGTTGACGAATTTGTTGTTGCAGTTGGCGATCGCGAGTTGTTAGCTGACTCACCACCGCAGGGGGCGATTGATCCAGCGTATTCAGCCGTTGAGCAATCAGAGGTTCCAACTGATCGAGTCGGCGTTGTTGCTCAGCATTTTGGGCGATCGCCCGCCGCAGGGTTTCTAGCTCAGCCTCAATGAGATCTGCCGTAGACACAGAGGTTGGCGCAGTCTCCCGGGAAACTGTGTCAGTATCAGTCGTCAGTGCCAATAATGTTGCCAACCGTGCCAACACCCCATAAGTCTGCTCAGTTCTGGCTTTGCTTTCCAACAATTGTGTTGCATTCTGATGTGACAGCCAGTTCGCTCCGCTCAAGATCACCAAAATCAAGCCAACCCCGATTGCAATCAGGTTTTTTTCCAGAAACCACCGGGCTTGCGTTTGTTGCAGGTTGCGGAGCACTTTTTTGAGGGTCGCCGCTTCAGCCGTCGCTGCATCTGCCCGAATGCGGCTCTGTTGATAGAGTTCTGCCCGGTCGATATAAGCCGCTGTAGGCATCAGCACCAGCGACCACTCCCGGTCAGCGATCGCAAAACTGCGGGTACAAATAGCTTTACCCTGAGCCGCATGAGGGAGGGTCAACTTGGTTTCAGCCCTGGCAATCACTTGTTTACTTTTAGAGTCATAAGCAGCGAGGAACCCCACTTCGGGATGGTCGGAGCGATCGCTCAGGTAAAAGTCGATGTGGTCGAGCGTTAACCCTGCGAGCGACGAACGCACCACATCCGCCACCCGAAACACTCCCAACACAAACCCCTGTAAATACTGACGGCGATCGCTCACCGTATCGCACGCCATGCCCTGGCGGTAAATCGGCAAAATCACCAGCAGCCCAAACTGTTGTCGAGCCGTTTGCACCAACTCAATCCGCCCACTCACCGCGATCGCCCCTGTATCGCGTGCCCGCTCCAACGCGGCTCGTCGGGTTGCATCCGATGCTGCATCATAGCCCAATGCCAACTCGTTGTTGTCGAGCGGCTCAACATAGTAGACCGGGAAATAATCTGGTCGTGCTCCTGCCCGAATCAAAGTGCCATCCGTTGTCCGTTCTGTGACTTGAAAGTTGGCATATCCTTCGGCTTGCATGGCTTGCTCAAAGGCAGGGCGATCGCCATCCAGCAGTCGCGGTAACCACTCCAACGCATGAATACTGGGATGGCGCACGAGCGCAGGCTGTACAAACCGCTGAAAATCTTGCCGTTTCACCTCTTGCGGCGACGAAGCAAACAATTGACTAATCGATCGCAACACCTCAAAGCAAGCATCAACACTGCGTTGCAAATTACTCGCCAAACTATCTGCCCGTTCCTGCAATTCGGTTTTCATCGTCATGGGCGATCGACCCGCAGTACCAATTCAGTAAGTGTATCAGTCCTTCTATAGGGGGCAATTGTCATTTTTGTAACAAGGGAAAAGAGTAAGGGAGTAAGGGAGTAGGCAATTGAGTTTTGAGGTATGCATTTAATCAGCGTGAAGTCGGGATCAGGATTTTAGCGGTTAATAAAGGTTAAGAAATTGATGCGGTCAAAGTAAGTGCGAGCGTCTCGCTCGCGGGGTGTGTCCAGAATAAGGTTAAGAAATTGATGCGGTCAAAGTAAGTACGAGCGTCTCGCTCGCGGGGTGTGTCCAGAATAAGGTTAAGAAATTGATGCGGTCAAAGTAAGTGCGAGCGTCTCGCTCGCGGGGTGTGTCCAGAATAAGGTTAAGAAATTGATGCGGTCAAAGTAAGTGCGAGCGTCTCGCTCGCGGGGTGTGTCCAGAATTTTGTGTAAAACCCCATCCTGTCTTCGTTCTAACCCATCGTTCGGCTGAACGCTCACGGCGGAAGCCCACCGCCCTTACGCTCCTAGTTCTCTACTCCCCACTCCCCACTCCCTACTCCCCACCCAAGGGTGAGAAATCCGTACCAAATCGGGATGGGTTCTACCTCACGTCCCGTAGAAAAATCATTAATAATGAAAGAAATATGAAAGGCAACGCTATTTCACCCTAAACCAACTCTCTCACAGCGTTGCCGTAAGGAGTCCAAGGTATGAACCAAGTTAAAACCGTTGCTTTGCTGGGTTTGCTGAGTGCGCTATTAATCACGGTCAGCTATTGGTTAATTGGAGGAGTCACCGGAGCAGTGCTTGGGATTGGTCTAGCCGCTCTGATGAACTTCGTCTCCTGGTATTCCTCTGACAAGATTGCCCTCGCAGCCTATCGGGCACAGCCGATTAGCCCAAACCAGGCTCCTGGGTTATACCGCATGGTGCAACGCCTGAGCGATCGCGCCAATCTGCCAATGCCCAAGCTTTATATCATTCCCACGGCTGGAGCAAACGCCTTCGCCACTGGACGTGACCCCGAACACGCAGCGGTTGCTGTAACTCAGGGCATTGTCAACATGCTGCCCGAAGACGAGCTAGAAGCTGTTATTGCTCACGAACTCAGCCACATCAAAAACCGCGACACGCTAACTCAAGCTGTTGCCGCTACGATCGCCGGAGCCATTTCTTTTCTGGCACAAATCGTTAGCTATAGTCTGTGGTTTGGGGGCGGTTCTCAGAGCGATCGCGAAGGCAGTAATCCCTTTGGGCTGTTGCTCACACTCATGGTGGCTCCCGTTGCCGCTTCTGTGATTCAACTGGGCATCTCTCGCACTCGTGAGTTTGAAGCCGATGCAGGTGCCGCCCGATTGACAGGTAACCCTCGCGCTTTGGCAAGAGCTTTACAGCGACTAGAAGCCAGCGCACGTCAAATGCCGATCGCTGCAAATCCTGCCTTTGAGCCACTGCTGATCGTCAACGCCATTCCTCGGCAAGCGTTAAGCAATCTCTTCTCCACACATCCCTCCACTGAGGCGAGAATTCAAAATCTGTTGAAATTAGAACGCGAACTAGGTACTTCCTTCTCGGTGCGCTAAGCTCAATTTCATCACTTGAATTGTCTCACCCTCTTTTTTCTTCCTTCTTCCCTCTTCTCGCTTCTATTTCCCTTCTTTCCTCTTCTTTCTTCTGTTTTCCCTCTTCTTTCTTCTGTTTTATCCCCCAGGAGGTTCTATGACTTCTGAAATCGATACTCCCGAAACGTCAGCGATCGTCCCTGTTAGCCCAGAAACCAGTGCGATGGTTGACTCTGAAATGGCAGATGAATCGGATGAAATCCGCCGCGAAACAAAAGCCTTGATCGAAGCTGTGAAAAAGAGGGCACAGATTGAAGTACAAACGGCAGGTGACTTCACCCGTGATGCCTATCTCAAGGCTGTTCGGCAAGCGCGTGAGGCGATCGAGGAAAATCAGCTGATCGACCCAGAACGCATCGAAAAATCCATTGAACTGATTCAAAAAGAAGCCGAGAAGAACTGGCAATCTGTTGTCAGTGAAGTGGAAACCTTGGGAACTCGTCTTGCAGATGCGGCTAAGGCGGCATGGAATACTCTGATGCATCCTGAATCTAAGTAACGTCAGTTCGGTTTAAGAGCCCGGCGAATGAATTCGCAGCTACTGGAGCGAAGTCCGCGTCGGCGGACTCCGAAAAAAGCCGGAGTTGACGAACCGACGCAGGTCGGTTTTGCTCCGATAGCGGCGGTTTTAACCGCCGAAATCCTTATCCCGAATTCACGTTAAGTAATTGGTAGTATGGCTACCAGTTTAAGTCCCCGGTTTCTCAAAAATCGGGGATCTTTTTGTGGTTGGGAAAACGAGGTTTGCCGTCAAACCCATTGCAAGGCGCAGATTGGTCTGCTAAACCCGCCCGTACAGTTTACGAAGTTTATTACAGCCGTAGCCACTTGGGTTAGGACGGGGTGCAGGGGTGGAACCCTGGATCGGGGCGCAGCCCCACACCCCTTCTGCCCTAAATGCAGCGGCGATCGCTATAAATCCACAATCCTCAGGAATAGCGGAGTTGCAACAATAACCGATTGGCTTTAATTGGGGGTAATACTTTATGGATGCAGGACGGATCTTGCATAAATCCAAACCCCCGTTTGCCCTCAATCACTAATTCTTTGTCCTTGCCGTAATAGCCATAGACTGCTTTGTCGGATTGCCGTCCTGACGAAAACACCATCCACCACGGTTTCTGCACATGAGAACCAGGGATCATGACATGTGCTCCTGACTCCGCATCTACATCCGTAATGTAGAAATAGGTGGTCATAAAGTTGAATCCGGCAATGTCATAGTGAAATGCTGTGGGAGGGTAAAATTGCTTTCCATGTTCCGGCAAGTTGGAAACAATACTCCAGGTTAAATGACGAGTAATGCGAGTGGGATAGTAGCCCAAATACGATCGCACAATGTCAATTAAAACAGGGTCTTGTTCTAACAGGGCGATCGCCTCACATTTCTCCGTATGATCAACCAACGCCCGCAACACAGGCCGCTCACCCCGCAGTCGTCCATCCTGCACCTCATTAATCAAAAATGAATCCTGAAATCCAGGTTCTGTGCAAGAGGTGGTTCTGGCGTAGTGATCGATTTCTGTGATCAGAGCTTCAGGTAATTGCAAACCAAAACAAACCGCATTTTGACGAATTTGACTCACAAAGTCGTTAATGTCGATCGCTTCAAACAAGGAAGCGTCACGAATTTTGAGATGGCGTTTCCACTGCGCTTCATTCAACTGTTGTCGCTGATGCTGAATAAAACTATAGGTTTTGCGGACTGTCAAAAAGCGTCCAAGACGATGTAGATCGCTTCCAGTTAAAGATTTGATTGACCTTACCATTGAGTTTACCGACGTAAAGTACAACTACCTGCGTTTCAGCACCCACTCAATAGCCAAGGAAAATACCGAGTTGTAGAGCATTGGTCGAGATGTTTGGCAGGGGTATGCTGATTTTTCCCACCAGAAACTTCACCGATTTGATAAGGACAACGATCGCCACTATGCCTCAGCCAGGGGCAACTTGATTGTCTTCAATAAACCGAATATAGCTCTGAAAACTGATTACAACGACAACTCAACTGCCATTCGTTAAATGTCAGTTTGAAGTAGCCATCTGGAAACCAATAAAGACTTCCAACAACAAAGCTGCTAGTACGAATGGTCAAAACTATTCGTATAACTACATCAGCTTTGCGATCGCTCTAGCCGCATCAATCCTTTTGCAAAGCCACGCTAAAAGTAATACTAATTAGACGAAACTCAGAACAGATTGTATGTACAGAATGCGTTTTTGCATCATGCAATTCACAACAGGTACGATGCTGATTGCCCAACAAATCTTTGCTTGGCAGCCAACTAGGGTACAATGCATCACCTAAAAAGCGTTACAACCCAGATTGTCAACAAAACATTCCACACGACATGAATAATATAACACTCCTAAATCAATTGTAAAATGGGTTGATTGCGAGAAACAATCTATTCATCTCACATCCCATTGACCAGCTCTACTTACTGACAGTTTTAATTACGAAGTTTTCACCGCCTGATAAAACTCAGACTGATTTTCAAACGTATCAAATACTTTATGCATTCCAGTTAATTCAAATAACATTTGAATCTGGCTATTCATAGAACAGATATAAAGCTTCCCACCACTCATGCGAACCGATTTCAAGATAATCACTAAAGCACCTAATCCAGAACTGTCCATGAAGGTTACATTTTCTAGATCAATCAAAACCGCCTTGGTGCTTGAGTTCAAAACAGCATCAATATCACTGCGCAGTTTTTTAGTTTGAGTACTATCTAAGATGCCACTTGGTTTCAGAACGACAATTTGGGGAAAGGCTTGCTCAGAGCTCATTGGTTAGAACATATCTTCAGATCAATGATTCAACCTTAACAGGTCTGTTTTAAATCGCTGCAAAGTGTCTGGTTTTTATAGCCCCTTCAGGTAAAGCTTTGGTGAGTAATTTTCTCCTCAGAAAAACTGCTTTACTATCGCTCCAACATCTTCAACTCTAAATGCACAAATGCGGCTACCCTTTCATCTACATCTAATCTTTTTATTCATTAAGATAGCTATCCCTCTTTAATCACTTTGGATGGAGAGTATTTTCCGAAAGCCTTCTAGCTTCTAGCCAGGAATGTACGCATGGAGGCTCTGCCTCCAACCGTTGCTTTAGGAGGCAGAGCCTCCGCCAGTCCATTTCCAAGCAGGAGCTTGGAAACGAGGTCTGTATGAGATGTGTTTACGAAGAGAGTGCCAGAAGAGGGCTATAACAATCCTATTTGGTTTGCGAGAGAGCCTAGCGGCATGGATATGGGCTGGTTGACTGACAAAAGTTCTAAACCCTCTGATCTTCTGTGATGTGGCTGGTGAATTTAATTCACGCCTATCCAATCGAAGTTTCCCTTGGCAGGATGCATCCAGGTTCTTCGTAACCATATCGGCAGGTTTTGCTCCTATCGCTGCGATTCCAATCGTTAAGCATCAAAGATTTGTCAGGCAGTCAGTATTACCCCTCCACCTCTCCTCCTGAATCCCATAGAGCAGTTCAGCTATCTTCATACGAAATTCATACTATAGCCGTAGCCACATTCGATGGGGCGGAAGCGAGTCGGACAGCTCCCCCCGAATCAGTGTTTGACCGATTGCCCTGTCCTAAGCTTTCTGAACAAAGCTATAAATTCAGCCTAAATCACCCATTTAGAGGACTCTGCCAGGTGAAGTGCGATCGCGTCTAACCCTTTAGGCTAAAAGAATTGAGCGTTGCTGTGGATTCTAGTTCTAGGACTCAGCTTGAGAGCGTGTAGTATTCAAGCCCCGCGCAGTGCTGCCAATTTAGCGTTAGAAGCAGATATTTTGCTGAGAATCGCTCTTTTGGGGTACTCCCCTGAATTTTCTAACGTTGTTTAATTTGATTAATGGGCTGTTCTAGATGAAATCAGGGTGTAGTGTGCTCCATCGCAACACCGTTTCACCCAAAGCCTTACTTTTAGAACACGACGGTCTGCTAGTGCTACTGACCTTAGGTCATTTTGCGTGGTTGCATCTAAGATTTATTCGTCTATCAACTATGAATTTCAAAACCTGGCAACGAATTTGGGCATTCCTGAATCAACCTCTGTTTGTCAAACAGCCTCCTCCTAAAGAGCTAACCCTGGAAGCAAAAATCAAGCACTTAGAAAAGTGTCTGGCAATTGATTTTCCAAAACGCCAATCGCGATAGTCCGATAAATCCCTCCTCTGGTGTCCGTTGACTCAGATAACAGTCGATAAGATGAAGGGGTTGAAGTGGGGAAAGATCCATGGGATTGGGCATTTTGGTAGACGGTCGTTGGGTGAGCGATCGCGACCAGGAGGACAAACAAGGACGCTTTGTCCGTCCAGACACTACATTTCGCAACCGGATTACCGCCGATGGCTCTAGCGGTTACAAAGCCGAGCCAGGTCGCTATCATCTGTATGTATCGCTGGCGTGTCCGTGGGCACACCGCACTCTGATCGTACGGGCGTTGAGCGGTTTAACGGAGGCAATTTCTGTCTCGGTGGTTGACCCGGTAATTGAGGACAACGGCTGGGAGTTTTCTGATGCTCCGGGAACAATTCCCGATGAGGTGAACCAGGCGCACTATCTTTGGGAGATCTATACCAAGGCAGAGCCAGACTACAGCGGACGGGTTACGGTGCCTGTGCTGTGGGACAAGCAAACTCAGGCGATCGTCAATAACGAATCGCGCGACATCATTCGCATGTTAGATACAGAGTTTCGTAGCATCGCAACAGCAACGGTTGATCTATGCCCCGAAGCTCTAGAGTCGGCGATCGACGAAACCATTACAGCGATCTATCAACCCATCAACAACGGCGTTTATCGGGCTGGATTTGCGACCCATCAGCACGCCTACGAAGAAGCCGTTTCCGATCTGTTTGACGCACTCGATCATTGGGAAACCCTGCTGGGAAATCAGCGTTATCTTTGCGGTAATGCCTTAACTGAGGCGGATGTATGTATGTTTACAACCCTGCTGCGGTTTGATGTCGTCTATTACACCCATTTCAAGTGCAACCTGCGCCGCATCATTGATTACCCCAACCTCTGGGGCTACCTGCGCGACATTTATCAACATCCCGGCGTACGAGAAACCTGTAACATCGACCACATCAAACAGCACTATTTCAAGAGCCACCCCAAGGTCAACCCAACCCGGATCGTGCCCAAAGGTCCCGTCATTGATTTTGAAGCTCATCAAGGACGCGATCGCCTGTTTAGTCCCCAGGCTCAAGCTACTCCTGCCGTCACTTAAAAGGTGTGGAGTAGGGAGTGAAGGAGTTAATGGTCAATTGTGAATGGTCAATTGTGAATGGTCAATTGTGAATGGTCAATTGTGAATGGTCAATTGTGAATGGTTTGGGGGTTTCAGTAACTAACGTGAATTCGGGATCAGGATTTTGGCGGTTAAAACCGCCGCTATCGGAGCAAAACCGACCTGCGTCGGTTCGTCAAATCCAACATTTTCCGGAGTTCGCGTCGGCGGACTTCGCTCTAGTAGCCGCGAATTCATTCGCCGGGCTCTTAAATCGAACTGACGTTAATTGAAAGCATAGCTGTGAAAGCACTCCCTGACTCCCTGACCCCCTCACTCCTCCACTTCCCCTTAAAGGCTGCTCTGCAATACCACAGGTCCCTGCGGGGTCGGAGGCGCGGCGACAGACTCGACTGTGATGCGGAGTTCGATATTTGACAAATTCGATTGAGGAGCCGGAATCGTTAAGTTAGCGATCGCCGTACCGTTTGCGTCCGTCTCAAACTGCCCCCAAAAATTTACAGTCTGGTCAGCGATCGCCCACAGTCGATAGGTTTGTCCTGGGGGTAGGGCAGGTAGGTTTTGCACCACAATGACCAGGTGTTGCTGGTTGCTATCAACGATGACTCGTCCGGCGGCGTTGTCGTCACCCGTCAGCGTTTCGATAAAGGTATCGGGTTGTTTCAGGGCTTGCGTCACTTGACGAGTATCGGCTAACTCCTGCCGGAGGCGATAGTTGTCTGCCCCTAAGAGCACTGCCACCAACACTGCTGCTGCGGTACTGACCATGCCAATCCAACGTACGGGCGATCGCCTGGAGCGAGTGAGGCGAGAGGTTTCATTGGGGGCTTGCGCCTGAGACAGCAATCTGTCCCGTAGATGGGCAGGGGGTTGCTGGGCGATCGCATAGGGGATCAGGTGCAACACTTCTTGCAATTGAGTCACCTCGGCTGCCACCTCAGGATGGGTGTCGATCAACTGCTTAAACTGCTCAGCCTCCGGTGGGGTGAGGTTGCCGAGCACATAATCTGCCATTAATTCTTCCCAGTTATCAGGAAGTGCGGAATGGGTCATAACCATCACTGAATAAAATCTTGAAGTAACCGCCGGAGCCTGAGTAAGCCCTGACGAGAGCGGGTTTTCACGGTTCCCAAAGGGGTATTGAGCCGCTTGGCAATTTCGGATTGGCTTAAGCCTTCGTAATAAGCAATTTCTAAAACCTGACGCTCAGGTTCAGGCAGTTGCCCCAAGGCATCTCGCACCCGTTGCGATCGCTCCTTTAGGGTTGCCTGCTCTAGTGGGGTTGCGCTGGTTTCGGTACTGACCGTCTGCCCCCACCGTTGAAAAAATCGAGTCCGGGTTTGGCGCGATCGCAATCGATCAATCGAGCGAGAACGAGCCATCGTGATTAAAAAGCTGCTAAGGGAACCCCGTGCAGGGTTATATGCATCCCGATGCCACAACGTCAGAAATACATCTTGGGTCACATCCTCCGCTTCTTCAGAGTTAGACAAGATTCGCAACGCTAAGCCATAGACCAGACTGGCATATCGATCGTACAAAATCCCCAATGCATTTAGCTGACCTTCACGCAAAGCATTCAACAGATCGAGATCGCTAAGCTGGGGGTTAGCTGTTGATTCAGGTTGAGCAGCATCAGAATGCATGATAGTTATGCGAGGAACTTCGTATTGCGGGCAAGAAGTAAATAGGATTTTCATGCCACAAATTGGACGTGAAGGTTCACTAAGAACTACGCTAGGTGACCTCCAATTGGATGTGTGCCATCCAACATTCTTTGCAATCCAGCTTAGGAGATTTCTGAGAAAGAATTTACCAGTCGGTTTCTGGTAGGGGCGTTTCGTGAAACGCCCTTACAGGTATTTTGTTTCCTGGAAATCTCCTTAAGAGGATGTCCGAAAAGGGAACATTGCACCTTCAAACGAAGATCGATCCCCTAAATTCCCCTTAAACAGGAAACTTCTGCTCCGATCCCCGTCTTGTTAAGGCTACCGTGTACACCGATGCCGTTTAAGGGGATCAGGTGAGATCTCCAAGGCTTTTCAGACGTCCTCTATGTCAGGTTTTCCAGGCGTTGGGCTGATGAAACTGGGAAATGTCCTGGAGCACTCTGACCCACCCCAAAGCGAGGGATTCTAGAATGCGATCGCCCTTCTCACGAGTTGCCGTTGTCGGGTCGCCCAAAACCCCACTTTTGGTGAGGTCACGGGTCGTCCAGGCAAAGGGTAACTGTCCCTCCATGCTCAACAGGCTATCTGTTGGCAAACCGTAGGGATATTCAGCAACTGCCCGCTCAAATTTGACTTGATCGGGTAGCAGGGAAAGCATAACACTGGTTTCGGCATCTCCGGCATGAATGCCGTACTCTAATTCTTGAGGTGTTAAGAAATCTGCCGCATTGTTGGGCACCCGCCAGACAAACAGCGGAAACACCATGAGATCTCCATACCGTTGATGCAGGTCGCGTGCCACAATCTCAATCACCTGGGGTTGCCCACCATGAGCGTTGAGCAACACCCACTTGCGAAACCCAGCTCGATAGAGGCTTTCACCGACTTCTGTTAACACGCTCAACAACGTCTGAGCTGTCAGGGTAATTGTCCCCGGAAAATGCCAGTGCTCATTGGACTTGCCATAACACAGAGGCGGCAGCGCATACACAGGAACTTCCGGAGGCAACTGCTCTAAGGCTTTCCCCAACACCGCTGTGGCGATCGCACTGTCTACCACAAGTGGCAAATGCGGACCATGTTGCTCGATCGCCCCAATCGGCTGAACAATGACCACATTCTCTTTATGGGGCATAGCCTGAATTTCAGTCCAGGTGAGGTAGGGAAAAAACCGTTCGGGCGGAATGAAACTATGCATGTCTATAGGGTTACTGAGGTCAAAGCTGTATTCTACTCCTGTAGCCAAACACAGCGATGATAGACTCGTCTGTATTCAAGTGGACTCCCTATGGAAACGATTAAACACCTCACCGAACGAGGACACCTGCTGACCGAGCAGATAAATCCCAAAAGCCAAACCCTTGATCAGCTCACTCCCCTGGAGTTGGTGGATCTGTTTAATCAAGAAGATGCCAAAGTGATTACCGCGATCGCCCACGCACGGGAGGCTTTAGCCACCGCGATTGAGCGCACTGCTGCCGCACTGCAACAGGGCGGGCGACTCTTTTACATTGGGGCAGGCACCAGTGGACGGTTGGGTGTGTTGGATGCAGCGGAGTGCCCCCCCACATTCTGTACTCCCCCAGAATTGGTACAGGGCATCATCGCTGGAGGAGCCGCTGCCCTGGTACGCAGCTCCGAAGGACTGGAAGATCTGGCAGACGACGGAGCCGCCGCGATCGCCCACCACCACATCACAAGTAAAGATGTTGTAGTTGGTATTACCGCTGGCGGCACAACCCCCTACGTCCACGGGGCTCTCAATGCGGCTCGTCAACGGG
Organism: Oscillatoria sp. FACHB-1407; assembly: GCF_014697545.1. Lineage (GTDB taxonomy): Bacteria > Cyanobacteriota > Cyanobacteriia > Elainellales > Elainellaceae > FACHB-1407. The sequence continues at coordinate 102,030 of NZ_JACJSA010000004.1, read as the reverse complement.
GAGCCACTACTATTTTTATGGCGTGTGTTCCGCCAGAACAGGTGAGTGCCGAAGTAGATATCGACATCCGCCTGATAGTTGGTCCTGAAGTACTGGCCGGTTCCACTCGCCTTAAAGCAGGCACCGTCACTAAACTGGCTCTGAATATCCTCTCCACCGGAACGATGGTGCAATTGGGCAAAGTCTATGGCAACCGCATGGTCGATGTTGCCGTCACTAACCACAAATTGCACGATCGCGCCCTCCGCATTTTGCGCGACCTGACTGACCTCAGCCGAGAAGAGGCAGCTCTGCTATTAGAAAGGAGCGATCGCCAGGTGAAATTAGCCCTTCTGATGCATTGGACGGGCTTAGACCGAGATGAGGGCGATCGGCTGTTGCAGGAGCATCACGGCAATTTGCGCCGAGCCGTTCAGGCAGTGAAAGAATAAGCCGCTCTAACCCACCCGCAACCGACCAGCACCCTCCTACCCCTCTGTAACTTTACTTCTCGACAAAAATTAAGCTCCCTAAACTTTCTTGGCGAGATATAACCGTTGAAGCACGGAGTGGTAGATTGATAGTTTTAAGATAGTTAGTACAGAGACAGGGTTGCATCCACCGAAACCGTTTTACTCACGCTTAAGAGCCAAGCCAAGCAGTAACAGGTCAACACCCTGGACATAAACGCTTTGGACGTGAATGCCTTGGACGTTTATGCCTCTCGGAGTCGGTTCCTTGCAACGCTACCTGGAGTTTAAATCGGGCGTGCAGAAAATACGGCAGACTATGCTTTGGATAGCTCTGTCTTTCATGACAGACAACATTACAGATGATCACTCTCCTTATTCTTGTAGTTGCATTAATCATATTGGGCTGGGGCTTCTACCGGGCTAGACCTTTTGGCAAGCTCGGCATCCTAGCATGGCTTCAATCTGTAGTGTTGATGGCTCCCTGGTTGTTGTTCTTCGGCTTATTTACAGCAGGGGTCTACCTCAACCTGGTTAGCATAATTTTTCTAATTGTTCTCTCGGCTGGACTCTACATCTTTTTAGGCAATCGGTTACGAGCAGAAGGAAGCAACTCTGCACTGCTCAGTCGCCTCTCTGTATTGCCGAACTCAACCGATCCTACTCGCTCCCCAGAGCCATCTGACTCTCCCACTGATCCGGGGATCACCCCGGAAACGCCCAAGCCTGTCGAAACGGCTCTAGAGGCAGATGTTTTGAGCATCCCAGCAGATGACCTCAAGCTCATTCAGGGTATTTTTGGCGTTGATACATTTTTTGCGACTGAAACGATTCCCTATCGAGAGGGGGCAATCTTTAAAGGCAATTTGCGGGGTGAAGTTGACGCGAGTTATCAGCGATTAGCCAATAACCTGGCAGCAAGAGTGGGCGATCGCTATCGCCTCTTCTTAGTCGCAGGACCGGACGATCGCCCCACTGTTATCGTGTTGCCTCGCAGCAATGACCCACAGCCCACCACCGTGTTGCAAGGGTTGCTGGCGTTGGTGTTATTCCTGACAACGATCGCCGCTAGTGTTGCATCGGCTGGCTTAATGTTAGGATTTGATATCTCTCAACAACCCGATCGCTTTCGTGAAGCTCTGCCAATCAGTATCGGCATTCTGTCTATCCTGGCAGCGCATGAGCTTGGGCATCGTCTACTGGCTCGCCGTCACCATGTTCGTTTGAGTCCACCTTTTTTCATTCCAACTTGGGAAATTGCTTCGTTTGGAGCTATTACCCGATTTGAATCCCTCTTGCCCAATCGCAATGTTTTGTTTGATGTGGCATTCGCTGGACCAGCAGCAGGTGGCGTTGTTTCAGTTGTACTGTTGATTACGGGGCTGCTACTGTCTCAATCGAGTAGCTTGTTTCAGGTGCAGTCCAATGTATTTCAGGGATCGATTTTTGTTGGCGCATTGGCACGGATCATCTTAGGAGATACGTTGCAGCAGCCACTGGTTGGGGTGCATCCGCTTGTATTAGTTGGTTGGTTAGGGTTGGTGCTAACGGCAATAAATTTATTGCCAACAGGACAGTTAGATGGTGGACGCATCGTGCAGGCTATTTACGGTCGTAAAGTAGCCGGACGCACAACGATTATTACGCTAATTGTTCTAGGACTCGCTGCCCTTGTTAATGTATTGGCGTTATATTGGGCAATCGTCATTCTGTTTTTACAACGTGATCTGGAACGTCCGCCCCTCAACGAGTTATCTGAACCGGATGATGCACGGGCGGCTCTGGGTTTGTTGGCATTGTTCCTAATGGCAGCAATTTTGTTACCATTAGCCCCTAATTTGGCAGGTCGCCTCGGTATTGGAGGTTAAACATGGCGGCAATTCCTCCCGTTATTTTGGTTCTGGATATTGGCGCGTTGTCCGCAGCAACCCCACGGGAATGGTTAGAGTTTTCGCGGGTGGGGAGCTGCATCGTGCCTCAAGTTGTTTACGAAGAGATGAAGTTTTTGTTTGATCGCTCTCCTGACCCAGACCTGGAGCGTATCGCCAGAGCCTTTAATCGTTTTTATGCTACCAGTGGTTGGCAGATCAGCGAAGCAACGGCTCATCATGCTGTGCTCAAGTCGGGGGCTGGTCAGGCATTGACTCGGCGCACTCGTATTTCTCTGGCGGTGGGCAAATGCGCCTATGCTCTGTCACAAGAGTTTCCTGCCAGTCTCGTGGTGCTGGTAAGTAGCGATCGCTCTATGTTGCAGCGGATCTACGACATCCAGGCTAACAACCTGTGTGCCATTACTGGACCTGCGCTGTTGCAGTGGTGCCGCACAGGGCAACGCCCAATCGCCGTTAGTCAAAAGTTACAGCGGTTGCGCGTAGCCACAGGAGCCCAGGTCAACTCTACCATTCAGGGACAAGCTTATACCGCTACTTCTCCCTCCCGCATCACAACGACTCCCACACGAACGACATCGACTACCCGCATCACCTCCGGCAAAAAGACAACGATTCAGGAAGCCTCATCCATGCCTTCCTGGATTCCTCAAGCTTTTTCTCTGGCAACATCCCTCGCTGCCCTGATCATCGCCGGATTCATCTTGGTCAATGTGTTCCGGAGTGCTAATTTTCAACAGTTGGTCAATCCATCTGATGCCGCGCCAACTCAAACCAGCCCATAAAAAAACCCCCGTCAGTTGACGGGGAGGAGGTTAGCAACCTTGAGTCTCAAAACCTGGTTTTTGTTCTCTAAACCGCTGTTTTAAGACAAACTTGCAAAACTGGTTTCTTGCAAAGCTGGTGCTCTACTGCAAAAACCCAGTCTCAAAACTTAAACCAGCCACTCTTGAACGGCTTCTTCCTTCGTGTTGGTGCGACGCTCTGGAGTTTCGCGAGTAAACTTCATGTGGATCGCACGGTTTTGTTCGCCATCTGCCGCAACCGCCAGGATTGGGTAGTCAATCAAGCCATCCTGGAAGGACATCTGGAAGCGGAAGGTGCCATCGGGGTTGAGCTTGATGGGGCGACCGCCGATAGTAACCGTTGCATCTGGCTCCGTTGCACCGTAAACGATCAACTCAGCATCAGCCACTAACCAGAACTGGCGAGGGCGAATGGGTGGAGCCGACGCGGAGAAGCCGACACCCGACATACCAATACCCGACATTGACATGGTCGGCAGTGCCCACATACCCACACCCGACGGGAAGATGTAGGAACTGACCGCTTGCTCTGGCACCATTTGCATGGAGCCGTAGAGCGAACCTGCAACCCGCTGAGCCTCGGCGGATTGAGCCATACCAAAGATTTCGTCGTAAATCGCGTTGCTGCCGATCGCTCCTGCCCCTGCCATCCGTCTGCTGGGAGGCACCAATTCGAGGAATTTCTTACCGCGCAGGTCTTCATCCCAGCTAACCGTGATGAACTGGTCATCAATCCAATCCGAGGGATACACCGGAGGAATACGGACGGGAGCCGAACGAGCCAACAGTAACCAACGACCATCGCCAGCGACATAACCAATTTCAACCACGTAGTCGCGATCGCTCACAGGGACAGGCAAATACCATTCCCGTGACAGCTCATCACACTCATACTGCTGCAAGCTGTGCGGACGCTGGTAATTGATATCAATATCAGTCACGTCATAAAAGCGGAGTGCTAAGCGACTACCGCCCTGACGACGCAGGTCTTCTTTGTGGCTATTGGGAATGTCCCAATAGGTATACGCCCATTGAGGGTCACGCGGCAAAAGCACAATGCGGCTCTCGCCATATCCATCCGGCAAATCGGGTAAACCTTCATCAACGGCTGCCAATGAGCCGCCCGTGCGATCGGTTTGTCCTACATCAAATTTTGCTGCTTCCACTTCTTCTTGTGCTTCTAAAGATCGAGATGATGCTACTGGGGGATACTTCGCCGCCTGTTGAGCCTCCTGGATTGAGGTCAACAACTGCTCCTTTCGCATACGGCTATAGCGAGAAACGCCATATTCGCTAGCGATTTTGCGAAGTTGTCTGAGGGTCAAATCCTCAAGAGGTGGACGTTCCTTAGTCATGGATGAATCTCCAATGTGTTTGTGAGTACTACAGAATCTGCTCCGTTGAGAGAAAACTCTGCCTTACAGTTTTGAGAGCTAATGACGTGTGAGAACTAAAGGTCTGGGAACCAGAACTGGAGTGAGGAGTAACACTAAGTGAGTGATAAACCCCAGACAGGCATTAAACCCTCGCAAGAGTTAAACCTGGCTAAAACTGATCCCTGAACCTAACAGTTAACGGTCAACAAAAATCGACGGTCAACGCAAAATCTCTAAGAGCTAAACATAATGTTTTTGGGATCGTTGGGGATCACTTAGATAGCCTTATAGTGCAGAAAAACAAGCAACTGGTCAAGGGGCTAACAAGCCTTATCTAGAACGGATCTACGGTTTTTCGGGCAAAACGGGGATCAATATGTCATGATTTCCTGACATTTTTAACAACCTGGGATCGCTTTTGGGATCAGCCTAATGTCAAGGTTTACTCACACAGATTTGATCCCCAGAAATTGTGTTAAAAGCTCAAAGTCTTGTGGTACAAGGGGATGGATAAGTATTTTTACCGTAAGTAAAACAGATGGACTCCGACTCAGAGGTTGCTGACACTACAGATTCCTCTACAACCGCCTCAATCTCACCACTCACGCCATCTCCAAAGAGCCATTGGGTTAGCAAGGGGTTATCTGCGGCAATCCAGTTTTGGTTGCGATCGCAGGTCGAACACGTTGAAACACTGCATTGTCAGATTGAGGGGGGCGATCGCCAAATTTTGTCGGGCTACATCCCTAAGGTGGCGATCGCCGCAGAAAGAGCGGTATACCAGGGGCTACACCTGAGCCAGATTCACCTGACCGGGTCAAATATTCGAGTCAACCTGGGGCAGGTTATACGAGGAAAGCCACTCCGGTTGATGGAAGTCGTACCCGTCGAGGGAGACGTCGTCATGCATCAAGACGACCTCAATACATCTCTAGAAGCTCCGCTGCTGGCTAATGCGGTGACCGAGTTTTTAGCCGGATTGGTGAAATCGCTCCCCACCTCGGAAGAGCTACCAGACGATGCCGTGTTACGACTTCATAATCCCCAAATCCGTCTGGCAAATCAGCACCTCACTCTCATCGCCGATCTCCTCTCTTCTGAAGGTCAAGCGACAGCGATCGCCATCCGCACAGGCTTACAACTTGCCGACGGGCAAACCCTGCAACTCGATCGCCCCTGCTGGTTACCCCATCCTAACGCCAACCGAGGCTTACCCCTCAGCGACCTACAGGGCTTTCAAATCAACCTGGGCAGCGATGTAGATTTACGATCAATTCAGATCGAAGACAATCAGTTGCGGTGTCAGGGACGGATTAATATCATTCCTCTTTCTGATTGAGGTTCAAGTTGAGGGATTAGGGGAGTAGGGGAGTAGAGGAGGCAATTGAACCTGAGTTCGGGATAAGAATCTTGGTGGTTGAAACCTTGACTATATAGACAACTCAATGCGGGTGGTTTCGCCCTTGTAATGCTCAACCAACCTTCTCGACATCCTAATCTCGACATCCTAAATGGAATATCAAAACTTACCCTTCAAAACGCCAAGCTCCCTCTACTCCTCTACCCCCTTATTCCCCTACCCTTCTACTCCCTTACTTACGCAATATTCGGCGGAACGCTCTGAGTTCCTTGCATTTTCTGCAAATGCACCTGGATCAAATTTTGCAAATCTTGACGAGTTACCTCGGTTCCAGCACTGGTATTTCCAGAATTTTCAAAGAAGACTATGCTATCGACCGTTTGCATTGCTACCATTTGAAAGAGGATGTGAATAACCGGAACCGGGATCGAAATGACCTGCGGATCTTTAGCATAGGGAGCCGCTGTTGCGTCCTTAAGGGTGGGAAACGCATAGATCACATTCTTTGAAACATCAGGCTGGGTACGATGGCTTAGGGTGGTCATGACCCAATTTTGTTCCAGGGTTTGCAGAATATAATACTCAGGGTGTTTCAGTTGTTCTGCAATCAGTTTTAAGGCAGGAGCGATCGCCTCAATCGCAGCAGGTGTCGTGCCATCCTGAGGGGCATTATCTATCAGGGTTTTAATCTGCTGTTGAATATCCATGATTGGGCTGTAATAAAGTACTCTTGAGAAAATTGTTTTCTCCAGTCTAGACCATCATTTCTTGCATCACGACTCTCTCTCCGGAGAGGCAACTGCAAAAAGCGACGGCTCTTAGCTGAGTACCCATGCGCCAAGCCCCCATCACTGTAATGTTCAACGACATCGTCCTGAGCTACGCAGCTTAAATGCGTAGTTACAGGAGTGTAACTGACCTGCATCCGTTCGCGCACCCCTCAACGGTTTAGAGTCCGCCACACGGGGCTTGACTCTGGCAGTCACGACTTAAGTCGTTAAGCGGAGAGCCTTTATGGGGTCATTGAACGACTGGAACAAGAGAATGGGTACGATATCGATCGAAATTACTTGCGATCGCAGATTAGTATGTTAACTTTGTAGCGACGAGAACCATCAGGGGGGAACCGTCTAAGGCGTGGAGGCGATTTTTAAGCTATTGTTCAGCGAACTCAAGCAGTCCACACAAGCTTCTGAACAGCATTGTCGGGATATTGCAACTCGTATTACCGCAGAGGTCACCCGCATCTGTTCGGAAAGTAAGCGCATTCAATCTTCTGGACAAATCGATACCTGGTTGACCACCCTGGCTCGTCATCGCCTCAAGCAATGTCTTAAATACTATCAGTTGGGTTCCCATCGAGGACGTGTCGAGCTACACAGTACCCTAAGTGCTGTGGTCTATCGCTACATCACACCGCCCCAGGTGCAGTCCAGCTATCAAGCTCGTCTCACCCTGATCGAAGACTTTTTGCAGGGGTTTTATATTGAGGCCCTCAACGCCTTCCGGCGAGAAAATCAACTGCCAGCGACCTATCGCCCCCGCAGTTTGCTGCAACTGGCGGAATATATGGCGTTTACCGAACGCTATGGCAAACGTCGCATCCCCCTACCAGGTCGGCGCAATCAACAGTTAATTATTCTACGGGCACAGACTTTTTCGCAACAACAACCCCCCGAAACTGCCGTTGATATTGAGCAGGCAGCAGAAGGTTCATCCGGAGAATCCGATCAAAATCGCAACACCGCTCCGGTGCAACAGGTTCGCGAGCAAATGGTGGCTCAGGAACCGGAACCTGCTGAAGACGCCCTGCGGCTGTCGGTTGTGGCAGAGTTGATGAAATATCTGGAGGAACGGCAACAGCAAGATTGTGCCGATTATTTTGCGCTGCGCTTGGAGGACTTGCCTGCCAGCGAGATCGAGGCAATTTTAGGGCTAACTCCCCGGCAACGCGACTATCTGCAACAACGATTTAAATATCATCTGATTCGCTTTGCCCTGTCGCATCACTGGGAACTGGTGCATCAGTGGCTTGAGGCAGACCTGGAGCGTAATTTTGGCTTGACCCCACAGCAGTGGCAATTGCTGCAAGCCCGCATTAACCCCCAACAGGCAGAACTGTTACATCTCAAGCGCAAAAATATGCCAGATGCGGCGATCGCCCAGGCTTTAGGGTGTACCGTGACCCAAGTTCAGAAGCAATGGTCAAAATTATTGGAACAAGCTTGGGAAATTAGAAATAATTTAGTATCCGGAGCAGGGGCAGCAACCGATGAATAGGGAATCAGAAGCCATTAATAAATTCCTGGCTTGGCTGTTACAAGATCCCAACAAAGGTGTTATACCATCAGGGCAGAGTCCCGTTCACGGGGCTGAGTTGGATGATCTTGACGCAGCAAGTTTGCAATTCGATGAAATAGATCCACTCGATTCCGAAGACATCAGGGCGTTATCGACTGAATCATCGGGATCGAATCGCTTTTCATTTCAAGAAACTCCACTGTTTTACCCAGGAGATAGATCCGCTGTGCAAGACCGTTTTCATTCCCTATTAAAACGTCGGCTCCGCTCTGAAATCGAGCGCAAGCCACCCCTGTTTCCATGGGAGACGGAGGTTTATGAATACGATTCTGAAACCCCCGACTGGGCAACCTCTGACTTGGTTCCTGCGACCCCCTGGATTACCCAACTGCAAAACCTCAATGTACCGATTCCGATGCCGGAAAACGTACTGTCGCAGTTATTTGACCGCTGTTTAGAAGTAGTGCAGTCTTCTCTGCGAGAAGGCACCAAGCTCGTTCAAGCTGTTGAGGGGTTGTTTCCCGGCAACACTCCAGCCTTGAATCAACTGGCTGGGTTAGTGCTCACTTCTCCCGCTCGTTCACCGTTGCGATCGCCTGAAATCGCCTCCCGTCTTCCCGAAGACTACAGCACTGCCACTCCATCACAACAGATGGTTGTGTCAATGTTGGCAGCGCGGGAAATTTTGGAGACGCTGACACTGTCGGTTTCACCGAACGAGCCTCGGGCTGAGCGGCAGTGGAATACGACTGCTGGTCCTCTACAATTGACGGCTGAATATCCGTCTCCCACTGGGCAACTCCGCATTCAAAGTCAACTTCCCTGCTCTGGAAGCCTCCGCTTTCAAGGCGCAGAGGCACAGTCGATTGCTGAGCGGTCTAGCCCCGGTTCTCTCAGTGTGGAATTGTTTGATCTCGCTCCGAACCAGATTTATCCCCTGGAAATTCGACTAGCCGGATCAGAACAAACTCCTATTGTGTTCGTGGTTCATCCCACCACATCCGATGTCTAACGAATAGTGCTGCTGTTCGTTTTATAGCCTCATTTTTGACATCTACAAGTGTCTATGAGTCATTTCGCTCCTCCGTTTTAGAGCCTCATTTTTGACATCGTGATTTACAACTGCATCCGTCTCATTTTTTCGGAGACATCGTGTCACCCCTCCCACTCTGCTTCTGTGGCGGCTAGGATAGGGGGGATTAGTTTTTTGGATCGATCAGAAACAACAAACACATTTCCTAGTTTCTATCCTTCCCATTTCCCCCCTATTAATTACCTCCTTTTAAGCTGAATATGTCTTCTGCGACAAAACGGCAAACGCTCCCTATTCCCGGATTGAGTGACCTACGGCAGCGGCTAAATGCAATGCCTTTACCGGAAGTCGAAGACTCAATCCTGTTGCGGATTCTGGTTCAAGCCGCAGTTGCCGTGGGCATCGTTGCGCTTGATGTTGCCGCCGCAGATGTGGCAGATCCCTTGTGGATCAGCATTTGGGCGGTGCCTGTCAGCATCCTTGGGGCGGTGTGGAGTTGGCATCGTCGGCGTAAACGCAATATCGCTGTCAAATTTTGCATTGCGATCGCCATGTTGATCGGGTTGGCAGCTTTTTTCGTGAAGTTGCTGTCGTCGGCCAATGACACCCGTTTAGCCCTGGCGGAGCTACTCATTTGGCTCCAGGTGTTTCACAGCTTTGACTTGCCCCGTCGCAAAGATTTGGGCTACTCCATGGTGATTGGGCTGATTCTCATGGGTGTGTCGGCAACATTGAGCCAGACGCTCGTGTTTGCGCCCTTGTTGCTCCTGTTTTTTATCATTGCGGTTCCCGTCCTGATTTTGGACTATCGCTCTCGCTTGGGTTTGCCATCCCCCAGTTTTAAGCGGAGTGGGTTAGACATGGCTCCCAGGCGGTTGGGGGTGTTTTTGCTGATCACCGTTGGACTGGGCTTATTGATCTTTGCCTTTTTACCGCGACTGCCCGGTTATCAACTCCGCACGTTTCCAGTGAGTGCTCCGATTGACATTCAGGGTGAATTTGATACGGGCAATATCATTAATCCGGGGTATGTGCGGGAGGGGCGATCGGGCACGGGCGTGGGTAACGGTCCCGCCGGAGAGCTAGAGGATGGACCGGGAGAACTGGATGGGGATTTTTATTACGGCTTTAATGACCGAATTAATCAGAACTTGCGGGGTCAACTCAACCCTAAAGTGGTGATGCGGGTGCGATCGCAAGCTGAGGGATTTTGGCGGGTGATGGCGTTTGATCGCTATACCGGGCAGGGGTGGCAGGTGTCCCGCAACGAGGATGACCTGGCAGTGCAAAAGGTTGAACGCCCGTCCTGGTCACTGCGGTTTAACTTGCCGTGGTCGGTCACGCTGAATCGGACGCGAGAAGTGGTGCAGTCCTACACAATCGTGGCTGACCTGCCTAATCTGATTCCCGCGTTATACGAACCCAAAGAACTCTATTTCCCCACACGACAGGTAGCCATCGACCCGGAAGGTGCGCTGCGATCGCCTGTGCCTTTGTCAGAGGGTTTGACCTACACGGTAGTGTCAGAGGTACCCTATCGCGATCGCACCCTGCTGCGGAACTCGGATCAACGGTATCCAATTCCGATTCGCGATTACTACATGGATGTGCCAGAGGCGATCGCCAGTCGAGTGCGCCAGGAAGCTGATCGGATTTTGGCAACCTCACCCACTCCCATCACTACGCCCTACGAAAAGGCACTTTATCTGGCGCAATACCTCAAGCAGAATTACACGATTCAGCCCAATCTGCCTTTCCTGGCAGAAAACGAAGATTTAGTCGAAGCGTTCTTATTCAAGTTTGGGGGTGGTTATGGCGACCACTTCTCCACAGTGCTGACGATTATGCTACGGGCGATCGGCATTCCGGCACGTCTGGTGGTTGGCTTTAACCCTGGAGAATTCAACCCCTTTACCGGGTTTTATGTGGTGCAAAACACCGATGCCTTCGCCATGACCGAAGCCTATTTCAACAAATATGGCTGGTTTACCTTTAACCCGATCCCGGGCTATGAAGTGATTCCTCCGTCTATTGAGGAATACCAAACCTTTAGTGTGTTGCGGCGTTTTTGGAACTGGATTGCCGGATGGTTGCCCTCTCCTGTCACTGGATTTCTCACCTGGGTGTTTGAAGGGATTGCCAACGCGCTCTCGTGGGCATTTGGATTTGTCACCTCCTTCATGAACAGTTGGGTCGGTATTTTGTTGGGGGCAGGGTTACTCACTGGACTGGGCTTTTTGGGTTGGCTGCTATGGAGCGGGTGGAACCAATGGCGGTATCACCGATTTTTGGGCAAATTGCCTCCCATGGAAGCCCTTTATCGCCAAATGCTCGACCGCCTCGCCTCACAGGGCTATCCCAAACCCAACGCCCAAACTCCCCTAGAATACTCCCAGCATATCTATGGCCATCAACCGCCAACCCATGCTCAAGCAGTGGATGAGATCTCGCAAGCCTATGTGCGCTGGCGGTATGGTAAGCAATCTCCCGATTTAAACCATTTGCGGCAGCGACTCCGCGACTTGCAGCAACGGGAAAAACGCCATTCCGCGAAGAAGCTACAGCTAAAATAACGTTAGTTCGGTTTAAGAGAGCCCGGCGAATGAATTCGCGCCTACTAGAGCGAAGTCCACCGATGCGGACTCCGGAAAAGGCAGGATTTGACGAACCGACGCAGGTCAATTTTGCTCCGATAGCGGCGGTTTTAACCGCCGAAATCCTGATCCCGAATTCACGCTAAATTAAATTCGAGGAGCTAACTGAGTTGGGTACGGAATTTTTTGATGCTCACCGCCATCAGGATTACCGCGATCGCCCCAAGCGCAAGGACGTGTTGCCACAGTTCCACAACTCCGACTCCTTTGAGGAGAAAGCCGCGAATCACAGCAACGTAGTGTCGCAGGGGATTCAACCAGGACAGATGTTGGAAGATCAGCGGCATACTCTCAATGGGGGCGATCGCTCCTGAGAGTTGAATCAACGGTAGATTAATGAAAAATGAGGTCAATACGACCTGTCGCTGGTTGCGCGAGATCGTTGCCAGCAAGATCCCTAAACCAATGCCCACAAAGATATACAGGGCTGAAATGAGGAGAAACAGTGGAAAGCTGCCCCGAAACGGCACCTGAAACACGACCTCACCGACCGCTAACGCCAAAAAGATATCTGCCATCAGCAGCACAAATAACGGCACGATTTTCGCCACCAAAATTTCCCAGGCTTCCGCCGGGGTGATCAGCAATTGCTCCAGGGTGCCTGTGTCCTTTTCGCGCACCACCGTTGAGGAGGAAACCAACACGCTGGTCAACGTCAACACGACACCCGTCACACCCGGAATAAAGAACCAACTGCTGTCCAAACCAGGATTATAGAGAAACGTCACCTGGGGATTGATCACTTCAGTCATGACTTCCGGACTCAAGCGACGACTAAATTGATTGGTGATTTGGGAGATATAACCTGCTGCGATGCCCGCCGTGTTGGCATCTACCCCATCGATCAACACCTGCACATCGGCAGTCTGAGACTCGGCTAACTGGCGATCGAACTCTGGCGGAATGATTAATCCAGCAGTAATTTGCCCCTGTTGAACTTGCTCCCCTAAGGCTTGTTCACTGAATAGATAATCCTGGGTAATAAAGATGCGGTTTTCAGTTAAGGCAGAGACTAATTCATGGCTGCGGATGCTGTTTGCATAATCCACAACTCCCAGTTTCAAAAAGTGAACTTCTGGGTTTAGAGCAAAGCCATAAACTAACAGTTGAATCGTAGGTGGAAAGACTAGCAGGAATATAAGTTGTTTATTTCTGATGATTTGATTCACTTCTTTGGTTGCCAATGCCCAAAGCCGACTATTGAGGAGGCGATTGAGGAAGTTCTTAAACATAGGTTTTTGGTTATTCTGAGATTTGCATTCGCTGTAAATTACGGCGTGCCACGTTAAAAAGAAATAATCCAATTAATGTTAGAACAAGCATGGAGAACCAGACGCCACTCCAACCCGTTCCTCGCACAAAGGCATCCCGAATAATCTCAATGTAATAGCGGGCAGGAACCACATTGGAGATTAACGATAATGGAAAGGGAATATTGCTCAGGGGATAAATAAAACCTGATAGTAAAAATGCCGTCAGAAACCCAATTGTTGCTACTGCTTGAACGGCTGCATTTTGATTAGTGGCACGGGAGCCGACGACCATGCCAAACATAACGCTGGTTGCAATAAAAATCGGTGTGCCAATGAAGAGTGGAGTGGGATCTCCGGCAAAGTTGAGTCGAAAGAGTAGAGCACCCAATCCTATCACGACCACTGCCTCACTTAAGCCAATCAGAATATATGCCAATGCCTTTCCCGCAATGAATTCTAATGCAGTCAAACTGGAGGCATAAACCTGTACAATCGTTCCCTGCTCTTTTTCACGAACCAGAGCGATCGCCGCCAATAAAGAGGGATAAATCCACAGAATAACGGCACAGGTTCCGGGCACAATGTAAAGCGATTCTTTGCGACCGGGATTAAACCAAATTCGGGTATGGGGAACGACCCGTAAAGCAGGTGGTTGTTGTAACCCGGTGACTCTTAAAAAGAATTGTGTAACTGCTTGAATACTGTTTTGAATAATGCGGGCATTGTTAACATCGGTGCCATCGACTAACACTTGAATTTCACTGGACAATCCTGACTTTAATTGACGAGAAAAATCAGGAGGAATGATTAATGCTGCTTTTGCAATACCCGGATCTAATGCATCTCGAACTGGATCACCTCCAACCCAGGAAACAGGCTGAAATTGGTTAGTAGCAAATATGCGCTCGATATACGAACGACTTAAAAAACTGTTGTCCAAATCTTGAATCGCGATCGGGATATTTTTAGCCTCTAACCGAATCGCAAAACCAAAGATTAAAAGTGTCAATAAAGGTAACACAAACGCCAGAGCCACTGTGAGGCGATCGCGACCAAATTGAGCTAATTCCTTAGTACATTGGCTCCAGATTCGTTTCATACAAAGAGTAGGAGGTAGAAAGCAGGAAGTAGGAAGAAGAGACGCGATTAATCACGGCTGTACAGATGGGGATTGGAGGGAAAGCGAGATTAATCATGTCTGTACAGTGAGGTTTAAGCATTAGTTGAAACCTTGCTTTGAGCACGTTCCACAATGCCAATAAAGGTGTCTTCTAACGAGAAAGGAACCGGACGTAAGGAGTGAATTTCGAGCATTCCATTGGGGGTAGGTGTTTGATCCAACAGATCTCGAATGTGGGGAAGTTCTGTGTCGGGATGATCGAGGACAAGGTGGAGGCGATCGCCAAAGATCGAGACGCGCCACGGATCGAGTTGTGTTTTTAATAGATCTGAGGCAGTTTGGGTGTGATTGGTCACAAGCTCAATCAACTGCCCAGGTTGTTGGGCTTTGATCTGGCTAGGGGAGCCTTGAGCCATCACCTCACCCGCCACTAAAAAGCCCAGATAGTTACAGTGTTCAGCTTCTTCGAGGTAGTGGGTGGTAACCAGAATGGCAGTGCCACGTCGGGCGAAATCTTCGATCAGTCGCCAAAACTGCCGTCGCGCCAGGGGATCAACTCCCGATGTCGGCTCATCCAAAAACAAAATCTCTGGCTCGTGCATTACCGACGCCCCAAAGGAAACACGCTGTTTCCAACCACCGGGCAAGCGTCCGGTGAGCATGTCCTCCTGTCCCTCTAACCCGCAAATAGCCAGCACCCAATCGATCTTCTCGCGTCGCTGGTGACGGGGCACACCATACACCCCGCAGTAAAACTCCAGGTTTTGCACAACCGATAGGTCATCATAGAGCGTGAATTTTTGGCTCATGTAACCGATCCGTTGGCGCAGAGCCGTATTTCGCAGATCTTGGGTACGCCCAGCCAGCATCATCTCTCCCCCACTGGGAGCCAACAATCCGCAGAGCATCTTGATAGTGGTGGTTTTGCCTGCCCCATTCGCACCCAACAAGCCGTAAATTTCGCCATAGCGGACTTCGAGCGTGACATCGCGCACCGCCTGAAAATTGCCAAAGGTTTTGCTGAGGTGGTTGGTCTTGATGGCGATGTGGTTTTCTGAACTAGAGGATGTGGGCGATCGCCCCAGATCTTGGCGAGTGCGTGGAAAGGAAATAAACGGAGGATCGGCTCCCTGTTGCCGTAGACGAGTCACAAAGACATTCTCTAACGTGGCTTCGACGGGTTGCAGATCGGTCAGAGTTAAACGTTCCTGGGCGAGCAAGTGCCTTACTTCGGCTTCACTCTGGTCAGGGGAACACACCAACACATCGAGGCGATCGCCAAAAGTCTGCACATCCACCAACGAGGAAGGTGCATTCGAGTCAGCCTTGGCATGGTGAATCGCCTTGAGCAGCACAGCTTCAGTCTGCTCCAGATAGTCAGTTCGCAATTCCAGACGGTGTAATCCCAGGTTCTGCCGCAATTGCTGTAAGGTGCCCACCTGCTGGATTTCTCCCTCATACATCAAGGCAATCCGGTTACAGCGTTCTGCCTCATCCAGGTAAGGCGTTGCGACTACGATCGTCACCCCCTGACTAGAGAGTGTCGCTAACACATCCCAAAACTCGCGCCGCGACACCGGATCAACTCCCGTCGTCGGTTCATCGAGTAGCAAAATCTCGGGTTGAGACACCAGCGCACAACACAACGCCAGCTTTTGCTTCATACCCCCCGATAGTTGCCCCGCCAGACGACTACCAAACTGTTCCAGGCTCATCAGCTTGAGGTAGCGATCGCGCCGTTCCAACAGGCGATCGGGCGGCACCTCTCGCAGACCTGCACTGTAGCGAATATTTTCATCGATGCTGAGATCCAGATAAAGCGAGAATTGCTGCGTCAGATAGCCAATGCCCAGACGGGCGTCTCTGGGCGGGCGATGCAACACCTCCACCCTACCCTCGCTAGCTTCCATCACCCCCGCCAGGATTTGGAAAGTCGTGGTTTTGCCTGCCCCATCAGGACCAATTAACCCAAAAATTTCACCTCGCTGCACCGTGAAGTCAATGCCCCGCACCGCGTGTGTTGTGCCGTAGTGTTTTTGTAAGCCTTGAACTTGGATGACAGTGTCAGTCATTGGTTAATGGTCAATGGTTAATGGTCAATGGTTAATGGTCAATGGTTAATGGTCAATAGTTAATGGGTAATGGTCAATGGTCATTGGGTAATGGTCAATGGTTAATGGTCAATGGTCATTGGGTAATGGTTAATGGTCATTGGGTAATGGGTAATGGTCATTGGGTAATGGTCAATGGTTAATGGTCAATGGTCATTGGGTAATGGGTAATGGTCAATTGTCATTGTTGTTCCAGTGGAGAGGTACAGAGGGTAGAAGGAAAAACCTATTTTTATTGACTAAATTCTTTCTTCTTTTTTCACTCTTCTGATTCTTCTAAGACAATTTCCGCATCAGCAGGCATTCCCGGTTTGGCAAATCCTCCGGGTTCGGCGATGCTGAGGCGAACGCCAAAGACTTGCTGCACACGGTCTTCTTGAAAATAGACATTCTCTGGAGTGAAGGATGCCTCGGCATCAATTGCAGCAACCTGGGCAGCGAGGGGTTGGTCAGGATTGGAGTCGAGATAGACCCGTGCGGCTTGACCCACCCGAATATTGCCAATTTCACCTGCCGGGACAAAGCCACGCAGATACACCGTGTTGAGATCCACCACGGAAAGGAGATTTCTGCCAGAGGCGACCACGACTCCAGGTTCCACGCTACGGGTCGTCACAACTCCATCAATTGGGCTGACTACGGTGAGGTTATCCAGTTGTGCCTGAATTTGTTGGCGACTGGCTTGAGCGTTGGTGACGTCAGATTGGGCGATCGCCAATTGCACTCGTGCCTGTTCCAGTTGGGTGTTGAGCCGCTCAACCTGCACATTGCGAATGTCAGGGTTGAGGTTTGTGGAGCGGGTCTGGGTCAAGCCTCCCTGCGCTGCGGCTACCTGGCGACGGGCTGCTTCGACAGCCGCCTGTTGACTCACCAACGTGGCTTGAGCGGTTTGATAGGTGGTTTCAGCCTGGTCAAATTGCTGTTGGGTTACGGCTCCTTCGTTGACCAGTTGGGCATAGCGATCGCGGTTGATCCCGGCTAAGCGCAAATCAGCATTGGCTCGTGTTGCTTGCGCTTCAGCCTCTCGCAGTTGGGCGATCGCGGCTGCTACCGTCGCTTCGGCTTGAGAAATTTGTCCCTGCGTGTCACCACGCGATTGCTGTAAGGTTAACTGCGCTTCGGCGATCTGGCTCTCCAGCACCGAGACTTGCAGGCGAGCGTTGGCTTCGCGTTGTTGCGCGGCTTGCAGTGCAGCAGTCGCTCCCTGAAGTTGAGCCTGCAACTCGTCATCATCCATCCGCACCAGAATGTCACCCTGATTGACCTCTTCTCCCTCTCGCACCGTGACTTCTTCAATGCGCCCCGCCACCTTGCTGCCAATGTCCGTTTCGTAACCCTCAATTCGACCACTCAACTGCAAATCATCCGACGTCGGTCGTGAGAGCCAATACCAGGTAGTTAACCCTGCCGCTACCACCACCAACCCCAACGGCAATAACAACCGACGTTTTGCTGCACCTCGGTGCTGAGCGGCTTGCCCAGCTTGGGTTGAGGCATCTGAAACAGATTGCGCCATAGATGTAAACCTTAATTACCGATGCAAAAACGGATTCTCAATCCCAGACACAATAAAGTCAGCAAAGTCAGCGATCGCTTCGTTGAAGGTAACCGTGCCCAGCGACGAGAACCAGAGAAAATGGAATCAGAGGAAGCTTTAGAGTGTTTGCAATACCTCTTCTAAAATCTGGAAATATGACACAAGCTAAGAAATAATCGACAGCTAAAATCGCAAGACTAAACTAGACTGTCTAGTATGATTATGACTTGAATCTTAAACTGTTCCCTATAACAAAAGAAGAGATTTTGTAAATCTTTTAGGATCTGATTGAGAGGACACCTTCTTGGAATCGTTGTCACCATCCAACCCCCAAATCGAAGAATCTAGCAGTACACGAGAAAAACGAGAGCAAATTTTACGGGGAGCCATGCAAGTCTTTCTGAGTCAGGGCTATGCAGGCACCAGTATGGATCGGGCCGCCGCCGCCGCAGGGGTTTCAAAGCAAACGATTTATAGCCACTTTCAAGATAAGGAAGGGTTGTTTACTGCATTGATTGAGCGAGTCACGATCAATCGGATGCAGTTTGACTTTTGTGCTGAAGCGATGCATGGTGAACCTGCTGTGTTACTGCGTCGTCTCGCCAATACGTTTCTCCAAAAGATGACCGATGAGGAGTACCTCGCCCTGCTGCGCGTCGTCATTGCCGAATCTGTCCGCTTCCCAGAATTGGCACAACTCTACACCCGCACTGTAATTCAACGGGCACAACATAGCCTCAGTGTTTATTTCAAGTCTCATTTAGAACTCGGCATAGAAGATCCAGAGGCGATCGCCCGGATCTTTTGGGGCTCCCTCGTCTCATTTCTGGTGTCGCAAGAGATTCTCTACGGCAAACTTGTCATGCCTATGGAAAAAGAGCGGTTCATTACTAATTTGGTGGAGTTGGTTTTGAGCCATACACAGTCCTGATTTAGTCACTTGTCATTGGTTGATAGTCAATGGTTAATCGTCAATAGTTAGTGGTTGATAGTCAGTGGTTAATCGTCAGTAGTCAGTAGTCAGTGGTTAATCGTTAATCGTCAATAGTCAATGGTTAATCGTTAATGGTTAATCGTTAATCGTTAATCGGGCTATGTAAATTAAAGTGGGTCTGTCACCGTTTCCATCCACCCGCGCATCAATGGCGGCTACTTTTCAAAGTTCACTAAAGTGGACTGAAAACCTCTCCTAGTCTGCTTTAGCAGACTTCATCCCATGAGCCCGCACTTTAGTCGCGGGCTTCCGCTGTGAACTTCAGCCGAACGGTGGGCTAGAACGAAGATAGGATGAGGTTTTACACAAAATTCTGGGCACACCCTTAATCGTTAGTTGTTCATCGTTATAAGACTAGTGCAGCGTCACACCTTATTTTTAGGATTGTCGGTGTGAGCATCTCACCCACGGCGCGAGCAAGATGTTCGCACTACCCTAACTTTTAACTGTGACGCAACACTAGTTGAGGCATTCAATTCAAAACTCATTACTCATCTACCCCTCTACGATTTAGCTTTCATTCTTCATCCTCGTGTCTTTCTTTTTTCTCTCTTCGATCTTCCTCTGGTCTGAATTTTTACAAGATCAGCCAAGATGATACTTAACGATCGAACCATTCGTAGGCTAAGATACCCATTAGCGGTACTCATTATGAGTACCGATGTTGAATTCATGCGCTTTATGGACCCAAGTCCATCCCCCCACAGTACATAACTCCCCTCCTGGCGAGCGTGTCTCCCAGCGCGGGGGAGGCATAGGAGGTTGTATGCTCACTCAGGAAGTTTGCACTTCACTGTCAGCGGCGACTGCTGACTTAAATCGGCTGAAGTGGGAGCTAAATTGCCTCCCTGCTGTTGATGTTGGCGATTACATTGCGGATTTGCCACCCGAACGTCAGGCGATCGCCTTTCGGTTGCTCAACAAAGACCATGCCACTGATGTGTTTGAATATCTGCCCTCAGAGGTGCAGGAAGAACTCGTCAGTTCACTGCATCATGCCCAGGTGCGCCAGATTGTCGAAGCCATGCGCCCTGACGATCGCGCCGAATTATTTGATGAGTTGCCAGCAGGCATCGTACGGAAACTCTTACAGCAACTCAGCATTGAGGAGCGTCAAGCCACTGCCACCATCCTGGGCTACCCAGAGGGCACAGCGGGACGGGTGATGACGACCGAATATGTGCGGTTGCGGGAGGGGTTGACCGTTGGTGAAGCTCTAGAAAAGATCCGACGCACCGACGAAGACAAGGAAACCATCTATTACGCCTACGTCACGGATGACAACCGCAAACTGGTGCGGGTGATTTCCTTGCGGCAGTTGTTGTTCACCATTCCAACGGTGTTGGTGCGCGATGTGGCGAGCGATCGCGTCATTAAGGCATATACCGAGATGCCCCAGGAACAGGTCGCCCAACTGATGAAACGCTATGACCTGATTGCCGTGCCTGTGGTCGATCGCGAAGATCGGTTGGTGGGCATCATTACCATCGACGATGTGGTAGATATTTTAGAAGAAGAAGCCACCGAAGACATCCAAAAACTGGCAGGGGTCAGTGGTGGAGACGAAGCGGCTCTGTCTCCTCCAACCGTCACGATTCGCAAGCGGTTGCCCTGGTTGCTCGGTAACATCGGGCTTTATATCGGTGCGGCTAGTGCGATCGCCCCCTTTCAAAACGTGATCTCCCTTGTCCCCGTGTTAGCCGTGATCATGCCAATTCTGTCCAACACCAGCGGCAACGTCGCGATTCAAGCCCTCTCGGTGACGGTGCGGGGGTTGGGTGTAGGCGAAGTGACGCATGAGGATACCTTCAAGATTTTACGAAAAGAAATCCTGGCGGGCTTTGGCACGGCGATCGCGCTGGGTTCTGCGCTGGGCATCCTGTCGTTGATCTGGTCAGTTCCGGGCGATCGATGGATTGCGATCGTCGCGGCTCTGGTAATGATGGTGAATGTCTTAGTCGCTGCCAGTTTGGGCACGTTGTTGCCGATGGGACTCAAGCGCATGAACCTCGATCCGGCGTTGATTAGTGGACCGTTGTTGACCACAACCCTGGATGCAGTCGGGTTTCTCACGTTCCTGTCGCTGATCTCAGTAGCTCTGAATCTGGTTGCTTGAGCTGTTTAAGCCTCAGATCTCCAACTTCTTTAAAAAAGTTGGAGATCTAAACGTCACCAGGTAACAGATCCTCGAAACACCTGATTTATCGTTGTGACTACGGCTATAAATCGAAACTCCCCAACTATCCTTCCAGGTCAGCGTTGACCAACGTTTGCACTTCATTGGGTGTGAGCTGCATCAAGGTCGCAACTTGCTCTACTGACATTCCCTGTTGCATGAGATTGAAAGCGACCTGACGTAACTGGGTTTCTACCTGCTCTACCCGTGCGATCGCTCTTTCCTTTTCTTCTCGTTCCTGTTCTGCATCGGTGAGTATCCAGTTTCCCTGACTATCACACCAACGCAGCCACAAGCGATCGATTCCTTGAAATTCTCCTTGCCACAGCCCTAGCCCTAGCTCCAATTCGGGAATCCAAATGCGAGGAGTGTTGGGGTCAAGGAATTGCTCCTGGTAGTGCCCACCAAGCAGCTGAAAGAACCGGAGTTGATTGGTATAGCGACTAAATACGACATAGTAGGGCACTCGCAAGATTTGCTCATACACCTCCCACTTTCGGGGTGGACTGTCTTCCGCGAGTTGCCCGTCCCCTGACTTGGTTCCTACCCGGACTGCGCGGGTCAACTGGGGAGTGAGAGATTGATCACCCTCTACAACACGAGTTGGATTCGCATACTCTCCTAAGTCTTCCTTTTCGGTACCTGGCGACAGCAGTTCCACGACGACAAAAGGATTGACCCCTTCCTGCCAGACGACATAACTCGATCGCATATCGTCATCATACAGACGGGGCACCCCCAGAACTAGAAACCAGTCAGGACGCTTGTACCACTGAGCATGGCGTACATCGTAATAGAGATTTAAGTCTGAGCCTGTGAAGAATTGGTTTTGGGCGTAGTTGCGAAGCTGGAGTGTGGCACTCAGCAGTTGGGGTTGTAAATCATGAAACTCGTCGGGCAATCCAGGCTCCTCAGGATTTTCGCTCGGTAGATCATACATCGTGGGCAGTGTCTCTCTGGGAGAGAGAGGCGGGTCTGTCTGCGGGACGGGGTACGATCGCTGGCTCATACGGGTTCACAAAGGAGGGAAGCAAAACGACGCAATAAGCCTATTTTAGGCGATCGCCACAAAAGCACCTGGAATACCCCACTCAACAAACTTGTTATCCAAATTCTGTACAGGTTCCCACCAGGTCGGTTGGCTGCCGGAACTCTGCGTCATATTTCACCTCAGACCCAAAGTAATATGAATTTCGTAGGGCGTTTCGTTAAACACCCGTACAGCAGTGGTCGTGTTTGAGAATCATAATTTGCATCCAGCAACGTCACATGTGACATCTGTATGAATACAGTTCCCTGTTTTTATTGATATAGCTACCGCCACTTCATTTAGGACAAAGGAGGTGTGGGGACGCAGCCCCCGGCCAGGGGTTCCACCCCTGCACCCCGCCCTCACCCAAGTGACTACGGCTATAAAACTAAGCCTCAGCGTGTTGCTAAATATTGCAGAAGAGGGGCTGTAAGCCGATTCGTCCGGAAGGCGTTATGGGTCAATGTAAAAAGCGATAGTTTCCATTCAACGTGTTGCCCATCACCCATTTGCTATGCAGACGACCATTCCTTTAGACAACCTGGATACATTGGGGGTACAGCTACAGGACTTATTACACGAAAATTTATTACCCGATAGTCTGATTGGCATTCGTTGCACTCTTAAAGAAGAAAAATTAATTGTTTTGGGGCAACACCAGGCGGGTATTTCTCTAGATCCCACGCAAACGCTGCGATTTTTAGAACGCACGATTCAATCCTTGCAACTGCACTTTACTCAGCAGGTGCGGCTTTACCTGCGGGTTGCAGGGCAAAAACAGCCCTACGCCCATCGTTTCTTCGTGATTCAGCCACCGCCACCGCCACCCAATCCGGTTCTATGTGAGGCGGAGGGAACGGCAAAATCCGAAGAGTGGATTGTTCCCGATGAAGAGTTGGATGCACTGGTACAAGAGTTGATGACCCATGCTGCTCAGTCAGCCTCGGAGCCAACCCAGAGTAGCCCTCCCGATGGCGAAACGACTCCACCCTCTCTTCTATCCTTTGAGCGGGGAGGGGCATTGGCTCTGATTTCATCCTCAGCGTTGGAGCGGCTCGCAACTGACACTCGCTCTACCTGGAATGGCTGGATGAACCAGTTGCAGGGAAAACACAAGCTCGTAATTGGTACTGGAGTTGCTACGTTGAGCCTTGCTGGAGGGATGTATGCCCTGACTCGTCCCTGTGTTGTAGGCAGTTGTTCGGAGTTGCAAACAGCACAGGACTTGAGTCAGCAGTCCATCGATCGGGTGGAGGCAGCCAAAACCAAAGCAGACTTGGAGCAAGCGCAGCAACAGTTAGGACAGGCGATCGCCCTGCTTGAAACGATTCCGGTCTGGTCTGGGCAATCGTCTGATGCTCGTACACTGATGCAGACCTATCAGGCACAAGCCGCTGCCCTCAATCATCTGGTCGCCGCTCAAGATAAGGCAACTTCAGCATTGCAGGCGAGCGAAAATCCTCCTCACGCGGTTGAGATCTGGCGTAACGTGCGATCGCAGTGGCAGGAGGCGATCGCCCAACTGGAGCAGATTGATGCCGAAAGCACCTTGTATACCCTGGCTCAACAGCGATTAAAAACCTATCGCACCAACCTGACCGAAGCAGGGCGACACTTGCAACGAGAAGAACAGGCACAGAGCACTTTAGATGTCGCACAACAGGCAGTACAGCTAGCAGGAGAACGCCACCGCAAAGCTCATACTCTGGCAGATTGGCAATTGACCAGAGCCACCTGGCAGATTGTCATTATGCGGTTACAAGAAGTGACAGCAGATACGACAGGAGCACTGGAGGCAGAGCGATTGTTGAATGCCTATCGACCCAAACTCGCAGAAGCCAACGAGCGCGTTGAACAGGAAGAAATTGGAGTTCAACTGTTTACCCAGGCGACCCAACATGCTCAAACGGCTCAATCGGCTGAACGTCGCTTTGCCTGGCAGGAAGCGATCGCCCGCTGGCGATTGGCCATTGAGGTGATTCAAGAAGTCCCTGATGGAACGGCTCACGCCACTCAGGCACAAGAGCAAATCGATACCTATAAAGCCTCCCTCAGTCAGGCAGAGCAAAAGGTACAGGCATCCGCACAAGTATCCAATGAGTTAACCAAAGTATGCAGCCGCGAACTGCAAGCCTGTCAGTTGATGTCGGTGAGTGATGAGATTCGCGTGCAGTTGAACCCAACCTACGTGCAGGCGATCGAAACAGCTCGAAATAGTGGCAATCGAGATCTTCAGGCGATCGTGACCGACCACCAGTTGACCTTGAGGCGATCGCTCGAAGGCATCGCCAACCACTTCCGCTTACCCGTTGAGGTCTACGATCCCAACAATGGGCTACTAGATCGACATCTGCCAGAGTAGCCTTAACGTCAGCTCGTTTAAGAGCCTGGCGAATGAATTCGCGGCTATCAAAGCGAAGTCCGCCGACGCGGACTACCGGAAATCAAAGGTTTACTCAACCGACGTAGATCGGTTTTGTTTGTATAGCTGTAGCCACATACGATGAGGCGAAGGCGAGTCAGGAAGCTTCCCAGCACCAGGGTTTGTTTTAACCGCCAAAATTCTTATCCCGAATTCACGTTAGCCTTAGGTACTAGAGCGATGGCGTGATGGCGTGACAGAGTATTGCCCTACTCCCCTACTCCCTCACTCTCCTAATCCCCATTAGCTACTCGCCGGAATCACCTGTCCCCGCATATCCAGCAAAGCCGGAACCGACTGTCGTTGCGGCTCGCCCAGCAGCACAACAGAACAAGTCAGGTGTTGAACAACTTCAGTAGTGAGGTCACTAATTGCCAATTCTCCAATTCGCAGGCGTTGTCGAATCGATCGCAACACGACCAGATCAAACGATTTAGCCGTATTAATGATGGTGGCAGCCACATTGTCTGATGGCACCACTAACACCGTAGTTCTCGTATGAGGGGAGTATTTGGCAGTCAGCAGATTTAGTTGCTCTTCAGTCCAGGCAATGCGGCTAGGAGTGGTGTGGCGATCGCACACATGCAACAGCGTCACCTCTGCCAGATTGGAGGCAGCGAGAATCTGGGCAAAGCGCACCAGACGCACCGCCCGGTGAGTTAACGTATCGATGGGTACGAGGATGCGATGGATACTGCCCGGAGAATCGAGCAATCGAGTCACTGCCACAGGACAATGTGACGACCACAACACGCTGTTAATCACCGTGCCAAACAGTCGCGCCCGAAAGCCCGTAGTTTTGCCCCATCCCATCACAATCAAGTCCGCATTTTGCTCTCGGCTAGCACGGCTAATACCTTGAGCAATACTGTCATCAATACGCGACAGCGGTTCTGCATTAACACCAAACTCTCGGCTCAACTCAGTCGCACGCGACAATAACAATTCACTTCGTTGCAGCGCATTCTTTAACTCCGGAGCATCCATTGAAGCCTGAGCCGTAGTTACGGCAAGAGGCACAAGCTTTCCAGACTCATGTCGTGCGAGCAACGCCGCCATTTCGATCAAAAATTGCTCGGTTTTAGGGTTGTAAACAGGTACAACAATCGTTAACGGTTTAGAGTCTACTTCATCACTCCAGTGCAGGGACAAGTTAGATTCGGGTTCTACACTACTGGGCACCGTGGGAACGAGGTTAGCAGCACTACGGGCGGTGATCAGAGGTCCCAAAGTGGCGGTCACCAACATCAACACAATCACCCCGTTCAACACATTCTCAGTCAGCAATCCAGCCCGATAACCCACCAGTGTTGCTGCCAGAGTCGCGGCTACCTGGGGCAGTGACAATGACCACATTGTTAGCATTTCTTGCCAGTTATAGCGATAAACCAATTTCGCGAGCAGAGCCGCTCCAAACTTGCTGCTAACCAAACCAACGACGATCGCCACTGTCAACCAGATCGAACTTAAGCTGCTAATGAACCCCGGAATGTCAATGAGTAGCCCCAAATCCACAAAAAAGATGGGAATAAACAGCACATTCCCCACAAAGATCACTTTCTCTTTGACGGGACTTTCGCCCAACACGCTGTTAACTGCCAATCCCGCCAAAAACGCGCCAATAATCTTTTCAACCCCGATGACTTCAGCCCCTAATGCGGCAATAAACACCACCAGCAGCACAAACAGAAATTGGTTTCCTTCTTCGTCGCCCGATCGCCGGAAAAACTCTTTGCCGATCCGCTTAAACCCAACCAGGATTAGCACTGAATACAGTGCCAGCGACCCCAAGAGCGTTATCAGACTCAAAGCTGTAAATTCACCTTGATGAATGCTGACGCACACCGCCAGCACCATCAATGCACCAATATCCGTAAAGATAGTTGCCCCAATGGTCACCATCACCGCTTCGTTGTTGATCACGCCCAAACGGCTAATGATGGGGTACGCCAGCAACGTGTGGGAGGCAAACAGCGAACCAATCAAGATAGAGGCATTCCAGCCGAAACCAAACATGCGCCCAACGATCGTGCCGACGATCAGGGGCACGGCAAAGGTGAAGCCACCAAAGCCAATCGAGCGGTTTCTGTTGGCTTGAAACTCATCCAGATCCACTTCTAGACCTGCTACAAACATCAGATAGACCAATCCGATGTCTGACAATAGTTTCATCGTTTCAGAATCAGTATCCAGCAGGCGCAATCCGTTTGGACCAAGCACGACGCCTGCTACAAGCAGCCCCAGCAATCCTGGAAGTTTTAGCCGCTCAAAGCACAAAGGCACAATCAAAATAACGGCTAACAGGATAGCGAACGAAACAATGGGTTCTAAATGCATTAATTTTTTAGGGATGCTTTATCTGAGACAGATTACCGGACTCGATATTACTCCACAGGTTCCCCTAAAATAACCTTCAAAAGGTGGATATAGCAAAAACTTAGGATGATGGGTTTAATCAATCCGCAAATTGTACGGGCGGGTTTAGCAAATCAGCCTGTACTCTGTAGTGCGTTCGACGGCAAAACCCACTCCTTGAATCGTTTTTGAGCTTCATGACGCAACGGTCAAATTCGGTTATCGTTTCCCAATTATTGCCATTCGCACGCCTCCCTTGGGAGCGAGGGTAAACCCCCGTCGTTGCATTTTGACAGGCTTTGTCTCTAATAATTCAAGGCGATATCGAGACACCACTGTTGCCAACACTAACTTCATCTCTAGCTGCGCCAGTGCATACCCCAGACAGCGACGGACACCACCCCCAAACGGAAAATATTCTGATGGAGCATACTGTCGCTCCAGAAACCTCTCTGGCTTGAACTCGTGAGGATGAGGGTACAGGTCTTCCCGATAATGCACGAGATAGATACTGGGCATTAATACCGTTTCTGCGTCAAAGGAACGTCCCGCGAGGGTAACCGGAGCTTTAGTAATGCGGGGAAAAATGACTGGAAGCACTGGATACATTCGCAGAGTTTCCTGACAGACCGCCGAGAGATAGGGCAACTGGGCAATGCGGAGCAGATCCTCCTGGGGGGCGATCGCCCCTACGGATGGGGTTGCCCCAAAGCTCTCCAACTCCACTAACAGCTTTTCAAGGATATGTGGCTGACGATGAATCTCATAAAACGCCCAGGAGAGGCTTGTAGCAACCGTCTCATGTCCCGCAAACAATAGCGTAATCAGTTCGTCTCTCAATTCTTCATCGGTCATGGCGTTGCCTTGCTCATCGCGGGCTGCCATCATCAGGCTGAGGACATCGATCCGTCCGGCATCACCCTGGTTTTTGCGATCGCTAATTTCATCCTGCAAGAGCTGATGCACTTGCCGCTGCCGCTGTTTCATTTGGCTCCAGGGTGACCACGCGCCCCAATCTTTCTGCAAAAACTTCAAAAACAATAGGCTCGATCGCAATGGCGAATCGGTCATATCTAGCCATTCCGTCAGCAATGGTTTGAGTTGTTGATAGCGTTCACCCTCACTCAAGCCAAACACCACCTGCAAAATCAGTTCCAGACTGATTTTTTGCATGGTCGATCGCACCACAAAAGGCTGCCCAACGTGCCATTGACTGGCTATCTGGTCAGCGATCGCACAAATCTGAGTCGCGTATGCTTGCAACCGTTCACCGTGAAAGGATGGCATCAAGAGCTTGCGCTCTCGCTTGTGGCGATCGCCATCCATTAACATCAGTGAGTTTCGACCAATCAAGGGTTGAGCAAGCACATTTCCTCGCCCAATTTCAAACTTAGAATCTTGACTAAAGATCTCTTGAATCAACTTCGGCTCGCCAATAACCACATATCCGCCAAGCCTGCCTAAGTTCATGGTAAAAATATCGCCATACCGCTGATGATATCGGTCTTGAAATTTAATTGGGTCGGCGATCCAAGTAAGGAGTTGCCACCAGGTAGGAGCAGGAACACGATTTGGTAGTTGACTCATGACGACATTGCCCTGAAGGATTCCAATGCCTCAACTCTACAGCAGTCCGGTGTAGATATAGCGATCCTATTTGAATCGTGAACAGGCAAGGGGCTTAAGCCCCTTGTTCTATACAGATGCTATTTCACAAATGATTTGGGACTGCTATAGCTGTGAAAAGATGAATGTATATATCCCTCTTCTGTCACTCTCTTTGCAAACAAATCCCAGACAAACCTCGTTTCCAAGCTCCTGCTTGGAAATGGAGTTATGGAGGCTCTGCCTCCAGGTGTGCATTCCTGGCTTCTAGCCAGGAATGAGAATTTGGGCAAAATAATTTCTGTCCAAAGTGACTAAAGAGAGATATAGCTTTGGTCAGAAAGCTTAGAACAGAGACAATGGCTCAAACCCGGATGCTGGGAAGCTTTCTGACCGCCTTCACCCCATGGAATGTGGCTTGCAGGGGTGCGCATCCAGGTCAGAATCGAGTATTCCGCCAATTACTCAAGCGGAGTCGCTACAAACTCCGGCAACTCCTCCGCCTGCTCCGAAAAACGCGCCAATGCCGGATAAGATTCCCCATCGATAATCTGAGGAATCGTATGTTGCGTAAACCGCCATGCCACAGCCACAGTGATATCCGGTTGCATGAGTTGAGTACCCAAAAACCAGGGATTCGCAGACTCCATGGCAGCTTCTAATAAATTGTAAGTCGTATGCAACTGGCGATCGACGCGATCGAGCCAGGGTTGGTGTTGTTTTTCCGGTGGGCGCAAGGTAGTTTCGTACACCAATTGCACGGTCTTCTCACAGGCAAGCAGCGCAAGACCAATCAGTCTCAGTGCTATTAGACGTTGATCCGGATCAGCAGGCATCAATCGCTTGTCAGATGCAATAATCGCTTCCAGGTAATCAAGGATGAGGGTCGAGTCCATCAGCACTTCCCCTTTGTCTGAGACAAATGTGGGTGCTTTAACCGCAGGGTTGACCCGCTGAAACTCCTCAAAATTGCGGAACACAGAGAGGGGACGATGTTCAAACGGTATACCCATCCGTTTTAAGGAAATGGCAACACGGCGAACATAGGGTGAATCCAACATGCCGATCAGTTGCATAAAAAACCTCTTAAGACGAAGGGAAACCGTTAAGTGCCAAGGGAAACTGTAAGTGTCAATTGTCAATTGTCAACCGTCAATTGTTGCTCTATGTACTTAACCCTCAACTAGGGAAATCGTCAATCGTCAATCGTTAATCGTCAATTGTTGCTCTATGCGCTTAACCCTCAACTAGGGAAATCGTCAATCGTCAATCGTCAATCGTCAATTGTTGCTCTATGCGCTCAACCATTAACCATTGACCATTAACCATTAACCCTTAACCATTAACCATTAACCATTGACCATTAACCATTAACCATTGACCATTAACCATTAACCATTGACCATTAACCATTAACCATTAACTATTAACCATTAACCATTAACCATTAACCATTAACCATTAACCATTAACCATTAACCATTAACCATTAACCATTAACCATTAACCATTAACTATTACTGCGATCGCGATAGGTCTTCCGTCAAACGCACCTCAACAATTTGATTGGGTTGAATAATCGCAGGTTGAGGCGCAGTGATATAGGTGGTTGCGGCTCCAGCAGTCGCTCCGACAACGGCTCCGGCGATCGCCCCAATGCCCGTAAACGCACCCAATACGGTCAAAGCCAATCCACCAATGGCAGAGTTTCGCACTAACTGATTTTCAGAAACCTGGCGATCGCCCCCCAATCGGTTAGACTGAGCCGTCAGTCTAATATTGCGTCCTTGCAGTGTGATGGCTTGCGCCACAAAGCGACTTCCTGTTTGATCCGTTTCAAACCGACCAATCACCGGGCTACCTTCTGGGGCAATGATGTTGCCAGCGCGATCGCGCACTGCCTGATTGAGCACCAACACTTCCTGCCAGGGAGAACCTGCCTGAAGTTCTAACACAGACTCACGCGGATACCGCAATCGCAACACCGTCCCCGATGGCAACAGAATATTGGGGTTTGGAGCCACCGCAACAGGTGCAGGCGGTGCGACTGGAGCCGTCGCAGGCGGAGTCACCCCAGGGGGAGTCGCCTCATTCGGGGTGGGAGATGCAGGCGGCAGACTACTCATCGGAGGTTGCACCGGAGCAGGTTGCAAGACGGGAGGGGGAGTAGGGGTCGGACGATTGGCAGGCGGACTGCCCAGTGCAGGCACTTGAACGGTGACGGGGCGATCGCTAGACAAGGTTGCCGGGGGCAACGTCGTCGGCAACTGCGGATCGTAGGGTTCAGGCGAGGGGGTAGCCACAGGTGCGGTTGGGCTAGGCGTCTCCACTGGAGCAGGTTGAGGTGCACTGGCAACTTCAGGGGTCGGCTCAGAAGTTGGCTCAGGAGTGGCTGTCGGAGGAGCAACAGGGGTAACAGGTTCAGCAATCTCCACAGGAATCTCAGTTGCGTTTGGTTCCAGTGGAGGTAAGGGTGCTGCCGGAGCAGGGGTAGGACTGGGGGCAGGAGTCACGGCGGTTTCGGCGGGAGGTTGCACCATAACGGGATCGCGCACTGTCTCCGAGAGTTCTGCAACGGGGTCACGTTCTGGCAACGGGGCGGGCTGCACAGACGGTTGAGGAGCAGGAGCCACGGGAGGAGGGGCAGGTTGCGCTGCCACAGGAGGAGCATCCCCCGCAAACCGAGGACGCACTACCCAGCGACCCTGCCCAACCTCTCGCAAGTCAACCTGTTGAGCCGCCAAAACCGCATCAGGAGACAACTCGATCACAATGCGAGTCACTCCCGGTTGAAACTCACTCACCCGAATCTGGCGCACCTGACCTGAATAGGTTTGCCCCGCAGGCACACTCCCCACGGTTGTATTTGGCAAATCCAGCACAATCCGGGCAGGTTGCGCTAACAAAAAGTATCGCGGAGTTACCCCTTCTGGCACCGTAAACTCTAACTCGGAGGTATTGGCGTTGAACTGCCAACGGGTGAGTGTAGCGGCATACCCCGGTGCAGCAGAGGTGATGGCGATCGCCCCCAGTCCTAGCGCAATCGTGACCGGATTCCCGACTATCGACAATCCCACCAGTCCAAGGCTTAACCAAAATCGTTGCCCAAATTGTGCCTTCTGCATATGCTCCACCGAACCATGACCTGGACAGACGTTACTATGACTTCTCTGTAACCGAGTTCTCCGTAGCCCTCTTTAATCAGTAGGGATGCCACTCTGATGCTGTATTTAGTGGTTTGAACTTAATCAACCCGCTCTCCATAGTGCCAAGTTTAATCAATCTTAGGTTGCCATGATAACTGAAGTTCATCTAACTTGAAGCGGATTACTTAAGAAATCCCCTTAAAAGGCAATGACATTAACAACAACATTAATATTGTCAACCGCCAGGGATCACATCCAGGAGATCTTGCGATATAGTTCGTTTTAGAGGGATTGGTTGGCGATCGCTGCACGTTACAACACTTAAATACATCCTGTATTTCATGCCAATCATTGAGTTGAATGGCAGCATTCTGATTCAACCGTTTCACATCAACGCGATTACCTGAATCATTTCAGTCATCCACTTAATCCAGTTAATCCAGTTTCTGCCCGTGCTGTCGATTGCATCCTCAACCAGACCCACCCCATTTCTGATTCAACCGATATCAGTGCGTCTGCACTCGCCGTTCTACTTACCGTCGGCAGTGCGACCGTTCACCTGCGTCTGCCCAAGCCTTGATATAAGCCGAATGTTGCCCCTGCTTTTTACACCAAAAGCAGGGGTTCTCGTTTTTGAGGAGTGTTGCCCATGAGAGCCAGTCGCCCAAACCAAGTGCCCGTCCTACAAAACTCGGTTGTCGTATTTTCTAAGAACTATCTGCCTTTAGCCCGCATTAACATCAAGCGAGCCGTTGTTCTTCTAGTGAGTGGGCAAGCAGAATCCCTGGAACTTAGCACAACGCGATCCTGGCAGGTGCGATCGCCGAGTTTAGTTGTCCACGTCCCCGAACATATCCGCCTCACCGTTACCAATCCCGAACGGCTCTGGAAAATGCCCCCCGTCAATCGTCGAGAAGTCTTGCGGCGTGACAATCACACCTGCCAATACTGCGGCAGCACCCGCAACCTGACCATCGACCACATCATGCCCCGCTCCAGAGGGGGGACTCACACCTGGGATAACGTCGTCGCTGCCTGCGATCGCTGTAATTCTCGAAAGGGCGATCGCACCCCCCACGAAGCCAATATGCCCCTCAAAAGCAAACCCAAAGCCCCAATTCATCCCACCGTTGCCTTCGCCGAGCAATTTTGGAAGGAGCAAAACGAAGAAGGATAAAGGATAAAGGATGAAGGATGAAGGATAAAGGATTTGCAAAAGGTAGCAAAAACCAAATCGCTGATAGTCCATTGTGGATGTCTGATGATTCCCAAAGATTAGTGGCTAATGCTCAGATCACGGTGAGCGAAACCCAGACTTTCGTGCATGACGCTCAGTCTTTTATCTGTGACGCTCAGACTTTCGCGCATGATGTTTGAAGTGTCGCACATAAAACTCAACGGATTGCGCCTTAACAGTTGGCTATTAACAACGAACCATTGACCATTGACTATTGACCATTGACCACTGACCATTGACTATTGACCACTGACCATTGACTATTGACCATTGACCACTGACCACTGACCATTGACCACTGACCATTGACCACTGACCATTGACCATTGACCACTGACCATTGACCATTGACCACTGACCATTGACCATTGACCACTGACTATTGACCATTGACCACTGACCATTGACCACTGACCATTGACTACCAACACTTTTATCCTTTATCCCTTATCCTTTATCCCTTCTTCTATATGTCGCTCGTCAGCACAAACCGCCAATCGCTGTCATTCATACCGTGACTAACAATACTGGCGGTAGCTTGAGGTAGAATTCCTTGTTTTGAAAGGGCGATCGCCAACGCATCTCCACGGAGAGCACAAAACATGTGGGTAAATCCTGGAATGGGCGAGAAATAACAGATACCATTTTGGATTTTGGATTGGCGATTTTGGATTGTTAGAGCCTGATGTGATGGGGGTTTCAAACCGCTGTGGGTCATATTCCCTATTGGACTTGGCGTGAGGTAGGAGGTATGAGGCGGTGCGGTGTCTCCAAGCTGAACATGCAACAATGGCAACACTGCTCCAGTGCTTTGTAATCGCAAATCCTTAATGCCCTTGAGCGACAGATAGGAGATATCACCTCGATGCTCCTTCAGCAGGGGTTCAACTCGCTGCATCTCATCAGCACTTAAACTATAGATTTCTAAAGTGGCAGTGCAGCGGAACTTCACAGGACAGATAAACTGTAGCAGGGGTACAACCCGGTTGGGATGGTCATCTCCCGGATTCATCGAAATCGCATAGCCGCGATCGCACTCCGCAAAATGCTTGGTAAAGGCATGACGAAACAACCGCAGTGACAAATGCTGCCGTCGATAGTCTGGATGCACTTTTAGATCACACAGATACCACGCTGGACAAGGCTTTTCTCCCGCACGATCAGGAACCTGACGCAACACTGCTGCCCCCACTGCGATCGCTTTTTCCCCATCTAAAACGGCGTAATAGTTGACCTGACCCAGGCGATCAAAGAAGGCAAAATAATCTGCTCCATGATCCAACTGAAAGGCATCTTCTCCCAGCGGATAACTGGCGGTTTGCTCCAATTCCACCAATTTTGATTGATAGATGGGGCGATCGCTGAGAGAAATAGGTTTAACAGCAAGAGACATAAAAAGGATGAAGGATAAAGAATGAAAAATGAAGAGTAAAGGATAAAGAATGAAGGATGAAAAGCTATTCCCCATACCCCACACCCCACACCCCATTCCCCATTCCCTCTACTGAGCAAACCCAACCACCACTTCCCGGTAAAAATAAGACCGTTCGGCTTGCTGCAATTGCTGGCTCAGTTCAGCATTGACCCGCACATGTTCTGCCATAACATTTGCAAGGTGATGATCGCCATTGAGCCTGCGCCCCAACAACGCACCTCCAGAATTGAGGCAACCAGTGGCGATCGCCAACAACTTGTGCAACTCTGCCACAGGCATCCAATCCGAAATATTGGACAGTTGAATCAGATCAAAGGGAGCCGTTTGAGCCAGTTGGGTCATCACATCGGCTAATGCTCCTTGATGCAGACGCAACCGTTCTACGCCGAGGTGGCGAATCATGAGTTGCGCCGGAGCTTGCAAGTAGAGGGGCAAACCCTGTTTACCCGTGGTGTAGCGATCGCCCCACACTTGCGTCACAAAGTAGTTTTGTGCTGGGTTTTTACTACGCAACGCTTGAGCAAACACATCGGCAAAGTGTTCGCCAAAGCTGCGATCCATCGAGTAATTCACCGCCGCTTCTCCAAAGATTCGTGCTAATTTGTTGCGCTCAAACACCTTCTCAAATAGGGGCTTCCAGCGAGGGCTAGTTAGGGCGATCGCAGGTTGATTTAGTGGGTCTAATCCTTCTGCTGCAAATGCCTGAGCCAGTTCCCGAAATAACGCCTCAAATCGTCCAACTCGATTCACCCCAAAGGCAATTTGCTCCGGTCGCACATCCCAAAAGACTCGCGTGGCTTCTGGCAACCAGGGTCGCAACTTGTCATAAAGTTCCTGGCGACGATGGGTAGGGGCGAATGGCAATTCGCCTTGATGTAACGTTGGTGGATCACTTAAACAATCTGCGCCAATTAACTGGAGTTGATCCTCCAACGACAGATGCACCAGAGCGTGTCGCCGCAATTCCACCAGATGCAACTGTGCGGGATTCAGATCGACCGCTTCTACCTGGGCGATCGCCGGAGAAACTAACAGGCTCAAAGCGGTGCATCCTCCAGATGCCACCAACAGCACCCGCAATGGATGATTCTGCCGCTCCGCCAGGTAATCCACCAGGCTCAATTCCACACGCGGATCTTCCCGCACTTGAGAGAAAGCAATCTCAGAAATCGGATCAGAAGCGGGGTAAGTCATGGTACAACGTCCAGAAATAGTGGGAACCGAGCAGCAATCCTTGAGCCACGAGCAATCGAGAGGTTTTGCACTCCCAGGCAGGAGCCGCGATCGCCAGCAGATCTCGCGCATGTTCGACATCCAACACTTCATGCACGGTGTAGTGCGACTGTGACCCCGAAGCCGTCCAACCTCGTTCATGTACCGTTCGGGCGATCGCCGCACTAATCGGCACATACAAATGCTCAATCATGCCCAGAGCAGCGGCTCCAGCTTCAGCCGATTGCGTGAGGCAAAAGTTGAGGATGGATTGGTTGAACGCCAGCACCGCAATGGAACAGGGGTTTGTCAACTCATCTGGTGAAGCACCCAACGCTAGCAGATATTGCCGAAAGGTGTATTTGTGAGCATGTAGGCGATCGCCGTGTCCGTGTTCTTCAGCCACGTTTTCCGCCAGTGCCAAGCGATCTTCAAGCAAGAGAATCCGCGCTAACACGGCTGCGAGTGATTGCGAAAAAGACTCCACGGCAAACCGGAAGGATAACTGGCTGTGGCGAAAGGCATCACGGGTGGTGGTTGGAGCCTGCATCCACTGCAAGTAAGGGTGCTGCTCAAAGGCGTAATGATCTGCAACTGTGTGAACTGCCGCTTCAAAATCAGGGAGTTGAATTAAGGCATCCACCGATAACACAGAGACGGTTGGCAGACTGACTGGGTTGTATATCTCACGAGCAGGTAGTTGATTAAGAACTGGCATAAAGGAATACCGGAGTTTCAGGTAAACCTAGCCTATTCAAACTCCCCAACTGTCCACTCAAAACATGTGCCACTTTTACGACTGTATCAAGTAATACGTTGCACTCGATAGTGCAAAAATACTTCCTGGGCGATCACCCCATTGGGGGAACTACTTTGCACTGCCTCAACCGACAGCAATTCCAGACGGGGAGCTAATTTTGCTGCGAATCCCTCTCCCTCCAACAGCGTTGGGGCATCCCTACCTCCTAGTAGTAGGGGACACACTGTAATCCACAATTCATCGATTAAATCGGCTTCTAGCAACGAGGCAACCAGGGTTCCTCCCCCAGTTACAGCCACTCGCTCAAATCCAGCTAGCAAAAATTCTTGAAAGGCAACCTGCCAATCTAACCCGCCATTCTCTACTGGAACAGTCAGAATGCGATCGAATCCAGGCTTCTCGTCCCATTCGATCGCTCCCTCTAAGGTGGTCAACAGCCACCGAGGAACAGGTTGCTGAAAAAAGGGATAGTTCGCGTCCAACTTTCCCGATCGCGAACAAACAATATGAACAGGCTGCGGAGGTTTGCCCTGCTGTTGCCGTTGGTCTAGAAGCTGCGTCTGCCGGATCGGTAAAGTCGTACCGTAGGCACGCAGCGTTTCCGCTCCAAACAACACCGCATCAGCTTGAGCAATCTGGCTTTCTAGATGTGCTTTATCCGTCGAGGAACCAAAACGAGCAGGCGATCGCTGATAGTCTGCAATTTTGCCATCGGCACTCATTGCCAGAACTACCGTTGTGTGCGATCGCCCCATTGATATTTCAGTCAACCTAGCGATCGACGGAACCCATGATGATGTCAATGCTACCCAGGATAGCGACGATATCCGCCACCTTCACGCCCTTCAGCAGGTAAGGCAGGATTTGCAGGTTGTTGAAGTCGGCTGCCCGGATCTTCCACCGCCAGGGGAAAACGTTGTCATCCCCAATGATGTAAATCCCCAGTTCACCTTTGCCGCTTTCTACACGGACGTAGTGTTCACCTTTAGGAATTTTGAAAGTAGGCGCAATCTTCTTACCAATGAACTGGTAGTCAAAGGCATTCCACTCCGACTTTGGACCCGACGACATCCGCTTGGCTTCCAAGTTTTCGTAAGGACCACCGGGCAGTGCTTTTAATGCCTGACGGATAATCTTGACGGACTCACGCATCTCGCGCATCCGCACCAGATACCGGGCAAAGCAGTCACCTGCGGTTTCCCAGTGCACTTCCCAATCAAAGTCGTCGTAGCACTCATAGTGGTCTACCTTCCGCAGATCCCACTTCACCCCAGAAGCCCGCAGCATGGGACCCGACAAGCCCCAGTTGATCGCCTGGTCACGGGTAATCGTGCCTACCCCTTCCACCCGACGTCGGAAGATGGGGTTATCGGTGATCAACCGCTCATACTCATCGACCTTAGGCATGAAGTAATCACAAAAGTCAGCGCACTTGTCTACCCAACCGTAGGGCAGGTCAGCGGCGACACCACCGATGCGGAAGTAGTTGTTGTTGACCATGCGATAGCCTGTTGCAGCTTCCCACAGGTCGTAGATCATTTCCCGTTCACGGAAAATATAAAAGAAAGGAGTTTGTGCTCCTACGTCTGCCATAAAGGGACCAAGCCACAGTAGGTGGTTGGCAATCCGGTTCAACTCCAGCATAATGACGCGGATATAGCTGGCACGTTTGGGCACTGCAATATCTGCTAACTTTTCAGGAGCATTGACCGTTACGGCTTCGTTAAACATGCCCGCCGCATAATCCCAACGGCTAACGTAGGGCACATACATAATATTGGTGCGGTTTTCGGCGATCTTCTCCATGCCTCGGTGCAAATAGCCAATGACTGGCTCACAGTCCACCACGTCTTCGCCATCCAATGTGACGATTAGACGCAACACCCCGTGCATTGAGGGGTGGTGTGGACCCATGTTGAGCACCATAGGCTCGGTTTTGGTTTCGATCATTGCCATAGATGATCTGTCTCCCGATTTACAACTGTAAGCCGCACCGACTTCGTTTGATGGCTGGGTCTGTTATGAGGCTGGGGGGCAGTCTCCAACAAAATTCCAAGTTCAAGACTCTCTCGGCAAATCGGCAATTAAATAGTCTTGTGTTGCACTTTATTAATTATAGGGATGGATGGTCAGAAAGGTAGGTACTGACTGCACTAGAGTAAGGATTTGAATTCTAAAGCTCAATCATAAGGTTGGCTTGATATTTAGGAGATCGAGCTCTGAAGCAGAGATAGAGCAATTGTGGTTGGTTTATAAGAAAACGTAGCCGCAGGGGTATAGGTGAATGGTCATTCGCTATTTGGGTCTAACACCCCAATAACTCATGACAAATGACTGGTGACTAAGACAGAGCCGTTTTCCCAATTAACTTACAGCGGTTGCGCCTTGCATAAGCCACCCACGCCCATCCACCCATCCACCCATCCACCCATTCACACTGCATAGCTATGGTTTCCTTATCCAAAAATCGCTGTATGACTGCTGTAGTCCAGCGATCGCCCCTTCCTAAACACGATTCTGAGAAACAGCTTTTTGCT
The DNA here is from genome assembly GCF_014697545.1 of Oscillatoria sp. FACHB-1407. Lineage (GTDB taxonomy): Bacteria > Cyanobacteriota > Cyanobacteriia > Elainellales > Elainellaceae > FACHB-1407. The sequence goes on along the minus strand of NZ_JACJSA010000004.1, from coordinate 63,232 downwards.
CGTGATTGCTGATTGGAACATATAAATATTCCTGAGGATAGAGGTAACCTTTGATGAATTTTCTAGCGAGCGACTAACTTCATTGCGGAGTTTTAGGGTTGCGTTGGGTATTTTTTGAGTAGAGCGTACCCTACCCCTCATATACAGGACTCAACCCTATGGGAGCCTTCATTTTTATCGTGATGCTGGCGTTGATACTCGCCTTCATCGTTATCAATGCGTATAACAGCCTTGTCACCCTGCGAAATCGCTACAAAAACGCCTACAAGCAGATTGATGTTCAACTTCAGCGACGATATGACCTGATTCCCAATTTGGTTGAAACGGCGAAGGGGTACATGAAGCACGAGCGGGAAACCCTGGAAGCTGTGATTGCGGCTCGGAATGCGGCTGTGAGTGCTAATGGTCGGGCATCTCGCGATCCCGGTGATCCGCAAGCCATGCAACAACTGGGAGCCGCAGAAGCCGCTTTAACCGGAGCACTGGGACGGTTAATGGTTTTGAGTGAAGCCTATCCCGACCTGAAAGCAGACCAGACCATGACACGGGTGATGGAAGAATTGTCCTCCACGGAAAACCGGGTTGCTTTTGCCCGTCAGGCATTTAACGACGCAGTTACGCTCTACAACACGAAGCGCGAAGTCTTCCCCAGTAACTTGATTGCAGGTTCCTTCAACTTCAATCCGGCAGACCTACTAGAAGACGTGGCACCTGAAGTTAAAAATGCTCCTCGTGTCTCCTTCTAACTTCTATGAGCTTTTTTGAGCATCAAGATCGCGCTCGCCGCAACACCCAACAGTTAGTTGGGTTGTTTATCTTGTCGCTGATCTGCGTCGTCCTGTGTATTTATGGAGCCGCTCTGATTGCATTTGGAGTAACAGGCAGTTCGGTTACAGTATGGCAGCCAGAACTCTTCTTTTGGACTGCCGTCCTGACAACGGGTGTGGTTGGGTTGGGCAGTTGGTACAAGGCAGGTCTGTTGAAGGCAGGCGGCAAGGTGATCGCCAAAGACTTGGGCGGCAAGTTGCTAGTTCCTGAGATGGCAAATCCGGCAGAGCAGCAGCTTCTTAACGTGGTTGAAGAAATGGCGATCGCCGCTAATATGCCCGTTCCCCCGGTTTACGTGTTGGATCAGGAGTATGGGATCAACGCCTTTGCGGCTGGACACACGCCCAAGGATGCGGTGATTGGGATAACACGAGGGGCGATCGAAGAACTGACGCGGGATGAGCTTCAGGGTGTGATTGGTCACGAATTCAGCCACATCCTCAACGGGGATATGCGGCTGAACCTGAAGCTGGTCGGGCTATTGCACGGTCTACTTTTGATCTATATTCTGGGCAGAATCTTATTTCGCTGGAACCGTCTGGGTTCCCGCAACGAAAAGGGCTTTAACTTTGCGTGGTTTGGCTTAGCCCTGATTGTCATTGGCTCCATTGGGATGCTCTGCGGACGCATTATCAAAGCAGCTGTTTCGCGGCAGCGAGAATTCCTGGCAGATGCATCGGCAGTGCAGTTCACCCGCAACCCTGCTGGCATCGCAGAGGCACTCCGCAAAATTGCTAACTATCGCCATAGCTCACTGGTACATTCTCCCTATGCTGAAGCCAACAGTCATCTGTTTTTTGGAACGGCACTTCGTTTTAACTTTTTGGGAGATATTTTCGCCACTCACCCCCCCCTGACTCAGCGTATTGGTCGCCTGGAGAAGTATGGTGGACAATATCGAAGCCAACCCTCCCGCCCAACTGCATCCTCCACAGCTAAGGCTCAACCCTCCTCTGGGGTAACCTCTGGAGCAGGCAGCAACGAACTTGTCATGGGGTTAGCTGCTGGGATAGCACAACCCACTCAAAGCATCCCTTCTGGGGCGATCGCTCCAGAGGTATCCGGCTCAAGAGGGTCTACGTCGGCTGCTACAGATAACGTACCTGCCTGGTTAGCTCAGGTTCCTGGCTCCATTCGGGCAGGGTTACGCGATCCAGCAGGGGCAACCGCGATCGCCCTGGCACTGGCGTTAGACTTTGAAGACTCGGCATTGAATGAACTGCAAACCACCTGGCTCAAGCAAGCCGAATCCGCCGACGTGGTTGAAGAAGTTTTGGAGTGTCATCAGGCGATCGCTAACATCGATCCGCGTCTGCGATTTGCCCTCCTCGACGAAACCGTTCCGGCACTGCGTCAAGGCTCAGGGAGCCAATGTCAGCAGCTTTTTAAGACCTTAACCGGACTGGCAAAAGTCGATGGACGCTGGTCATGGTCGGAGTATGCACTGTATCTAATTTTGGGATATCGCCTCTCGAAACCCAAACCCACCGATGAAAGTTACTCCACGTTAAAGCCCATCTGGTCGGAATGCTTGCTCGTGTTATCGGCACTGGCCCAAGTAGGGCAACCGAAACCGGAGGACACGATGTATGCCTTCAAAGCTGGGGTGTACCGTTTGCCAGGAGCCGGACAGAACCCTCTGCCAGAGCTTCCACCGGCTTGCAATATGGGTGAGTTGAAGAAGAGCCTGGATCGATTGGCAACTGCTAGCCCCAAACTGAAACAGGCAATTATCGAGGCATGTGCCTACATGGTGCTACTCGATAATGATGTGACGTTGCATGAGGCAGAATTGATGCGAGCGATCGCCGTTGCCCTCGATTGCGCCTTACCATCCTTCCTCAGCCCGGACTATCGCGGTCGTAAGTCCACCAAAATCAAAGGAAGTATGCCGTAGGCGATCCATCTACTCCCTTAAAACCATCATGCCAATATGCAGACGATGCGGTGCCGGATTCGATCTCTCTGACGGCAAACCCAATTGTCCCCATTGTGGGACAGCCTGGAAGCCCTTGATGCCTGCCAACCCAACCTCTCGAAAGCGGTTGTCTCAGATAGGACTGATCGCGATCGCTGGCTTGTTTGGAATGCTGCTGGCCTGGGTATTGTCTCTCAATCCTTACGTGTTTGAAAACCCAGCCTGGTTGCTTCAGAAACCCACTGATCAAACCATTCTGGAAACTCTGCCATCCGTTAGAAACGTAGATTATCGACCGCTGCGATCGCTCTTGCAACGTAATCAGTGGGAAGCAGCCGACCAGGAAACGGGACGCATCCTCTTTGAAGACTTGAGACTGTTTCGAGTGAGCGATATTCGCCAATTCCCCTGTACCGACCTGGTGACGCTCGATCGCCTCTGGGCAAGCGTCAGTGAGGGACGGTTTGGCTTCAGCAAACAGCGGCAGATTGTGGAGAGCGATCGCCAGTTGCCGAGCCCAGAAGAGGCACAGAGAGACTGTATGAACAACTGTCAGGGTAGCCAGTGTTTTCAAAGCTGTCTGGCTCAACGCATCCGCATAGAGGTCAGCCGAATTCCAGAGCAAATGGGCAGAGGGCAAACGATCCCCGCCTCTCCTCCAGCTAACCCACCGGAAGGCTACTATCCCTCGTGGGGCGTGTCCTGGGGCAATAGCTTTAGCACCTCCTACACCTACAAGCCGTTTGCAGCCCGAACTGCCCAATGCAGTTTATAAAGCTTTTTAATCCTTATAAGTTATGAATTCTGCACCCTCACCAGAACTTACAACCAGTCAAGTAAAATTGATGCGGATGTTAAGACTGATTGCCGTCTATACTACGGTCGTTACACTTATTAGGTTTTCTAAAATTCTTTCAAACTTCAGCACACTTGTTGATCTCAAAGGCTATGAAGAAATAGTCGAAACAATTATTCTGCTTACCGTAGCCCTTCTACTCAGCATAGTCAGTACAATTATCCTCTGTAAAAGAAACGGCAGCAATCTACATCCTGACCATGCCCAAAAAGCACTCGATCGCGTTACAAATGCAGTGATAGTTCACATCAGTACAAGATTGCTGTCAGATCTCTTGGTGCACAGTGAAGTCATCCCTTCTAGCAATGCTTACTTCACAGTTTTAGGACTTATCTGGGCAGTATTTTGGATTTTGGCTTGCTGTTCTCTAGCTAAAGCAAAGGGATATCACCCAATATGGGGAGTAGTAGGAATTTTTAACTTATCTAGCACTTTGCTCTTGTCCCTTCTTCCAGATAGACGACTAAATTCAGCAGATTCATAGCGGTAGAATATCTGCAACGCAGCTAAAAATCTGTTCTACTTAAAAGGGTGTTTGATGAAGTTTTAGGGAATTGAGCGGTTGAGTTTTTCAGAAATTGAGTCCGAACAAGAAAACCTGTTTAGTCACATTCCTGTGTTGGCGCAGGAAGTCGTGGAAGGGCTGACAGTGCAGCCAGGAGGACATTATCTGGATGCAACGGTGGGGGGCGGTGGACATAGTTCCTTGATTTTGCAAGCGGCTGAGGATGTGCGGATTACTGCTCTGGATCAAGACCAGCAGGCGATCGCAGCGGCTCGTGCAACGTTAATGGAGTATGGCGATCGCGTTCAGTTTCATCACACCAACTTTGCCGATTACGACCCAGGCGAGCAACAGTTTGATGGCATCCTGACAGATCTGGGGGTGAGTTCGGCGCAATTTGACATTGGCGATCGCGGCTTTAGCTTTCGGCATACGGCACCCCTCGATATGCGAATGAACCAGACGCAATCCCTCACAGCCGCAGAGGTGATTAACTCCTGGGAAGAGGTCAAACTGGCAAATCTTTTTTTCACCTATGGGGAAGAGCGGCTCTCCCGGCAAATCGCCCGTCGCATCGTGCAACAGCGTCCCTTTGAGACGACTACGGAACTGGCGGAAGCGATCGCCCATGCCGTTCCTCCCAAATATCGTTACGGGCGCATCCATCCCGCTACACGCACCTTTCAAGCCTTACGAATTGCCGTAAACCGAGAGTTAGAGGTCTTAGAAACCTTTTTGCAGAAGGCTCCCCACTGGCTCAAACCAGGCGGTCGAATTGTGATCATCAGCTTTCATAGCCTGGAAGATCGCATCGTCAAACATGCTCTCAAAGGCTCAGAGTTGCTGAAAGTGATTACCAAAAAACCAATCGAAGCCACTGAAAAAGAAATTCGGCAAAATGGACGGGCGCGATCGGCTAAATTGCGTGTTGCGGTGCGATCGCCTCTGGAGTAGTGTGCAGGCGATTGTAAATGATGTCGAGGGGTAAGCTGTTTTCAAGTTGCTGCATATCATCACTCTATCGCAGCCCATAACCTGGAACTATGGCAACCTCATCCTTTAAGGATTACTTTTCAAAGCAAGCGAGCGACTATGCCAAATATCGTCCCCACTATCCAGAAGCGTTGTTTGCCTATCTCGCAACTCTCACGACTAACCATAAAACGGCATGGGATTGCGCGACAGGCAACGGTCAGGTAGCGATCGGTTTGACTCCCTACTTTCAAACGATTTATGCAACTGATGCCAGCGCGACCCAAATCGCCAATGCCTTTCCCCACGATCGCATCCATTACTCGGTTGCTCCTGCTCGTGATAGTGGCTTGCCCGATCGCTCCATGGATCTGATTACGGTTGGATTAGCTCTGCACTGGTTCGACCTGGAAGCGTTCTACACAGAAGTGCGACGAGTGGCAAAACCTCAGGGAGCGATCGCCGTTTGGGGGACTGGGATGCCTGCCATGCCAACGGCTCCACAAACGGTGCAGCAGTTGCTCAAGGAGTTTGACCAGATGATTCAACCCTTTAAACCACCCCAGGTACAGTTGCTCGATGAGGAATACAGGACGATCCCGTTTCCGTTTGAGGAAGTGGTCACTCCGTCCTTCACACGAACAGCCGCATGGACAGTCGATCAATACATAGGCTATGTCAGCACCTGGTCAGCGACCCAATTGCTGGCAGAACAGCAGAGATGGGGTGCGATCGCCCATTTCTCTGATGAACTGCAACAGGCATGGGGCAAAACACCCCGCACCGTTGAATGGGCGATTTATTTAAGAGCAGGACGAATCAACCCTTAGTTCAGCGGAATTGTGAAAACCCAATCTTTGTATTGGGGATCGCGGTTTTCAGTGATGGCAGTGAGCTTATCCCGTAGTTTTTCAGTGATGGGGCGATCGCTCGAAAACTGATAATTCTCAATGCGACTGACGGGAGTGATCCGAGCCGCTGTACCGCTGAGAAACACCTCATCGGCAATAAATAGCTCTGACTTGTCGATCGCTCGCTCCACTGTGGGGATGCCAAGATCCTTGGCGATCGTCAAAATGCTGTTTCGCGTGATCCCTTCCAGGATATCTTGCTCAAACCCAGGTGTGACCAGGGTTCCATTTCTCACAATAAAGACATTCATTCCAGAGGCTTCGCTCACTTTGCCCTGAGAATTCATCAAAATCGCCTCATCAAATCCCGACTCTACCGCTTCCGTTTTGGCTAGCGACGAGGTAATGTATGCCCCACTAATCTTGCCCCGTAGTGGCAAACTGCGATCTTCCTGGCGATACCACGAGCTAATGCGGCAGGTGACCCCTTGAGGGGACAGGTAATCGCCCAACTCTAACCCATAGACAAAGAAATCCTTTTCGACGCTATGCAACCGGGGAGAGATGCCTAAATCGGAGGTGTAAACTAACGGGCGGATGTAAAACGATGTGGTTGGCTGGTTTTTGAGAACAAAATCTGTAATGATTTGCTGGATTTTATCAGCGGGCAGATCAAAGTGGAGGAATCGGGCACTACTACTGAGCCGTTGACAATGCCGATCGAGCCGGAACAGCAAAATCTGCTTGGGGTTTTGAGGATCGGGGATGCCTCTCAGTCCACCGAAGGCGGCAGTGCCGTAGTGCAGTGCGTGGGTTGCAACTGAAATCTTGGCATCTGTAAACGGAACAAATTGATTTTGAAAGTAGGCGATCGGCAAAAAGTTATGCATGACAGCAGTAGTCCTCCGGAAATAGCACTGAGAGGCTGACAAGGCGTCGCGCCACAGGCAGATTTAGCAAGGTTTTATCAGAGTCGGATGTCGATTGTATCCAAAACTTAACCCCGTAGTCTACGGAAAGCAATGCTTTGTCGTACTATCCTGACGCACGAACCTGCCGAGGCAACTCAATCATGACCGTTGTTCCCTGTTGGAGTTCGCTGGTAATGGTAATACTGCCCTGCATTAGCTCGACCAACCTGTGGGCGATCGCCAATCCTAGCCCAGCACCAGAGTAACGCCGTGCAATGGTTTGATCAACCTGGCGAAATCGCTCAAAGATCAATGGCAGGTCTTCTTGCTTGATCCCAATACCTGTGTCTCGAATCATCAAGTACAGGCGATCGCTCGACAACTCGCTCAGAGTAATGTGAACCTCACCCAACTCGGTAAATTTAATCGCATTACACAGCACTTTCAGCAGCAATTGGCGGAGGCGACTCAGATCGTTCACCACTAAGGGATTAGCGACCTCTAGCTGTGAGATGAGTACGATGTGTTGGCGGTTGGCTTGAGCCTTGACTTCATCAATCACCGCTGAAACCACCTGAGCAATATCAAAGGTTTCGACCTTCAACGATAAATATCCCGCCTCTAACTGTGACAAACATAGAACATCATCAACCAGAGTTAGCAATTGGTAAGCATTTTTGAGGATGCGCTGTACCATATCAGCCTGCGTCAAGGTTAGTGAAGATTGGCGTTGACGCAGGAGTAATTGCGAAAATCCCAGGATGGCGTTGAGTGGGGTTCGCAACTCATGGGACATGATGTTTAAGAAGTGCCCTTCCATTGAAGCTTTAGCCTGAGGTTGAGCGTTCGTCTCCTCTAAAGCCACAGGCTTTCCCAACCTGTTGTGATCGGATGAGTGAATCGAAAACGGTTGGCAAATCCCGATCCAGGCTTTCACCACACCATTTTCTACCGTTGGGACAAATTTGAGATGTATATGTTGTGTCTGTCCGCTAACGAGCGGATGTTGACAGGAAAAGTTAAATTCTTTTTTCGACTCATTTGCTTGCTGCCAGTGCTTTAAGAAGCGATCGCGATCAGAGAAACCAATCAAATCACAAACACTGCCTAGCAATTGTTTAGCAGCAATCTCTCCACCCGAAGCACCGTTTTGCTCCAGCATTAAATCGAGCCACTTTTGATTACAATCTGTAATCTTTCCGTCGGAATTAGCAATACACGCCGCCGCAGGAAATATGGTCAAAAATTGCCCGATCTGCAACTTGGCTGTATACAATTGAGACTCTAGGGGCTCTGCGGTCGGTTGGTGTGAGTTACCGGGGGCATCTGTTGAATGAGATGGTTGAGATTGTTGACTGGGAGGCATATTCATACTATCCACGTCTCCAACCAGCCAATCTTCAAATCATATAAAATCCATTTGTTGCAATTCGGTGTATATAAAAAGGATGAGAAGGGAATAATCGTTGCCTCTACCTTTATAGGGATATGCACTTTAAACTAAGGCAGTATATTAAATTTATCTCCTTATTATTGTTGGTTAATCAACGCTAATTGCCATCGTCATAAAGTCATAGAAGCTACACAACATGAGCGAAATTCAAGTTGCCCTCATTGAAGATCATGATCTAACTCGCGTTGGAATGCGAACCGCTCTACAGCAACAGGTTGGCGTAAAAGTCGTCGGTGAGGCTGCTAACGGCACAGAGGGCTTGCATTTGTTGCAGACATCTGCACCGGATGTAGCCATCGTCGATATCGGATTGCCTGATATTGATGGAATTGAGTTAACTCGCGAATTTAGAGAATTTCAATCTGAGTCAGAAGACTCTAAAACAAAAATCTTAATTTTGACCTTGAACGACAGTGAAGATGCGGTATTAGCAGCTTTTGCCGCTGGTGCTGATTCTTACTGCATGAAAGATGTTAGCCTCGATCGCCTGCTTGAAGCCATTCATGTTACCAATGATGGTCATAGCTGGATTGATCCGGCGATCGCCCGACTGGTTTTGAAGCAGGCTCGCCAACCTGTTGGCGAGGGAAAAGTCAAGCCAACTGTGGCGATTGATGCTGTTGCACCTGAATACAGTCAAATTTTAGAAACCTACCCGTTGACTGAACGGGAACTAGAGGTGCTAGAGTTAATCGTAGCAGGATGCAGCAACGCCACGATCGCTGAAAAACTCTACATCACCGTTGGGACTGTTAAAACCCACGTTCGCAACATCTTAAATAAGCTTTGTGCAGATGACCGCACACAAGCCGCAGTGCGTGCTCTGCGATCTGGATTGGTGGGCTAACGCCTTTCCATGCACCATTGCATCTACCGATAAAATAGCCCATTCAAAGGTGAATAGGCTGACTGCGATGGGAGTGGGATTATCTCACTCCCATTCGCTTTATAGCCGTAGCCACATTTGATAGGCGGAGGCGAGTCAGGAAGCATATTTCTAAGTTTTGTTGATTTGTAATTGCCATCCGGAGAATGAGCCAAATTTTGGGAATACTGAGAAAAATAGTTGAGTAATCCCCCCATGCGTCGTAATACCGCTAGAGGCAAGATTCGCCCCAAAATTAGCACCATGCCCCGGCAAAAATCAGAGGCTGCTGCTTTTCTGGATATCTATAAGCTCGTTGTTGAAAAGAAACGCCTCCAGCAAGAGTTGCAGACCATGGATGAGCGACGACAGCAGATTTGCGATCGCCTTACCATTTTGGATCAACACATTAACCAGCTAGAGGGCAACGTTCAACAAATGCGGAACGCCAGTCCACAGGATCCCAATGCACCTCAATTGGTGGCTCGACCCACTCCCACGTCAGACACCTTTGAGACGTTGTTTTTAGAGTATTAAAGAGTAGGGAGTAGGGAGCAGGGAGTGGGGAATCGAGGGCAGTTCTCTGCCTTTTATCCTCCATCCTTAATCCTTCATTGTTTATCCTTTTTCCCTTTTCACCCCTCCTCGTTCCAAAAGCGTTCGAGTTGATAACGCCATGCCCCCAAGACGGCTTGTCGTTGCTCGGCGTTCTGATCAATTTCACCCATAACGCCTTCCCGATAAAAGCGATCGAGGGTTTGCAGGGTAGTTTCTAGAGACTGCCCTTGCAATTTAGCAGCCCGAACAATTTGGCGGATCTGGGTTTCCGCCAACTGGTCAAAACTGACGGACAATCCCCGTTGTTGCAACGTGACCAAACGGGCGATCGCCGCTTGAAAGTCTTCTGTCGTCAGGCTCTCAAAATTGTGCTGAAATACGCCCCACAACACCCCTTCATACAGGGCATAGCGAGTTTCCTGAGTTTCATCAAAATTGGCTTCCATCAGTTGCGCCAGATGGGGTTGGGCATCTTCAGCCGAGGCAATCGAGATCAGCGATCGCAGCCATGAGCCATCTTCCGATAGCAGCACCAGCAATCGCAGGTTATTGATTTCGACCTGCCACGATTCGCTGCCATTGACCTGCACAGGCAAATCAAACAGTGTTTCCAGCGTATCTGTAATGTCTTGAGGAGTCATGAGATGAGGGAGTCGGGAGTGATGGGGTAGAGTGAATGAAATTAAAGATTTTGAGGTTTGAATGTTGAGTTTTGCGGTGAGGCATCCCATTCTAGAACTCAAAACGAAGAATGGAACACTCTCCCACTCCTCCACACCCTCCCAACCTCCCAAGGATTAGTTTCCAAATTCCTGTCGCGTCTTACCGATGTTCGCCCGTTCCTGCTAGGATCAATGGGTCTGTGCTGCCCGTTTGACTACTATGCAAGCCCGTCGAATTGCCCGTGAATTGGCTCTTTTGAGTATCAGCCAATTATCTAGTAACACTGAGAAGCTCCAAACGCAGCAGTTGCAGCAGTTATTGTTGGCAGCCGTGCGGACGTTGCTAACTGAAATTCAAGACACGTTGGAGACTGCATCGGCAGAGCTAGAACGGGGGAGCGATCGCCTGTTGAGTAGCGAGACGCGTGCCGTTGATGTGCGGAGTGCCAGAGCCATGGTTAAAGAATCGATCGACCTGGCTCAAACCGCAATCAATCGCTTAGGAACGGCGATCGAACTGCCTGAGTTGATTCAACTGGCAAATCAGCAGGAGGTGCGCGACTATGCCCTCGATCTGCTTACCTACATGCAAAACAACCGGGACGAGATTAATCGGGTGCTCAGCGAGAATATGGTGGAGTGGAAGCTGGAGCGACTCGCCCGGATTGACCAGGACATTTTGCGAATCGCGGTGACCGAGATTTTGTATCTGGGCACTCCCGATAAGGTTGCGATTAACGAAGCGGTCGAGCTAGCCAAACGCTATAGCGGTGAAGAAGGGCATCGATTTATCAATGGAGTTTTGCGGCGCGTCAGCGATGCCTTAAAAATCTAAAGTTAGCAAACTCCTTGTACGCTTATGGTAGAGGTAGTTCAGCCTAACCTGACCTGAACATGCAGTTCAATCCCCGTCCGACAGTAAAATTCGATGTCTTTCAACTGGTTTAACCGCCCCCAAAATCCTCCATCGTCTGATGCCAACTCTGACACCCAACCATCAGAGCAACCATCCACCTCAACCGATATCTCAACTGAAGCGGCAGGCACCACGGAGGGAGCAATCGACTCTAACTACTTAGAGTGGGCAAAGGCAGCGTACAAAAATATTCAGAAAAAGCAGGCAGAAGCGGCGACCTCCACTCCTTCGGAGCCGACTACGACTGAAGCGGCTCCTGACCTGCCGGAAGCATCACCTGCTGATCTACCAGTGACAGCCGATTCGCCTATGGTTGAAACGGAGGAAACACCTGAAACAGCGATCGCTTCAGAAGTTGTAGCACCTGATTTGGAACCCGCAACCTCAACCCCTCCAGAGGCGACTGAGGAGCAATCGCCAACGGCTTCTCCTGAAACCAATGCAGCAGAACAAAGTGCCCTGCCCTTTTGGATGAAAGCTGAAGCTGAGCGGCAGGAACGATTGGAGCGGTTGAAGGCAGAGGCGATCGTTGAGCCTGAACCAGAAACTCGTCAAACTGCACCAACAACCTCTGATGCAGTTCCTGAGTTGCCATTGGATGAAAACTTCGTCTGGTCTGCTCAGGTGTTGGCGGCTCAGGGTCGTCGTCCCGATCAGGTAGACATCGAAGAAATTACCTGGCTGAAGCGATTGCGTCAGGGGTTAGACAAGACCCGTCGTAGCCTGGTGAACCAGTTGCGGGCGATCGTTGGTCAGGGACCGCTTAATCAAGATGCGGTCATCGAAATCGAATCCTTGCTATTGCAAGCCGATGTTGGGGTTGAAGCCACTGATTTCATTATCGAGTCATTGCAGAATCGCTTACGCCAGGAAGCATTGCCCCCGGAACAAGCGATCGCGTATCTGAAAGAAATTCTGCGCGGTATGTTAGACACCCCCGGCGGCAAACCCTACAACCCCACTTTTGCTCCCGAAAAGGAAACGCTGAACATTTGGCTGATTACCGGGGTGAATGGAGCCGGAAAGACAACCACCATTGGCAAGTTGGCGCATATCGCTCAAAAATCAGGCTATCGCTGTCTGATCGGGGCAGCCGATACCTTTCGGGCAGCGGCGGTACAACAGGTGAAGGTGTGGGGCGATCGCAGTAATGTCGAGGTGATTGCTAACCCCGGCAAAAACACCGATCCCGCTGCGGTGGTGTTTGATGCGATCACAGCGGCTCAAGCCCGTGATACAGAACTTCTATTAATTGACACCGCCGGACGGTTGCAGAACAAGAAGAACCTGATGGATGAGTTGAGCAAGATTCGCCGCATTATCGACAAAAAAGCTCCCAATGCTCACATCGAGTCTCTGCTGGTATTAGACGCCACATTAGGACAAAACGGTCTGCGTCAGGCAGAAGTTTTTTCAGAAGCGGCTCAGTTAAGTGGGGTTGTCCTGACTAAGCTAGATGGCACCGCCAAAGGGGGAATCGCACTCGCTGTTGTGCAGCAGTTGGGATTGCCAATTCGCTTTATTGGGGTAGGCGAAGGCATTGAAGACCTGCGCCCCTTCTCAAGTTATGAATTTGTCGAAGCCCTCCTCAGCGGTTGAGGTTTACCCTAACACTGGTGGTCTAGAGGCAGGATGCGTCGGTGTGTTGTGAGTAATGACGCTGACACTGCCATCGGCTTCCATGAATGCCATACGGACTTCATTGAGCTTCTCAACGCCCTGTTTGCGGAGTTGCAGCATCAACTCGCCTTCGGTGATCAACTCTCGCCGCATATTGCGATAAATCATCCGACCGTTCTTCACCAGCATTAGCGGAGGTGGACTCAACAGCCGTTGGATTTTAGGAAACTTGAATCCCAACCAATTCAGCAGGTAGTTCCAAAATACGATAGTTGCCACTAGCATCAACCCATCGGTGAGGGAAGTGTAGTCGGATGACATGGCGTTTTGCGCCGCATTGGCAAACAGGATGACCACAAGTAGGTCGGCAATGCCGACTGCTCCCACTTGACGGTTAGGCAGAAACCGCAGCAAAACAAACAGGAGCAGATAAACCAGTGATCCCCGGATAAACAATTCAGTGAGTGAAACACTCGGTGTAAAAATCTCACGCCAATTCACCGTAAACAGATGATTGGTGCCAACGATCATTGGTTTCAGGGTTAAAACGATCAGCCGCATTATTAAAAGCAGAAGTGTTGGACTAGGGCTAAAGCCAATCGCTTCAGACAATTCTGACGATTCGCTAGATCTTAGTTAACAAGAACTGTTTGGCATTAGCGTCAATCTAGTGAGAGATTGCCAGTTGAAAACCCGTGACCTGATATCCTGACCTTGCAGTTCTGATCTATAGCGATACTCACCTGGGTAAAGTATGGGGTGTGGCGGTGGAACTTCCCGTGCTGAACCCACTTACACACGGTTGTATAGCAGGACTCACTAAGATTAGAAAGGGGTACAGGGGTGGAACCCCTGGCTGGGGACGCAGACCCCACAACCCCTTGTATTAACGGTCTCGACAATTGCTATGCATTGAATGCATATATTTAACGTGGATTCGGGATCAGGATTTCGGCGGTTAAAACCGCCGCTATCGGAGCAAAACCGACCTGCGTCGGTTCGTCAAACCTTGATTTTCCGGAGTCCGCGTCGGCGGACTTCGCCCTAGTAGCCGCGAATTCATTCGCCGGGCTCTTAAACCGAACTGACGTTATTTAATGTGAGTATAATTTCAGCGATGCTCTCTCTACAGTCAGTAGTCGCATATCCTTCGTCCATACATCATTAGATGATGAATATGATGATGTATATCTTTTGTCAGAAGGGTAAGACCAGGGGAGTGTTTTGGAAACGGTACCAAGTTGAGTTACAAAATATCCCTGATTTCAACCGTAATGATGACTGCTGTATATAGGCGTGAGGAGCTAAACGTGTGAAGTTGGGTCAGTGGCTAGGATTTCTGTGCCTGGTAATTGCATTGGTCGTCCTGTGGCAAATTCGGCAAATGCTGTTGTTGGTATTTGCGGCGGTGGTGTTAGCAACAGCACTCAACAGCTTAGCAAGACGATTGCAAAAATCTGGGATGTCTCGACGAGCAGCAGTGCCATTGGCGTTGAGCATTGTTGTCGTGGTGATGTTGTTGTTTTTGGGGCTGATCGTACCGCCATTTATCGATCAGTTTTTGCAGCTAGTGCGGCTTTTGCCCGAAGCAGTAACTGAGATTTCCTTCCGACTCGAACAGTTTATCGAGCAAAGACCTCCCTGGTTTCCTATTTTAGAGTTGCCTACTGACCTGACTTCTTTGACCCAGCAGCTTCAGCCTTTAGTAAGAAATATTTTGGGGAACTTCTTCGAGTTCTTTTCCAACTCACTCAACGCACTGTTGGAGTTGCTAGTGGTGATTGTGCTCACCATCATGTTGTTAGCGAACCCAACGGCTTATCGCTTTACCTTCCTCAAACTATTTCCCTCGTTTTATCGCCGCCGCGCCGACGAGATCCTGGTGAAATGCGAGGTGTCTTTAGGGAACTGGATCAGCGGGTTGCTGATTAGTTCTTCTTTTGTCGCATTACTCAGCTTTATCGGATTGTGGGTCTTGCAAATTGAATTCATCCTGGCGCACGCACTGCTAGCAGGGTTGTTGAACTTCATTCCCAACATTGGTCCTACCCTCAGTATTGTCTTTCCGCTGACGGTGGCTCTGCTGGATGCACCCTGGAAGGCATTGTTTGTGATTGGGCTTTATCTGATCATCCAGCAGATTGAAGCATATTATTTAACGCCGACCGTGATGCAACAACAGGTGTCTTTGCTCCCAGCATTGACTCTGGCGGCTCAGATTTTCTTTGCCAGTTTCTTTGGTTTTTTGGGGTTATTGCTGGCGTTGCCGTTAACGGTTGTGGCAAAGACCTGGATCGAAGAGGCATTAGTCAAAGATATTTTGGACAAGTGGGGCAATGACCGTTTGGAAACAGTTCCGGCATCGGTTGCTCAGGACAATTCCTCCAGTGGGGCGATCGTTGAGCCAGATATTACTGCTGCACCCATCCCAACTGAGGCATTGCCACCCATTGACCGGGCAGATGATGCCTGACGTTGAACTAAAAGAGGTCTAAGAAGCAATACGCTCATCTAGCAAGGCGGAAAAGATTCTATTATGCTTGTAACCGCATTATTTGCTGCGTAGGTCGTATGTCAGACGAAGTCTCAAAAGAGCAGTTTGTCTTAGAAGTCGCAAGATTAAAGTTGCAAATTGGGCAACTCACCCAGAGGGTAGAAACGCTCCAACGAGAAAAAGCAGATCTAGAGAGCTTGTTAACCAGGGCGATTACCCATTCAGATGCCACAATCGAATCATTGCGGCAAGACAAAGTGAGTCTGGAGGGGTTATTGGAAACGACAACCCAGCACTCAGAAGCGGTTGAAGCGGCGTTTAACGCTCAAACGGACGATATTTTGCGTCAAAGTGAGGAGCAATTTCGCTTGATTGCCGAGGCGACACCGTTGCCCGTTCTGATTTCTAACGTTTTAGATGGCACGATTTTGTATGCTAACGCGATTACTACGACTACGTTTGGTTTAGCTCTGACCGACCTCATTGGGCGCAAAACCTCGGATTTTTATTGGAATCCCGAGGATCGTCAGCAAATTTTGGCTATCTTTGCTCAACAGGGTTATGTCCAGAATTATGAATTGCAGCTCAAACGCCAGGATAGTTCTTTGTTGTGGGTTGTACTGTCGTTGCGACCGTTTATGTTTAACGGGGAACTGACGTTTTTGAGTGCGTTATGCGATATCAGCGATCGCAAACAGATGGAGGACTCGTTGCGGATCGCCGAAGCAACCTATCGCGGCATCTTTGAGAATGCGATCGAGGGCATCTTTCAAAGCACCTTTGAGGGACGCTATCTCAAGGTCAACCCATCCATGGCACGGATCTATGGCTACCGTTCCGCAGAGGAGATGATGGTGCAGGTCACTGACATTGCCAAGCAGATCTATGTTGATCCCAGTTGCCGCCAGATATTTTTAGAGCAAATTGAGGCACAGGGCGAGGTGGTTGACTTTGAATATCAAGTCTACCGCTGTGATGGTCGGGTGATTTGGGTGTCGGAGTCGTCGCGTGCCATTCGCAATAGTGTGGGTCAGTTGTTGTATTACGAAGGGACAAACGTTGATATCACCCGCCGCAAACAACAGGAAGAATGGCTGCGGCAGCAGTTGGAGTTATTGCAGTTTGATATTGACTTTACCGAAGTGGAAGCGCAGGTCGCAGAGATCACCGAAACGGACTTTTTTCAGCAGTTGCGTCAGGCGGTAAGAGGGTCAATCTAACCCCTGCTCTCTACGGTTCTACCACGTCTTCCTCTAGAGGACGAATAATCGCGGGCGTCTCTGGTGCGTCGGATGCGAAGACCGCATCGAGAGCCTGTTCCAGGGTTTCTGCCATGGTAATGCGATCGCCATAGGCAACAATAACCCGCGCCAGAATGGGCAGACGATTTTGTTCAGCCTCTAGATAGAGGGGTTCAACGTACAACAGCGATCGCTCAATTGGGATCACCAACAGGTTACCCTGCAAGGCTCGTGAGCCACGCCGATTCCACAAAGAAATCTGCTGAGAGATAACGGGGTCTTGGTTGATGCGGGCTTCTAGCTGTTCTGGACCATAGACTAACTCCTGCTTAGGAAAACGATAGAGCAGCATTTTGCCGTAGTTCTCACCATCAGAGCGGGCGGCGAGCCATGCTATCAAGTTGGTGCGTTGCGCCGGGGTGTAAGGACGAAACAAGATGAACTCCTCGCTGCTGCCTGCCGGGAGCTTCATGATCAGATAGTAAGGTTCTACCAATTGCTGCTCATCGCCATAAATCTCGTTGGGGGCACGCCACTGGTCTTCCCGGTTATAAAACACCTGGGGATCGGTCATGTGGTAGACCATGAGTTGGTTAGATTGCACCCGATACAGGTCTTCGGGGTAGCGGATGTGACTGTGTAGGGCAGCGGGCAACTGGTCAAGCGATTGCAGCATCCCAGGAAAAGCCCGATTCCAGGTTTGCACGATAGGGTCAGACCAATCTGCAACAAAGAAGTTAACGGAGCCGTGATAGGCATCAATCACCACTTTGACAGAGTTGCGGATGTAGTTGAATTCGTTTTCACCGGGATCGGAATAGGGATAGCGATCGCTGGTGGTGTAAGCATCCAAGATCCAGTACAGATAATGAGGAGCGGCTGTGCTGGCGTTAACCCCATCCTGTCTACGACTCATCATCGTTTCGGCTCCATCGGCGTTAGCGACCACAAGGTAGGGATCAGCGTCATAGCGCAGGAAAGGGGCGATCGCCCTGACTCGATCAACAATTTGCCGTCGAAACAACAGGCGAGTTTGAGGGGTCAGGCTGTCTGCCAGGAGAATTCGCCAATCGCGCATATGTTTAGCGTAGAGCAGTCGCTGCCAGAAATTGCCCAGTCTAACGCCCCCAAAACCGTCATAGGTGTTGTAGACGTTATCGCTACCACTGGGATAGTCCAACTCCTGAATGCGAGTCCCCGTCATGACATAGTTGTCAGTAATTTCGCCATAATAAATCTGCGGATCACTGACGGGCACAACCGCTCGAATCCGCTCGTCGGTGATGGTCTGCTCAATGCCCTGAATGAAGTAATCGGGTAAGCCACCTTCTCCTGCCGTATTGACCGGGCTGAGGGTAAACCCATAGCCATGGGTGTAAATCAAATGTTGATTAACCCAGGTTTGCGCCTCTGTGGGAACCGATCGATAGTCCAACTCACGCGCCGAGATCAATACCTGCTGTTGCATCGTGGTGCCATTTCCCATGGGCAGGGTATAGCGATCGATATCAGCATCGGGAAATTCATAGTAGGGACGGATTCGCTGAAGCTGGCGATTGCTCTCCAGGAGTGGGCGCGTATCCCATAACCGAATATTGTCAATAGTGAGGCGATTTCGTTGCAGTGCCTCTTCGTTGAGCACATACTGCGGGTTAAAGGTAGCGGTATCAATCGGCTCCAGGTTAAACGCCTGCCGAGTCGCGGCTAGTGTCCGTAGAATGTAGGGTCGCTCTAGACTCAACTCATTGGGTTGCACCACCAATCGCTGCACCGCCAGTGGCAATACGAATGTGGCGATCGCCCACAGCCCCACATACAACCCCACTCCATAAAGCCAGAACCGCTCTGGATAAAACCGGGGGCTATGAGCACGAGCAGTCTTGCGAAGGCTGAGCCGAGTCGGAGGCTTAGCCGGAGGTTTGAGCAGGGGTTTACGGTTCAACATACCCGACCAAAGTGCGATCGCCCCCAACCCAATCGCCATACCCGCCAACACCAACCGCCCCGGTAAATCCACAGCGATATTCGTATAGCTGGCACCATAGACCGCGCCCCGATCGGAATAGAGCAAGTTGTAGCGATCGAGCCAGTGACTCAGGGCGATCGCCCACAAGAGACACCCCCCAACCGTTAACAAATGGCGATATTGGGCTTCAGAAAACCCCCGAAACTCACCTTCGCTGAGGCTATTGGCTGCCAGGAAATAGAGCAAGCTGACGGAGCACAACGCCAACGCAAACAACCCGACTAGCCAAAAGCTCAACAACTGCCATACTGGCAGCGAAAACACAAAAAAGCTAATCTCTTGCTGAAAGGCTGGATCAACCTGCCCAAAGGGTGTTCTGTAAATCGCGGCTAACACCGTCGCCCAATGGTTTGAGACAATTAGCGCAAACCCAAAACTGGCTGCCAGCGCAATGCCGCTTAACAACACACGAGGGTAAATCAACAGGGCGATCGCCCCTCCAACCAACAACGCAACCCACCCCCACTGCCCGCTTCCCAGAGTTGGCAGGGGTTGCAACATCTGCCACACAGCGTCTGGGCTAAACCACGCTGGAACGGTATCAGGCATGAACGCAGGGCTCCAATCAGGACGCCAATACCTCGCCGCAATCTGAGCGTGATAGAACAATAGCATCACCATCAAGCCACTCAACCCCAGCCCGATCAGCAGCAGCCACCGCAGCCGTAGAGAACCACTCGAGGTCTGAGTGCGTGTACCAGGGGAACCATGCCTGGACTGCTGGATAGCGATCGCCAAATGGCTCCCCAACAAGCCCAAACTCACCCCAAAAACGATTACGGCCAGGAGAGTTTGGGTGACGAAGCGACGGTTAAAGATGGCGGTGTAACCCACTTCTTGAAACCAAAACCTCTCAGCCACCCAAAAACTGGCTACATTCAATAGCAGCAGAACCCCCATGAGTGGGGCAAACCACTTCACAAATCGAAACCGAGAAGGCGATCGCTGTCCAACAGTCATAGGCTTAATGCAGTCCCAGGCTTAAGTCAGGTGCATCCAACACAGAAGCAAGCAAAACACAGGAGAAACCAAATCATATGCCTCAATTGTGACAACTTTCACGGCTTTGCTAACATTTTGATTAGAGCAGAAGCTAGGAGAATCTGACACAACCTTTCTCCTACAAAACAATTGGGCAATGCAAAGCAGTCGCTCCTACAGGTCATCGCAAATGACTGGTCAAACACCGAGAATTATCTGAATCACTTCTTTAAATGCACGGCTTTAAACATCAGAGCACTCTCCATTCTTTATCTTAAAGATTGACATCTGACATAAAATTGACTGATCCCTTGCCAGTTTTGATAAGATTTCATTCAAAGCCGAAATCACTCAAAAAAACTACACTAAAAATCTAATAAAAAGGGTAATGTAAGGCTAAATTTGAATCCCATGTGGAAAAACCAAATTAATATTTAAGCAGTAGCAGCCTTTGCATTTCAGCATCTATATCTTTGCAAGGCTTTATCGTTGGGAACTTTTATCGTGACTTCTCATAAAGCTCAAATTCAAGCACTGATTAATGAGATTGATGAAGTATTAAGCAAGCCAAGTCCACGCTTACCGTGGGTCATGGCAGGTGATGCTGATCAACAACGTCAGGTTCTAGAACAAACTCGCAGGTATCTTCTTTCGCTTCAGCAAGACATTCCTGAACCGGGTAGTCCAGCGTTGCCCAGCAGCCCACTGGCTTACAATCTCGCCTATCCTCAAGGGCAAGCCCCAGCAGTTGAGTCGGCTCAGCAGGTTCTGCAAGCAGTGTTGCAAGAGATGAGCTACCTGCGTGCCAACGTAATGCAGCCCCTGCGAAATGACGTGGAGCAATTGCAGCTCCAACGAGAGGCTCTATTGCAAGAAGTGCGAATGCTAGAGGCACAACGTCAACAGGCATTACCTCCCGCCCAAAGTCAACAACAAATTATTACTGAGTTTTTGCAGTCCCTCATGGGGCGATTGCAGGAGAATCTGACTGGGCAGGTCGCTCAAATGGTTGCCAGTCTAGAGGCACAATCAGCCCAGGAGCGGGCATTGCTGGGCAGTACGCCACTGACAACCGAGGTGCATCCCGAAACTGGAGTCTCCTATCAACCTGTGCTCAGTGCGCAACAGCGACTAGAGCAGATCCAAACTCTGCAATCTCAATCGGATCAACTGTTGCTCAAGCTCGACTCGACGCTGCGAGTCATTTTTGAGTCGCTACAAAGCAACATTCAAAGCTATCAAGACTCGTTGAGCCAGGGTCTAGATAAGATGCATAACCTGGGTCAACAGGGCGAAGCGATGTTTGCGGCGTTGGTCAATCGTTTGGCGCAACAACTGGGTCGAGAGGCATCAACATACTTACAGTCTTCACTGCAAACAACCGACTGGGCAGCAACAGGTCGTCCTTTGCCTGCGGTGACCACTCCAGAGGATGAGCGCACTCCTTCCCAAATAACGCAAGGATCACCCTTTGTGCTGGATATGGCACCTGTGACGGAGGATGCAGACCCTGCATCTAACGATCCGATCGATCTGCTGTTGAATGAACTTCAGTCAGACGAGCCTGCCACCATCATTCAACCGCCAACCACGTCGATTCAACCACCTGCTCCAACGGCGATTAATCTGGACGATATCGATCTCGACAATTTAGACCTGGAGCAATTACCAACAACTGTCAGCGAATCAGCTAATCCAGGCTTCCCGGCATTTGAGGTGGATGATGACATCACCTTCTTCCAGGTCGATCAACCGTTGACCTCGTTTCAGGTCAGTGATGATGACATCGCTCAACTGGAAGCTGACCTGGATTCCGCTGTCGATTTCGCAGAAGGAGAGATGTTTGTTGAGCCAGAGCTAGAGGGAGATTCAACCCTTGACTTACTCAACCAATTGAGTGCTGAGTTGCAGTCTGATGAGCCTGGATCATCCACCGAGACGACAAACACTGAACCCGTCATCATCTCCCCCGACCAGGAGGGATATGACGATGAAATGAGCGAACTCTATGAGAGCTTATTTGGGTCTACGGCAATTCAAGCTGACCCATCAGACCCCGATGTGGAACCCGTTGATCAGCATGTTGCAGATGCGGGGCAAGAATCACTTGACTCAGTTGAACAAGATAGTGTTGCAGGTATTGCTGAAGATACCTCTAGGCTGGACTTTTCTGAGTTGGAAACGTTTGAGCCAATCGTAGAATCAGAGCGATCGCCCCTTGAACCATCGGTAGAGACAGAGTTTGAGCCACCCCTTACAGAAGGCTCTGAAGCCCTGGTAGACGAGCTATTTGGCGGTCTGGCTGACCCTGCTCACGGTACAGGCATCACTGCCGCAGAGGATGAGATTGACCAATCCTCGACTGACCCCCTGGAAAACCTGCTGGGAGAGTCATTAGCTCTGGAGTCATTAGCTGTTGGTGATAGCGTCAGCGGTTGGCAAGACGAGGTTAGCTCCGATAGCGGCATTCCTAACGATGTCGATGTCATCACTAGCCTGTCTGACCTGATCACAGCCCCTAAATCGGAGTCTGCTATCGACCCAGCCGAGATCTCTGATGATGTAGCAGGTCTTGCCTTCGATGAAGATACCTTTGTGCCCGCTGCCCCGGATGAAATCCTGCTGGTATCCGAGGAGGATCTAACACCTGACGCTCCGGTCGATTTGGGTGACACCATTCTGAGCCAACTCACCAACGATCTTTCCAATCTAGAGGATCAGTTTGGTGACGCCTCCCCAGAGTCAGATCTGCTGGAACCTGACCTGTTAGAGCCTGACCAGCTATCAGACTTGCCGGATCTTGACCTGTCAGAAGCGGATCTCCTGTCGTCATTCCACGATGACCCTGTTGACGACATCTCAGATCACCCCCAGCCTCCTCAATACGACGCATCTCTGTTGGATGAAGAGTTGCAACCTCCCGTTGACTTGTTTGACGAGATTGCATCAGAGGAGCCTTCACAGGTAACGGAAGAAAGCGACTTTGGGATCAACGACTTTGAGGTTGATGCCGATCAACCGATTACCACTGAGCCACCGACCGATTGGCAGAGCTTGTTGGATAACTTGACCACGGCTGCTGACCCAGTTGTCTCTCCAGAAACGACTCCAGAGGAACTCTTTAACACTCCAGAACAGCCCTCTGAAACCAACAACAATGACCTGTTTGAGCTGTCCCCAGACCTGCAAGACTTCTCGTTTGATGAGTCAGGGACTCCAGACTTACCGCCTGATTCACTGACAGACGAAGCACTCCTCGACAGTTTGTTTGCCGGGGCACCTGTTTCAGAAGCGGATGCTCCAGAAGATCTCACGGCTGAGCCTGTCAATCCTCTCATTCAAGAAACAGCTTTTCTGGACACTCTGTTTTCAGATCAGCCTGTTGCAGGCACAACTGAAGATAGAGATGAGGCACCACCGCTAGAGCAACCCTTGGGTGACGATGTCGCCTCTGAAGCTGAATCCTCGAACCAACCCCTCATCAACTCCCTGTCTCCGGAGTTGTTGAATGAACTATTTTCCTCAGAAGCCACTGACGCGCCAGTTGAGCCTGCCCCCTCTGAGGTGATGTTGGATGACTTGTTCTTGGCAGAATCTATCGATGCTCCAGCTGAGCCACCGACTGAGCCACCATCTCCAGTGGAGTCCCTGCCACCTGCATCGGCAGCTCTTTTAGCAACCGATACAGCCCTCCCCTCCGTGTCGATTCCGCTGGATGACGATGCGACGCTGGACGATGTGTTTGTCACAGTGCCTCCGTTACCTGCTACGGTTGACGATGCCCTCACTCCTCCAACTGCCTCGTCTGAAGAGATGCCTCTCCTGGATGACTTGTTTGGTGGTGAAGTGCCCATCGACATTGCGGCTGTAGATTTGCCTTCTAGTCCATCTCCTGCGGTAGACGCCCCTGCCCCTGATGAGGCGATCGCCAGAGATACATCGATCGAAACGTTATCTGGTGAAGCCAATGCCTTTACCCTCGAAGGGTTAGCCGAAAGTCTCTTTGAAGACGCGCCCAGTCTTGCTATGGGTTCAAGCACGCCAACATTTCAACCTGAATCGGAAGATTGGACACTAGAGGGAGCATTTGGCGATTTAGGACAGGCTCCACCCTTGCCTCCAGAATTGGGATCAGAACTCCCGACTAATGACCTGGCAACAGCTGAGGACATTGAAAAAAAAAAGACCCTAGCCTCAGAAACGAATTCTGAATCCGTTGCCGGAACCAGTTCTGAGGCGATCGCCGACCCTGGTTCCAGGTTGGAAATTGGAGCTATCTCATCAACACCAAGCCAGTCGAGTTTAGATGACAGCGGTTCAGACGCTAGCCTAGACCTGGCTGCACTTGCCTTAGACAACGAGTCTGACAACCGCTCTGATCGGGATTTGCTTGCAGGTCAAGAGGCAATGGGTGATACAGATGAGTTCGCTTTGCCCGATGCACCCGATGTACCCGATGATCTAGATTTTCTCTTTATCGATCAACCGCTCGATCGCTCAGCAGCAGATTTACCAACCGCCGATCGGGTACCCGACCTGGCAACCACATCAGACGTAACAGAGACTGACAATCTCGTCCTTGACCATCTAACGGCTGAACATCCAGTCACCGAAACTGCCCTCGAAACGTCTCTGCTGGAGTTTCCTGAGGTAATACCGTCAACGCCAACCTCTCCAGATGTTGATGTTCCGAGGGTTGATACCCCAGAAACCGATGCTCCCACCCTGGAGACAGCGATCGCCCCAGAGCCAGTCGCCCCGGAACCAGACGTCACTGCATCCTTACCGGAACTAGACGAACTGGAATTGGACGGGTTGGAGTTAGACGACCTGGAGTTAGATGATCTGGAGTTGGATGAGCTAGGCTCAGAATCGTCAATTCCTTCTCTAACTCCCACCAGCGACCTGAGAACGGATGACCTGCAAGCCTCCGAGCTACTGGAGTTGTCTGAAGATTTGGGCATTGATGCTCAGGAGCTAAAAGCTCTGTTAGAAACTGACTTCGCCAGTGAGGAATTTTCACCTCCCCCACCCTTCACTCAAGCGAAGGCAACTCCCAAAGTCTGGTATCTCGGCGTTGATTTTGGTACGACCGGCATTTCAGCCGTCCTGCTCAATCGCGTAACCTTAGAGCTGTATCCCCTGTATTGGTCAACAGAACCATCAACCCAACAACAATTCCGACTGCCGACACTCGTCTATCTGTCTTCGCTCAATCGACCTGCCTCAACGCCTGACTTTGCCATGGATTTCATGGGGCAAAACAATTTGGTCGCGGTGACCTTTCCCGCTGCCCATCAAGGCTCTGGGCACCCTTCGATCATGGTTGACTCGGCTAAGCAGTTGTTGCGAGACTTTAAGCCTTATCTCAACGTTGGCATTCCCCATTACTCCCCAGAGACGGCTCAGTGGGAACCCGTGTTGCAGTGGTCAAGCCAACCCTTGTCGTTGAGTGCCGTTCACCAGGCAGTGCGCACTCTGTTATCGACGCTGAGTATCAGCGAGATAGAAGCAGCAGATGCATCTGCGCCGACTTGTGCTGCGTTGGGTCTGGAGCAAAATACCTTTCAAACTGCCCTCCGACAACTGGCGGGGGTTATCGTGGGTTGCCCTGTAGGATGGGCTGACACCTATAGCTTTAATATCCGGGAAGCCATTTTGGGGGCTCATCTGGTCAACCGCCCTGACCAAATCTTTGTGGTCGAAGATGCGATCGCCACGCTCTTGTCTGAGTTGCCGAGTGCCGATGCCCGCCCCTTAAAATTGCCTCAGGGGGTCGCCAACCCCGATCTAGAGGATATGGAGTGGGAGGGAGCAACGCTGATAATCAATGCCGGAGCAACTGTCACAGATATGGCGTTGGTCAATCTTCCCCGCGATCTACAAACTCTTAGCTATCAAGACTTTTACCTCCGCAGCTTGCCCTATGCAGGCAATGCCCTCGATCAAGACATCATCTGTCACTTAATCTATCCGGCGTGGCTCAAGCGATCGCCCCAGGCTAATGCATCGGGTGACAATACCCCATTGAACTACACATTTGGCTCCGGGAATGGGGCTAAATCAGGCAGGTTTGTGGATGGATGGAATTGGCAACCCAATGAAGCAGACCCCGCTAATGAATCCATTTGGCGCAATTTGGGCTTAGACAATCTGTCCTTTCCACTGGTGGGTGAACCGGATGTACAAAATCGGTTTGCATTGCAACAACGGTTGACCAGTTCCCCTCTGGGGCAAGGGTTGCTAGAAGCGGCAAGACACTTAAAGCTAGTGCTACAACAGCAGGATCGCTTTGTCTTGCAATTGGGCGATCAACAGGTGGCGATCGCCCGTCAGGATCTGGCAAGCAGTATCTTTTTGCCCTACATTCAACGGCTCAATCGTGAGCTAAACGCTCTGCTCAACCAAACCGGAACAGCCGCGTTGAATATCAATCAGGTGGTCTGTACCGGAGGCACCGCATCTCTAGCGGCGATCGCCCGTTGGTTACCGCAAAAGTTCCCCAATGCCACAATTCTGCAAGATACCTATGGGGGCGATCGGGCTTCGTCGCCCTTCAGCGACTGTCTGCCAGTCTGTAGTCGGGTCGCCTATGGGCTAGCCACACTCCCCCTCCACCCCAACGTCCTTGATCTGGCACGACAACAATACAGCCCTTATTTCCTCCTCCTGGAACTGTTGCGAGCATTCCCAGATCAACCGTTATCCGTGGGCGCAGTGATGCAACTGCTAGAGCGGCGCGGCATCAACACTCAGGTCTGTCATCAACAAATTCTGTCGCTGCTCGAAGGGCAGCTTCCCCCCGGTCTGGTGCCAACTGAGAAATACGCCTATTTACTCACTCGCGAATCGGCTCAAAACCCCGACTATCGGCTGCTGTTATCCGCTCCACTGTTCTCCAAACAGGGCAGTCAGACCTACCGTCTCAACTACGATCAGTGGAACCACTTCCGCCGCTATCTTGGCACACTCATGACTAGCACCTACCAAAAGCTGGCAGAACCCCTTGCCCTCAGCTTGAGTCTTTAGTCATGCGTTAGTTTGTCAAAATTAGCCCATTATTGACGATAATTGCATTGCCACGCATATTGCCCCAACGAGGACTCCTATGGCTTTTGACTACCCGGATGATTTGAAATATTTGGATTCTCATGAATATGCCCGATTAGAAGGCGAAATCGCCACTGTCGGTATCAGTGCTTTTGCAGTTGATCAATTAGGCGACATCGTATTTCTGGAGCTACCAGAGGTGGGAGATGCTGTTGAGAAAGGTGAAAAGTTTGGCACGGTTGAGTCGGTTAAAGCCGTTGAAGATTTGAATTCCCCTATCACGGGAACGGTGGTCGAGCGTAATGAACCGATTTTAGATAACCCTGAACAACTGGCAGAAGACCCCTACGGTGAAGGATGGCTGTTACGAGTTAGAGTCAATGACCCTGGTGATTTGGAAGACGCACTCTCAGCAGACGAATATCGTGCTCAAGTCGAAGGAGAGTAAGGAAGGGAGAGGCGCGATTAATCCTCTGTAAGGAGAGTAAGGGAGTACTCTATCCCTCCATTACCCCATCACTCCTCTATCCCATCACCTCATCCCCTTAAAGAGAAGCGAGCCTGTCTAAAGGGCTACTGACCATTTGTTGCAAAATATTGCAAAATAGTCAGAACGAGTACGCTTCTCTTTTTTGGTTTAACGTTCCGTTATAGAACTTGCTATGTCATCAGATCTCTCTGCTTACCCACACCATTCGTCTGATTATCACGGTGGTGCTCAAGGCTCAACTGTTGCTGAATCAACGGTTAGTACTGCATCCACTCAAACTCCGCTCGTGGCTCGGCGATCGCCCACATCGTCTGTTGCCAGCGACCTTGCCCCTCAAGACGATTTTCAACGTCGTCACATCGGACCCAGCGAGGGTGATATTCAACAGATGTTGAATGTGTTGGGTTTGACTAACCTGGATGATTTGATTGATAAGGCAGTTCCTCAAGCGATTCGCGTCAAGCAGCCTCTACAACTTGGGAAAGGGCAGAGCGAATACGAGAGCTTAATGGAGTTGAAGGCGATCGCCTCCAAAAACCAGATCTTCCGTTCTTTCATCGGCATGGGCTACGCCAACTGCATCACGCCTCCTGTGATTCAGCGCAACATTCTGGAGAACCCCGGTTGGTATACCCAATACACGCCTTACCAACCCGAAATTTCTCAGGGACGGTTAGAAGCGTTACTCAACTTTCAGACGATGGTGATCGACCTGACCGGGATGGAGATCGCCAACGCCTCCCTGTTAGATGAAGGCACTGCCGCTGCTGAAGCCATGACCATGAGCTTTGGCTTACACAAGGGCAAAGCGACCGCGTTTTGGGTATCCGATGCCTGCCACCCTCAGACGATCGATGTGATCCAAACCCGTGCCGAACCGCTAGGCATTCAAGTCATCATCGGCGACCATCGCACTACCGAATTTGACCAACCCATCTTTGGCGCACTGCTGCAATACCCTGCCACCGATGGGGCAATTTATGACTACAAAGCCTTCATCGATCGCGCCCATGCTGCTGGGGCACTCGTCACCGTTGCTGCCGATCTGCTCAGTCTGACCCTGCTCACCCCTCCCGGTGAGTTTGGCGCAGATATCGTCGTGGGCAACACGCAACGCTTTGGCGTACCGCTTGGCTACGGTGGACCTCATGCCGCTTACTTTGCCACCAAGTTGGACTACAAACGACAAATTCCCGGACGGTTGGTCGGCGTCTCCAAAGACACGGCAGGGCATCCCGCTCTGCGCTTAGCATTGCAAACCCGCGAACAACATATCCGCCGCGAAACTGCCACGAGCAACATCTGTACCGCTCAAGTTCTGTTAGCGGTGATGGCAGGGATGTATGCTGTCTACCATGGACCCACAGGCTTAAAGCGCATTGCTACCCGCATTCATCAGTTGACCACGCTGTTGGCAGAAGGCTTGCAACGCTTGGGCTACACGCTGGGAACAGATGCTTACTTCGACACACTGCGGGTTGATGTGGGCGATCGCCAGACGGAGATTTTGAACCGAGCGATCGCGCAGCAAATTAACCTGCGTCCTCTGGGTACAAGTGCGATCGGCATCTCACTAGATGAAACCACTCGCCCTCAAGATGTGCTCGATCTGCTCAACCTGTTCGTCGGTGGCTACACCAACGGTGGCTCAGCGACCTCTCGCTTGCCCTTTACCCTGGATGATTTAGCCACTGCATCCGAGAAGCTGCCTGCATCCCTGACGCGCACAACTCCCTATCTCACCCATCCAGTATTCAACACCTACCAGTCAGAAACGGAGTTGCTGCGATATATTCATCGCTTGCAGGCGAAGGATCTCTCCCTGACAACGGCAATGATTCCGCTGGGTTCCTGCACGATGAAGCTCAACGCCACCTCGGAGATGGTGCCGGTTACCTGGGCAGAATTCACCCAAATTCACCCCTTTGCTCCGCTGGAGCAAGCGCAGGGCTACCAGATTCTGTTCCAGCAGTTAGAGGCTTGGCTGGCAGAGATTACCGGATTTGCGGCTATTTCGCTCCAACCTAATGCAGGCTCTCAGGGTGAGTACACCGGGTTGTTAGTGATTCGTCGCTATCACGAACAGCGGGGCGAAGGACACCGGAATGTCTGCCTGATTCCCCAATCGGCTCATGGTACGAATCCCGCCAGTGCGGTAATGGCGGGGATGAAAGTCGTCGCGGTTGCTTGTGATGACGAAGGCAATATCGATGTCGCTGACCTCAAAGCCAAAGCTGAGAAACACAGCGATCGCCTCTCGGCTTTGATGGTGACTTATCCCTCCACGCATGGGGTGTTTGAAGAAGCCATTCAAGAAATTTGTGCGATCGTCCACGAACACGGTGGGCAAGTCTACATGGATGGAGCAAACCTTAACGCTCAAGTCGGCTTGTGCCGTCCCGGAGATTTTGGTGCGGATGTCTGTCACCTCAACCTCCACAAAACCTTCTGCATTCCTCATGGGGGCGGTGGTCCTGGCATGGGCCCCATCGGCGTTGCAGCGCACCTCGTGCCGTTCCTCCCCGGTCACGTCGTCGTTAACCTGGACGGAGCGACTCCCCAAACCTCCCGCATTGGGGCGGTTTCCTCGGCTCCCTGGGGTAGCGGTTGTATCCTCCCAATCTCCTGGATGTACATCGCGCTGATGGGTACCGAGGGCTTGACCAGAGCCACGCAGGTTGCCATTCTCAACGCCAACTACATCGCCAAACGCCTGGAGGAACACTACCCCATCCTCTACAAGGGCAAAAATGGTTTGGTGGCGCATGAATGTATCCTCGACCTGCGGCAGTTTAAAAAGTCCGTTGGCATTGAGGTCGATGACATCGCCAAGCGATTGATTGACTACGGCTTCCATCCCCCGACCGTATCTTGGCCCGTTGCCGGAACCGTGATGGTGGAACCTACCGAAAGCGAATCGAGACAGGAACTCGATCGCTTCTGTGATGCCATGATTGCGATTCGCAACGAAATTCGGGAAATTGAGGAGGGCAAGGTCGATCGCCAGGATAACCTGCTCAAGAACGCACCCCATACAGCAGCTAACCTCATGGCTGATGAGTGGGATCATCCCTACTCACGTCATCACGCCGCCTATCCCACCCAATGGACACGCGAGAACAAGTTCTGGGCAAGCGTCGGACGGATTGACAATGCCTATGGCGATCGCAATCTGGTGTGCTCTTGCCTACCGATGGATGCCTATGAGGAGTAAGCCGGGGAAAAGGAAGACTGAGGACTGAAAAGCGAGAAGCGGGTCTTTTCTCTCTTCTTTATTCTTTTTTCTCTCTTCTCTCTTCCCTCTCTGGTTTTCCTCATTCCATCTTCTTTTTTCTTTCTTCTTTTGTCCTTTTTGCAAAAGTAAATTTACTGACTTTTTCTTCCAATCTTTAATGTGAGAAAGCTTGAAATTCAGTAGATTTCGTCAGGCTTCTAAGCCCTCTGACAGATGACAATGAGATCACTTCTGGAGAACGCATTCAAATGAACTGACGACTAGGGGGCAATTAAGTCGTTTAGTTCTTTGATTAGGAAAGCGTTTTTACAGGTACGGTTGCCTGACCTTGGGGGCTTATAGGGTCAGGCAATTTTTTTTGCTTTTTTGTGTAGGGCTAAAGCATTCGGAAACATATTTGTAGTGGTGTTGCAAAACCTATTTACCAAATGCTTCGCCCCTGTCCTGCATTAAAACATCCATTCCAAACCAATCCCAAAACGGCTATCTTTGTCCTCTGCGGCGTTTTGCCGCTGAATATCGGTCGAAACTCGCAGATTGCGCGTGACGGCATAGCCAAACGAAAGAGTCGTTAACCCAACTTCACTCTCACCCCCTGGATCAACCCAGCTTTGACTCAAAGAGACATCTGCGGCTCCAGTCCGAGAGAGTGCCAGCATCAACCGCAACCCAACATTAACCCCTTCAGTCGTATACTCATCGGTTTCTAGATGGCGATAGCCTACCAGAGGAGCAACATTAATCGAACTGCCCAGAGGTCGCACGTAATACCGCAAGTCACCTCCATAGGATTGGCGATCGCCCTCCAAAGCTCGTTGATACTCACCACTAACGGTTAAACCTGTACGCCCCAAAAACACATCTTCAACCCCAACATAGACTCCGCCATCCGGTTCTGTAGAAGGCAACTCGGTATAGCCCAATCGGACTCGTGTGCGAAAGGCAGGATCGTGACGCATTTGCGATCGCACATCGGGCACTTCCTCTAGCCAGCGTTGCAGCACTGGGCTATCTTCGATCACCTCTGGCGCAATATCGAGGGGTTCAACTGTCGGAGCAGGGGAGGGATTGGGAGCAGCCTGAGCCAGGTCAGTCGCAGAGTCTGAAACACCCACCGCTTCTAGCTCTGGAACTGGAGTGGCATTGGCGATCGCCCCAAAGCTTAACCCAAATGCTGCTACACCAAAACCCACTAACCCAGATCTGCGATTTTTTAAAGAAGTCGCAGATCGAGTCTCAAGCTTTATCATGGGCACTTTCAATCTCCAATCCCGCATTCTTCACGCCTCTCTACCACAACATATAACCTACGCTCACAAGGACGTAGCATTCGACAAATATGTTTTGTGACTTGCTCAATAGCAACTGCCCAAATATCACGGCTCTATGCATTAACTCATCCAGCCACTGACCACTGACCATTAACCATTGATCATTAACCATTGACCATTGACCATTAACCATTGACCATTGACCATTAACCACTGACCACTGACCATTAACCATTAACCATTAACCATTAACCATTAACCACTGACCATTAACCATTGACCATTAACCATTGACCATTAACCACTGACCATTAACCATTGACCATCAACCACTGACCACACAAAAAAGCGGCTCTGCCATACACAGAACCGCCACACCTGAGGGGTGGATAGGTATATTAACGAGCTTTGCCTTGAGTCGTGGCAGCTTCGATTGGCTTCATGAAGTAAAGCCGAACCAGATTAGCACCGATCGACGCAATTGAGGGCAACTTCTGGAAGAACTGAACGAATTTAGGTGCTTTAGACTCAGAAATCGCCGCCAGTTTTTGGTTAGCCTCTGCCGAGCGATCCAACAATCTGAAGAAGTCAGGGTGATCGACATTGAGAATCACCGGGAAGACCTTCGCTGACGTTTCGTTGGTCTTACGAATCACGTGGATGTCGTACTCCCGCGCATCTAGACCCAACGACGCATAGAAGCCCGATCGCTGCAAGTCGTTCAGATACATTGTGGCAAACACCGACAACAGGAAGAAGCGACTCCACAGCTTCGCTTTCCAGTCATTCAAAAACTGAGGCTGCGCCTGCATGATGGCATCGAAGAAGTCACCATGGCGGTTTTCGTCCTGACACCAGTTCTCAAAGAACCGGAAGATAGGGTAGACGCGATTTTCGGGGTGAGATTCGAGGTGGCGATAGATGGTGATGTAACGCCAGTACCCAATCTTCTCAGAAAGATAAGTCGCGTAGAAAATAAACTTCGGCTTGAAGAAGGTGTAGCTGCGGCTCTTGGTTAAGAAGCCCAAGTCCAAAGACAAGTTGAAATCGGACAGAGCTTTGTTTAGGAAGCCTGCATGACGAGCTTCATCGCGCGACATGAGGTTAAAGCACTCTGCCAGCAAAGGGCTTTTGTCTTTGAGACGACGACCCAACTCCTTGTAAAGCAGAAATCCAGAGAACTCTGCTGTACAAGAACGCTCTAAAAATTCAACAAAGAGGCGTCGAGTTTCACCATCGATGTGATCCCAGGATTGTTGGAACTCGTCATCTCGAACGAAGTGATGACGGTTATAGTCGGCGCGAAACTCTTCTAAAATCGCCCGCAGTTCATCTTCATTCACCGAGATGTCCATTTGCGCCATCTCGTCGAAATCCGTTGTGTAGAAACGGGGAGTCAGAATTGTTTCTTTCGCCGGGACTTTAACTCCCGGTTGCATTTCTTCAAAATTAGGCTTTTTGAGGGAATCTACCATTGCAGTTCTTATGCGTTTCTACGTCTGCTGTTAAATTGGCGTTGCCAGCACAGTTGCATTGCTACTTGTGCAAAGGCGATCGCACCGTCTTCTTCGTCATCAAGTCTACCAATCTCTAGAGCGTAGGAATACGTCAGCGTGTTAAGAGTTGCAACACAGCGTCAGTTTTCGTAACAAATCAAAATGTTTTCGCACCTCTTCTCTAGACAGAATTTGGATGTTATAGTACAAGGGTACTAGTGGGGACAAACTTGTACAAACGTATCCAAAGGGAGCGATATGACTACAGCTACCAGACAACGAAGACCTAGTAAAGACTCTAGCATTAGTTCAGCGACAACTCGCGTGTTAGCCCTGGATGCAGGCAACTACGACCTCAAGTTTTACGATGGCACAGGGCATCCTAAAGCAATTCGCTCGGTGCGCTATCAACTACCTCAAGGACGCGATCCCGTTCGCTACACCGATGCATCTCCCTTAATTGAGCTACCCGACGGCACTCGCTATCACTTTGGTGCTCAGGCTTATAAATACAGACGCCAACAACAAACGGTTATTGAAAATAAAGTGGAGTTGTCTCGCTTACACCTCTACGCTTGCCTAGAACCCTGGAATGGCTCGACCGAGTTTGCCATGCACCTCTACGCCAGCACCCCAGAACCCAACAAAAACGACGAAGCAATCCGCAAGCAACTGTTGGGAATGCACGAATTCAAACGCAATGACATCGATTATCGCGTCATGGTCGAACGGGTTGAGGTCGAGCGAGAAGGCATGGGTGCCTACCGTTATGCCAAACAGATGGGACTGATTCCCGATGGTGGCTACACGATTGTCATTGATATCGGTGGTGGCACCTGGCTAACTCGCTTAGTCGATGCAGAAGGCGAAGTGATTGATGAAAACGTGATGGATCGGGGCGGTGCTTACGAATTAGCCACTTCCATCAGCTTTGACAAACGCCTCACCAATGCTTTGGGAACCACCGCTGACCCCAGTCTGGTGATGGATGGCTTCCGGGTGGAGCATACCTACGCTGACACAGGGATTTCCTGGAGTGGCTGGTTGGATGAGCACCTCGAACCCTGGTTCAAAGGCATCTTCCAAACGGTAAAAGCACAATACACCCCCTACATGGCACGAGTGACCCGATTCTTGGTGACAGGGGGCAGCACTCACCTGATCTCTGAACGGTTAGCAGGTCGCAAGCTATTTGCGGTGATGGGTGATCCTCAATTCGCCAACGTGCGTGGTTTGTTTCTTCTTTCGACGGATGTACAGCTATGTATGACAACAAAGTAAGGCTCAGCCAGGATGTAATCGAAAAAGCCGAGCAAATCGCCGCTGAGTGGGGCTTAAAGAATGCCCGTGCCGCTGTGGAAGCCGTGTTTCGCCGCTATTCCGATGAGTACCTGCATGGGCGCGATCGCTTTGACGAGAATCCCTCTCGTTTTCCCGGTACTGGGGCGATTGTCCAGCACGTCCAAACCACAGCCCAACAGTGGACACAGAATGGGTGCGAAGCCCTTGATGCCCTAGATGATCTGCTGGCGATGTAGAAAAATGGGTTTTAGGAGAGACGCGATTAATCGCATTCCTCCTAAAGATTACTAGCTATGTAAAGGGTCTGACTTAGATCCGGGGACGCGATTAATCGCGTCCCCCTCAATTGCTGTTTGTTGGGGGTCACAGCTATGGGTCACAGCGAATCTCAACTAGTAAGCCGTCTGGGTCGTAGAAGTAAATTCCTCGACCTGTCGGACGACTCACAGGTCCGTGATCGAGCGGAATCTGATTCGCCCGAATCACCTCAACAGCTTGATCAAATAGGTGCGGCTCAATATCAAATGCCAGATGACTCATCCGGGTAAAACTTTGCTCCGGATCGGGATGAGGCGGCTCTAAGTCGGGCTTCCAAAATAGATCAATCACCGTTCCGTCAGGAGTCACAAAGTTGGCTGCTTCGCCTGCCTCAAACAAGGCTTTAAGCGTCTCTGGTACTTCATCACCTTGTAACTCTCTCAATCCCAAAACAGTTCCATAAAAATAACGGGATGCTTGCAGGTCTTTCACATTCAACGCAATGTGGTGGACGCAGCGCAGCATTCCCGTTGAGAGGAGTGGTTGAGTTTGTTGGCCGTGTGAAGGGAAGCTAACCATAGCACAAAGATTGACTGGGTTAGCTATCAGAATAGCGTAGCCACTCTAATCTTCGTAATCCCGCTTTTTCAGGGATGCAATCATCTGTCGTTTAACTTCTTTTGCCCACATATCAAAGTTGAAATTGTCGTTGTTGATGGGCGTGGTGTTATCTGAGGAGGTGTTTTGTTGGCTCTGTCTTGAATTCGTTTGCATTGTCGGAGATCGGGTAGATAGAGATTTAAGTTGAAAGATTTAAGCTGAGTGTGAATCTAGAACAACCCAAACCGTAGCATAAGCTACAGAATCATAAAGGTAATTCTATCGCTCTGCCTATATTCCTTGGGTTAAATTTTGACGAGGCTTCTATTAAAGTTCCCTAAGGATAGGCTTTACTACACTCAGAGCTAAATCAATTTGCGATCGCCCACCATCCACCCCCACAAGCCTAAACCAACGCCTGCAAGTGTTGAATCAATTGGTCAGCTTGCAGTACCCCTTCAATGCGATCGACGGGTTGACCCTGCTTAAACAAAACCAACGTCGGTAGGGCGTACACCTGATACTGAGTCGCCAGGTCGGGATAGTTATCCGTGTTAATCTTCACGACCCGGAGTCTATCCTTCAGTTGGGCATTCACTTGCTCCAAAATCTTTGCCATCAGTTGGCAGGGTCCACACCAGGGAGCATAAAAGTCAATCAGCAGAGGCATATCCGATTCTGCAATCATTTCTTGAAAGCTGCCGTACTCTTTTTTGACTGCCATAGCACTAGAGGGTTAAAGGACTGTAGCTCGATCCTAGTGCAAATTTTTCGGTTCAACTGGGGTGCCACAAATGGCTTAATATTATCTAGCGATCGCCCAAGGATATTAAGGTATGACAGCATCTCAGAGGTTAACTGGACAAGTCGCGCTGGTAACAGGCGCATCACGCGGTATTGGTCGAGCTACGGCTCTGGCTCTCGCCGCTGAAGGAGCTAATGTCGTGGTTAACTACGCTAGCTCCAGCACTGCTGCCGATGAGGTTGTGAGCGAAATTACAGGACAGGGCGGACAGGCGATCGCTCTTAAAGCCGATGTGTCTCAAGGGGAACAGGTAGACGGCTTGTTTGCCGCTGTGATGCAGAAATGGGGACGAGTCGATATTCTTGTGAACAATGCTGGCATCACCCGCGACACGCTGTTACTGCGCATGAAGGATGAGGATTGGCAATCGGTGATTAACCTTAACCTGACTGGCGTATTCCTCTGCACTCGCTCGGCTAGCAAAATTATGCTGAAGCAAAAGTCTGGACGGATTGTCAATATCACCTCGGTTGTGGGGCTAATGGGCAACCCCGGTCAGGCAAACTATGCAGCGGCTAAAGCCGGAGTGCTGGGGCTGACCAAAACCACTGCGAAGGAACTGTCAAGCCGAGGCATCACGGTGAATGCGGTCGCCCCCGGTTTCATTGCCACCGATATGACCCATGACCTCAAAGTTGGTGACGAAATCCTCAAAATGATTCCGTTGGGTCGCTATGGGCAAGCTGAAGAAGTGGCTGGGTTGATTCGCTTTTTAGCCGCTGACCCTGCTGCCGCTTACATCACGGGGCAAGTCATCAATATTGATGGCGGCATGGTGATGGCGTAATCCGTGCAAAATTGTCCACAATTAAATATCGATCGCTTGATGCAGAGGGCTTCAGCGTATGGTGAGCAGTTCCCTATCGGTCAAAGTGCCCCACGGTCTAACAGTGACGGAGGAACAATTCCGTCAATTTGTTGCGGCAAATCCTGATCTACGGATGGAACGTACTGCCCAAGGAAAGTTAATCGTTATGTCACCGACTGGAAGCGAAGGCGGCAATCGAAATGCCGAACTGACAACCGATTTCGGTATTTGGAACCGTCAGACTCAGCTTGGTAAGGTCTTTGACTCCTCTACTGGGTTCCGCTTACCCAATGGAGCAACGCGATCGCTTGATGTCTCCTGGGTCAAACAAGAACGCTGGAATGCGCTCACACCTGAACAACGTAGAGGATTTGCGCCGCTCTGCCCAGATTTCGTTCTGGAGCTACTCTCTGAAACCGATGATATTGATGAGACTCGCGCCAAAATGCAAGAATATCTCGACAATGGCTGTCGTTTAGGTTGGTTGATTGACCCCAAAACTAAAACAGTCGAGATTTACCGACCCAACCAGGCAGTAGAGGCGATCGCGCAATTTCCCAATACTCTGTCTGGAGAATCAGTACTCCCTGGATTTGAGCTTTCACTTCAAACGATTTTTGCTGACGCTGAATAACGCTCACCGGACGCAGATACTTGTGCGATCTCACGATAGCTTATTCGGGCGTTGCTGATTGAGGATATGAAATCGCGAGCAAGATGCTCGCACTCCCTTGTGATGATCCCGATAGAGTGAGCGTCTCGCTCACGTTGGGAATTTACGTATCATTTGTCATTTCAGCAACGCCGCTTATTCGTTCTGTATGCAGCGTGATTGCTAGACCATGCTTACTGGTCTCTAGCACAGAGGTGTTAGGAAGCCCTGGATCGAAACAACTCCACAACCTGCATGTTTGAAAGTTCACTTCCTTCCCAAACCCTTACATCGAAAGAGTTAGCTGAAGCGGCAAGTTCATAAAAAAGTCGTTTTTCAACAGGGCTTAACCCTCCTTCAATATAGGCTAATGTGATGAATAACGACCCTGGGAGAAACCCATCTCTGCTTTCCTAAATTAACTTGTTTAATTGCGGTCTTAATTACTAATAAGGCGGAGTCAAAATTTCCAATCAACAATCGTTCAGTTGTAAAAGGTTCATCAGCCTGTAACTCCACTACTGTTTGTCCTTCTAACTGTTTAGCCCACACCTTATTTACTTCGATTTGCCAACCTTTCTATGGAGGATGAGGAAGTGGGAGGACACGATTGTTTCCTCTGCTTCGCTGTTTCCCAAAGGGGTAATCGCCCCCGATAATAGATCAACAGCGACGTAGCAGAACAAAGCGCATGGGTAGTACATTTGGGCATTTATTTCGAGTAACCACCTTTGGTGAATCCCACGGCGGTGGGGTGGGTGTTGTGATTGACGGCTGCCCACCGCGATTAGAGATTTCTCTTGACGAGATTCAGTTTGAACTTGATCGCCGTCGTCCGGGGCAGAGCAAAATCACCACCCCCCGCAAAGAAGAAGACAAGTGCGAGATTCTCTCTGGTATCTTTGAGGGCAAAACGTTGGGAACGCCGATCGCCCTTCTGGTTCGCAATAAGGATGCGCGATCGCAGGACTACGACGAGATGGCACAAAAATATCGCCCCTCTCACGCAGATGCGACTTACGATGCCAAGTATGGCATTCGCAACTGGCAGGGGGGCGGGCGTTCCTCGGCACGGGAGACGATTGGACGAGTTGCAGCAGGGGCGATCGCCAAAAAGATTCTCAAGCAGGTCGCAGGTGTTGAGATTATCGGCTATGTTAAGCGCATCAAAGATTTAGAAGGCGTCGTTGACCCCAACATCGTCACTCTGGAGCAGGTTGAGAGCAATATTGTGCGCTGCCCCGATGCGGAGTGTGCCGATCGCATGATTGAGCTAATTGAACAAATTGGGCGATCGGGCGATTCGGTCGGAGGTGTGGTGGAATGTGTTGCGCGATCGGTTCCAAAAGGTTTGGGTGAACCCGTGTTTGACAAGTTAGAGGCAGATCTGGCGAAAGGAGTGATGTCTCTTCCGG
The DNA here is from genome assembly GCF_014697545.1 of Oscillatoria sp. FACHB-1407. Classification (GTDB taxonomy): domain Bacteria; phylum Cyanobacteriota; class Cyanobacteriia; order Elainellales; family Elainellaceae; genus FACHB-1407. Next base: position 24,193 of record NZ_JACJSA010000004.1, on the reverse strand, counting down.
CGAGCAAAGGCTTTGAGATTGGCTCTGGTTTTGCCGGAACGCTAATGACCGGAATTGAGCACAACGATGAGTTTTACATTGATGAGCAGGGTGAGATCCGCACTGTGACCAACCGTTCTGGCGGGATTCAGGGCGGCATTTCTAACGGTGAGAACATTATTTTGCGGGTAGCCTTCAAACCCACGGCTACGATTCGTAAGGAGCAACGCACCGTCACCAAAGAAGGGGAAGAAACCGTTCTGGCAGCCAAAGGGCGACATGATCCCTGCGTTCTACCACGGGCTGTCCCGATGGTGGAATCGATGGTGGCACTCGTACTGTGCGATCACCTGCTGCGCCATCATGGGCAGTGTGAGTTGTTTTAGACGAAAGGATGAAAAGGAAAGGATAACCGATAAAGGATAGGAATAGAGCTATTTCAGGTTGCAAAGGGTGTGTCCTGAATCTTGTGTCAAGATGGGCTTTGCTTTCGCTCAACCTCGCCCGCGACTAAAGTGCGGGTTAATGGGTGAAGTCTGCTAAAGCAAACTAGGAGAGGTTTTCAGTCCACTTCAACTACCCGATGTAGTGTCGGGTGGAGCGATCTCACGGGCGACCTTTGCTGGCAAAAAGGCATTGTTAGTCATGCTCATCTGTCGCCACTGTCCGTTCGCTAAACAGGTTCAAGACCAATTGGCAAAACTGGGGTAGGACTATGCCAGTCAATCGGTTGGGTATGACGAGAGCCAAACTGTGGCTAAAGCGTATACCGTCGCCTGCACCCCTGATTTCTTTGTGTTGGATGGCGATCGCCGCTTAGCGTATCGCGGGCAATTGGACAGCAGTCGCCTCAGCAACCATGAGTCTGTCGCGGGCAAGACCTGCGAGAGGTGATCGATGCAGTTCTGGCAGATCAACCGCTTTCTCCGGATCAAAAAACCAGTATCGGGTGCAACATCAAATGGAAGGTGGGAAATGCGCCGAGCTATTTTGGTTAATGAGAAGGCGATCGCTACTCTTAGAGACTAATGGCAAAGTAAACCAGAAATTTGCTCCGGCATTGGGCGCACTCGTAACCCCAATTCGCCCACCATGAGCGGTGATGATCTGCTTGCAAAGGTGCAGCCCCAAACCCAAACCAGGTAAATAGCGGGCGCGACGACCTTTGACGTAGAGGTCAAATAACTGACGCGATTGCTGAAAGGTCATGCCAACACCGTTGTCCTGGACTGAACAGCGAAGGGACTTGCCGTCTACTCTGGCATCGAGGGTGAGTTGAATGCCTGGAGGGTTGTGCTTAATGGCGTTGGAGATCAAATTATTGAAGACTCGCGCAATTTGTACCGGGTCAACCTGAATCGCTGGCAAATCGTCTCGAATTTTGTTTGTCAGGGTCACTTCATTCTTCGTGAGCAGGGGTTCCATTTCAGCCAGGGTATTCTGTAGCAACTGATTGAGCTGAACGGCTTCACGTTGTAGCAAAAAGCTGTGTACCTCACAGGAGTGAGCTTCTAACAGGGAGTTCAACAAACTCATCTGGCGATCGCTGCCCTGCAACATCCGTTCCAGCATGTAACGATTGACTGTGATTCGCTCATCAGGTGTTTTGAGCAAGCTTTGCAAGACCATAGATGCTCCCATCACAGGCGTTCTCAAATCGTGGGTCACCGTATTGAGAAACACCTGCAACTCCCGTTGAGACTCAAACTCAGTCCGTTGCAACCGCTCATACAGAAAAACCGCTAAATCACAAATTAAGCAGAACCAGAATAGGTATAAAAATATTGATGAACTATAGATCGGGTCGCCTTCAACAGTTGTGGTAAGACCCAACAAAGGATACACAGTGAGGTAGTAGGCGATCGCTCCCACTTGTGACACCAGATGCAACCACCACCGCACCGGGATCAACGTTGCTTGGGTCAAAAAAACGAGTGACCAACTCAAGACCTCAGGACAGGGATAGCCCCACAGGGTCATGATGATCTGAGGCACGAGAGTAATCGACCATGACAAGCTCAAGAAGATGACATTGGGATGACGCTTACCCCATCGAGTTCTAAGCAACACCAAGCAGCTTAGCAACGACACCGCCATTACCCCATTGACCAGTGGAAACAAGCGTTTGAATTCCTGGGGCAAATCCGCCATCTCTTGCATGGGATAGACGGCATCGTAAATATCTCGAACAATAAAAGTTAACAGACAAATGAACGCAAGCCACAAACACAACTTGAGGCGATCGCGCAAAAATCGAAGTTTCCACGCTCGGTAATCTGCTGATTCAAAAGGGGGCTTTAACTGTTCAAATCGGCTCAGGCAATATTGAATTCCAAGATTAGCCTTTTGCCACACCATATCCGTTTCCCTCGCTAGTGCCACAAAACATATTTCCCAGTATCAAACGGTTCCTGATTGGATTGGCACTACCAGCAGCACGCTCTAGACGCTTCGGTATATTTCCAATCAATTACTCTTACGGTAGGACAGACTACAATTGCCTACCTTCCTCCATCTGACTCACTTTCGCGTCACCCAATGAGGTGAAGAGAAATAAAGAAGAGGAGAAAAAAGAAGAATGAAAGGGAATATGCGTGGGGAGTAGGGGAGTGAAAGAAGAGAGTTTTAGTCCATTTCGATGGACTTTGCCAGTTAGCCCGCACTTTAGTCGCGGACGGATGGAAAGGGTGATAGACACACTTTAATTGACATCAATTGACATACCCCCAAAAATTCTGGACATACACCTGATTGACTGACAAAAGTTCTGAAACCCTTGATATTCCCTGCTGTGGCTGGCGAATGGAATTCGCGCCTATCCGATCGAAGTCCACCAGCGTGGACTGGATGCATCCAGGTTTTCTGTAACCCGCGTCGGTGGGTTTTGCTCTTATAGCGTTCGACTGAGCTCACGCCGAAGTCTGCGCTTTCAATCGCCAAGCATCAAAGATTTGTCAGGCAGTCAGGACATACCCTCATTTTGATTAGAAATGTAATTCCTGAGTGCCATCGCTCCAGTTATTTTCCCCTCTTACTCCCCCCTCTCTTATCCTTAATCATTCATCCTTTTATGCCTCTTCTTTCTTCTTTTTTCACTCTTCTCTCTTCCCCAAATACCCCCTCGGTGTAATCATCCAGTTGGCATGGGCACGGGTACTCTGATTGCCAATCAGGACGGTCGTCAGCATATCGATCGGTGTATCCAGTAGCTTCTCTAACGTCGTAAGCTGAATCTGTTCATCAGGGCGGTATGCCGACCGGACGATCGCCACAGGCGTCTGGGGATCGCGGTGTTGCAGGAAGATCTGTTGCGCGATCGCGATTTGTTGGGTGCGGGTTTGTGACCGTGGGTTGTAGAGGGCTGTAACGAAATCAGCGGCAGCAGCGGCTGTGAGCCGTTTTTCAATGACATCCCAGGGAGTCAACAAATCACTCAGGCTAATCGCACAGAAGTCATGCATTAAGGGCGTACCTACACGAGAAGCAGCCGCTTGCAGAGCCGTGATTCCTGGAAATACCTGAATTTCAGGGGTTTGACCATCCCAACCCTTGGCCTGCAATTCTTCGAGAACCAGCCCTGCCATGCCATAGATCCCGGAGTCACCCGATGACACAACCGCAACCGTGAGTCCCCATTGCGCCAGTGCGATCGCCCGTTGTGCCCGTTGCCGTTCTTGAGTGATAGGCAGAGCTTCGATGATTTGCCCAGGGCGGAGCAGCGGACGAATCAGATCAATGTACAAACCATAGCCAATCACCGCATCAGCTTGAGAAACAGCCGTTTGAGCCGCTGGAGTCATTTGATCCAGTTGTCCGGGGCCAGTGCCAATCAGCCACAGCTTGCCGGAGTGACCAATGAATTCCTGCTCAGCCTGAGCGATCGCCACGGTGACGGCTCCCGGTTCTCCCTCCAGGCGAGCCACCTTTTTCGGTACTCGCAACATGACATCATCCTCACTCAAGGCTTGAGCCGCTAACAAAGCTGCCGCTTCAGCAACGCTGGGGGTGCCAACCTCTGCTTCAACCACAGCGGATGGATTCGGCACTTTGACCTCCCGCAGTGCCTCTGCTGAGTAGCATTTGAGGGGAACCTGGCGATCGCGACACCACGCCACCAGACCCACTTCATCCGCTTTGAGGTCAATGGTTGCTACCCCAGCGATCGCCCCTTCTGCCAGATGGTTGCTTTGTAAAACTTGTCGAATTGCCGTATCAATCACTGTTTGAGACGTTCCCCGCTCACATCCAACACCGATCCACAACACACGGGGGTGCCACTGCACTCGTGGCATATTGGACTCCGGAGCAAATCGCCGCTGGATGGCACTAATCCACACACGGGCTTTTGGCTCTGTTAACACTTCTTTGACCGTGGCATTGAACTCTGGAAAGCCAAACTGAAAAGGGTGATCAGCGGGCAAATGAGCTTGCCATAGCGTTGAGCCTGCCTCCTGAATCACCTGAACAGGCTCTCGTCGGGCGATCGCCGCACTAACCCCCGTCCAATCCCCGTTGCCCTGTTGCCATCCAAAGGGCACTCCCAAGACATCGATTCCCGATAGACCCAGTTCATGGGAACCCCCTGTTAACACAGGAGCTATCCCCAAATGCAGGGCGATCGCCCTCGTCAAGCGATCGGCTCCAGCTTGATGCCCACCGCACAAACTAATCGCATGCTCAGCATCCACCACGACCACCGCTGGGTCAGTGGCTTTGTCCTGCAACAACGGCGCAACCAACCGCACCACAGCCCCTGTCGCCAGACTAAACACAAAGCTACGGTGTTCACCCCAAAGGGCAGCTAAGTGCTCTCGCAGGGAACCTGAATAAAACTTGACTTGCAGCGAATCGGTTGGCAGATCGGCAAGTTGAGGAGCGATCGCCTCAGGCACCCACAACACGGCATCTGCGGATTGGCAGAAGGATGCGAGAACCCTGGCACCGCTTGGAGTAGTGGCGATCGCGGCAATCGGCTGAAAGGATTGGAATAACAATGACAATATAAAACGTGACAACTTAGAACAGAATTCATTATCGATTTAAGTTGCACCTTTGACACGTTCTGTAGGTTGCAATCGTTAAATGGTCAATGGTCAATGGTTAGTGGTCAATGGTCAATGGTTAGTGGTCAATGGTCAATGGTTAATGGTTAGTGGCTAGTGGTTGGTGGCTAGTGGTTAGTGGTCAATGGTCAATGGTTAATGGTTAGTGGCTAGTGGTTGGTGGCTAGTGGTTAGTGGTCAATGGTCAATGGTTAGTGGTCAATGGTCAATGGTTAATGGTTAGTGGCTAGTGGTTGGTGGTCAGTGGTCAATGGCTCCTTGCTACTAGCCCAGCACCAGTGCATCGGCGGACTTCGCTCTGGTAGCCGCGAATTCATTCGCCAGGCTCTTAAACCGAACTGACGTTATTTTTAGGATTGCCGGTGTGAGTGTCTCGCTCACGGCACGAGCAAGATGCTCGCACTACCCTAACTTTTAACTGCAACTGCCCCAGGTACTCACCACTATTAACTATTAACTATTAACTATTGACTATTAACTATTGACTATTGACTATTGACTATTAACTACTAACCTCTAGTAATCGTAAGGATTCTCCGGTTCCTCAATCTGCTCAAGCTGAGTAGCAGCAATCACCAATTGACGTTGATTGTTGAGGGTTTCAGTGGTCATCTTGCCCTGTACTCGTAACCAGGTATCAGAAGGATAAGACGTTTGCCCTTCACCCAACTTGACAGGCAACCCCACAGGATAAACATCTGCCGCACAACAGGTAATCACAAATCGGGCGATCGTGAAATAGCCACTGGGCAGATCAGGTGAGGCAATCACAAATCCCTCAACGTTGACATCCTGACCTTTGTAAGCGTCAGGCTCTGGATACACATTCAAGGTTCGCACCCACTCGATGAGCGATCGCTCTCCCGGTTGCGTCCCCCCCCGAAATGCCTGCGGGCGCGATCGCGTCATCGTCAGAGTATCGGTCACTCCCCGCGCCAGAGCCGTCTCACTGGCAAAGGGTTCTGGCGTAAAGACCAATCCCAACAATGCCACCACGAGCAATATCCCTGCGCTCCAACGGCGAGGTAACAGCGAGAAGTGTTGTAGTGTTGACCCACTGATGCCGTGCGATCGACTGAGTTGAACCACCTGCCAGGTTCGCAGCCCTGCTAATACCAGGAAAAAAGCTCCCGTGGAGTAGGCTAACCACATGTAGTCAGGGTGCAACAAGATGTTGAGTTTGTTGGTAAGCCAATATTTCAGCAGCAGCACTCCCCATGCCAAAATTGCCGTGATATCTAGCCACAACAGCCAGGACACATTACCCAAATCTTGTAAGCGGAATGGTTTGGAGCGTCGTGATCGAGTAGCCATAGAGATTTAATACGCTGAAATAGAGGTGCAGTAACAGTTGAGATGAGCGGCAACCCCTCAACTCAGGTAAATATTTACAAGCAATGCCAACACAAAGGTGAGTTGACCCGCGATCGCAAACAGATACACGATCGCCCGTCCTCTAAAAATCGAGAGGAGTAAGGCAATGTTTTTCAGGTCAATCATGGGTCCAAACACCAAAAAGGCGAGCAGTGACCCGGTCGTAAAAATCGAGGCAAACGATAGGGCAAAAAAGGCATCCACTGTGGAGCAAATCGACACAATTGTTGCCAGCAACATCATTGCCAGGATGGATGTAATTTGATCTTGCCCTAAGCCCAGCACCCATTCACGGGGAATGGTGACCTGCAAAATAGAGGCGATCGCTGCCCCAATTATCAGTACTCCACCCAGTTCTCGCAGTTCCTGCAAAATATTTTCCAGCATCAGCTGAAAGCGCACAGCCAGAGGCTTTGACAACACCGAACTGCTAACCGCACTGGACTGGAGCAAGCCATCAAAGCGCAGCGGTTGACCCGACTGCCCCAACAAAAAGGTGCCCGGTTGCAGCAACTCTGGCACAGGTCCATCGCCCACATATCCAGAAGGCTTGGAAGGCTTGAGCGGCGCAGGCATCATCCGGGCGATCGCTGGTTGCATCAACGGACGCAGATCAACCTGAGCACTAAAGATCCAGCCGATAATCGTCGCAATCAACAGTGAACAACCCAATCGCAAAAACACGATTTCGGGTTGGTCGCGAAAGGCAGTGTAGGTCGCCCAAAAGACAATGGGGTTGACCGTAGGAGCCGCCAACAAAAAGCCGATCGCCATCGCAGACGGAGCACCCTGCACCAATAGCCGTCGCGCCACAGGCACATTGCCACACTCACAAACTGGAAACAAACAACCAATTAAACTTCCTGAGAGGGCTGCCAGAGCAGGGTTTTTAGGAACTAGTGCAACTAACTTGCGCTCATCCACAAACAGCAGCAACACACTTGAAAACAGCACTCCCAATAACAAAAACGGCATTGCCTCGACAAGCAAGCTAAAAAATAAGGTTAAGGCGTTGTTGAGTTTGGTCATGCAGTCGGTTTATTGCCTGTGGGATGAAAAACGTTGCACTTGTTAACATGACAAGCCATTCTACCGGATCAACCGAGTCATGTGGGGCAATTCCTCAATCGGAAGCTTGCTTATGCAGACCAGGAACGTCCCATCGCGATCGCGACTTTTCCATACTGCGACTTGACCGAGTGTCTTAGATGATTACCCTACAGTTCCCCTGACGGATACAGGTTTCTAACTTGACGTGACCAATCAGGATTTTGGCGGTCAAAACAGCAGCGATAGGAACAAAACCGACCTGCATCAGTTCATCAAAGCCCGCATCTTCCGGCATTCGCATCAGCGGGCTTGGCTCTGATAGCCGCGCATTCATACGAGTTTTGCCCACTGATGCCTCTGTGTTTGCAGAGTAGCGTTGTCATGGAGTTACAGAAACTAAACCCCTGATTATCAATAAGTTGCTCTGATCTCAGTAATTAAGTTAAATTTGATTAAGATTCTTTCTCAGAAAAGGAACTTCCCTATCTGGTCTTTGGTGGACATACTTCCATAAATTGAAGGCTAGCATTAGAACATCTGGCAAACATGATGCCAGACGTTTATGAGTGAAAAGTTTAAGAATTAAGGCAAGCGTGTCTTGCTGGCTTATTAACTGCTGCTGTATCTAGAGGCAATTTGACGTTATGAAATTTTCCTGGAGAGTTATCCTGCTCTGGACATTGCCAGCCCTGGTCATTGGCTTTTTCTTCTGGCAAAGCGCATTCTCCTCATCCCCCATGGACATGGGACGCAATACGGCTAGCACCCGGATGACCTATGGACGGTTTTGGGAATATCTGGACGCCCATCGTGTGACCAGCGTTGATCTATATGACGGTGGACGCACTGCCATCGTCGAAGCAGTTGATCCAGAGCTAGATAATCGAATCCAGCGTTTGCGAGTCGATTTACCTGGTAATCTGCCCGATCTGGTGACCCGTCTACGCAAAGAGGGAATTAGTTTGGATTTCCATCCTCCTCGCAATGATGGAGCCATTTGGGGTGTGTTGGGCAATCTCATCTTCCCAGTGTTACTGATTGGTGGCTTATTCTTCCTGTTCCGCCGTTCTAGCAATGTGCCCGGTGGTCCTGGTCAGGCGATGAACTTTGGTAAGTCGAGGGCAAGATTCTCGATGGAAGCCAAAACAGGCGTGAAGTTTGATGACGTCGCAGGCATCGAAGAAGCCAAAGAAGAATTGCAAGAAGTAGTCACCTTCTTGAAGAAGCCAGAGCGATTTACAGCAGTAGGTGCCAAGATTCCCAAAGGGGTGTTGTTAGTCGGTCCTCCTGGAACGGGTAAGACGTTACTTGCCAAGGCGATCGCGGGTGAAGCAGGCGTTCCTTTCTTCAGCATTTCGGGTTCTGAATTCGTGGAAATGTTTGTGGGTGTAGGTGCGTCTCGCGTTCGTGACCTGTTCAAGAAAGCGAAGGAAAATGCTCCCTGCATCATCTTTATCGATGAAATTGACGCGGTTGGTCGGCAACGGGGCGCAGGAATTGGCGGTGGTAACGACGAGCGGGAACAAACCCTCAACCAACTCCTGACTGAGATGGATGGTTTTGAGGGCAATACCGGAATCATCATCATCGCAGCAACCAACCGTCCTGATGTACTCGATTCTGCCTTGTTGCGTCCGGGTCGCTTTGACCGCCAGGTCACGGTAGACGCTCCCGATATCAAAGGTCGCTTGGAAGTATTGCAGGTTCACGCCCGCAACAAAAAGTTGGCTCAAGAGGTGTCGCTAGAGGCGATCGCTCGTCGGACTCCGGGTTTCACTGGAGCGGATCTGGCTAACCTGTTAAACGAAGCGGCTATTCTCACGGCTCGTCGCCGCAAAGATGCCATCACCATGTTGGAAATCGATGATGCGATCGATCGCGTGGTTGCCGGTATGGAGGGCACTCCGCTGGTAGACAGTAAGAGCAAGCGTCTGATCGCTTACCACGAACTGGGACATGCGATCGTCGGTACGTTGTTGAAGGATCATGACCCGGTTCAAAAGGTAACGCTGATTCCTCGTGGGCAGGCTCAGGGGTTGACCTGGTTCATCCCTAACGAAGATCAGGGCTTGATCTCTCGTGCGCAAATCATGGCTCGCATTACGGGAGCGTTGGGCGGACGTGCAGCAGAGCATGTGATCTTCGGTGATGCTGAAGTAACTACAGGTGCAGGCAATGACTTGCAGCAAGTCACCTCCATGGCGCGTCAGATGGTAACTCGATTTGGTATGTCTGACCTCGGTCCTCTGTCGCTGGAGAGCCAAACAGGTGAAGTCTTCTTGGGGCGTGACTGGATGACTCGTTCTGAGTACTCCGAAGAGATCGCTGCTCGCATTGATGCTCAGGTACGTTCCATCGTTGAACGGTGTTACGACGAGGCTTGTCGCCTGGTTCGTGAAAATCGAGTTGTTGTCGATCGCCTGGTTGACCTGCTAATCGAAAAGGAATCGATTGATGGAGAGGAGTTCCGGCAGATTGTAGCGGAATACACGACTGTTCCTGAGAAAGACCGCTACGTGCCGCAGCTTTAGGAAGAGATACGACTAAGTGCTGCTATTCACGGATAGGGTTTGGAAATAAAACCAGGGCTGTGGGGGCTGCGTCCCCATCCAGGGGTTCCACCCCTGCACCTAAATTCCTACCCTGATTTACGAAGAGTTGTACCAAGGTATTGTCAGGAAAATTAAAGGCTAAAGGATGAAGGACAAAGGCTGAAAAGCATTCCTTCATCCTTTTTTGTTTCGGCGATCGCCACCAGTCCTGAAGCCCCTACCCCTCTGCCGCTCTACTCCTCTAACCCCCTCCACCCTCTCTACCTTTCGCTATAAATCAATAGCCTTAGCTACATTTGATGGGGCGAAGGCGAGTCAGAAAGCCCCTCCAGCACAGGGGTTAGGCCACTAGCTTCGTCCTAAGCTTTCTGACCAAAGCTATAATTTCTTTTTTCATCCTTTATCCTTCATCCGTCATCCTTGTTTTCTGACTAAACTGGAGATGTGTTAAGACTGTTGACATTAGCCATTCCGGTTCACCTCTACGCTGAATCAAGGGATAGGCTATTTACAGAGTCTATCGCTGCTACCTCTCTTACACCCCAAAAGGAAAGATAGAGTCATGGGACTATTTGACCGTGTTAGCCGAGTCGTTCGCTCTAACCTCAACGCTGCTGTTAGCTCTGCCGAAGATCCAGAGAAAATCCTGGAGCAAGCTCTGATTGACATGCAGGAAGACCTGATTCAGTTGCGTCAGGCTGTGGCAAGTGCGATCGCTAGCCAAAAGCGAGTCCAACAGCAATACAATCAAACTCAATCGGAAGCCAACAACTGGCAGCAAAGAGCACAACTCGCTCTCCAAAAAGGAGATGAGAACTTAGCACGAGAGGCTCTTAGCCGCCGCAAGGTTCAACTGGAAACCGCAACTGCCCTTAAAGCACAACTCGACCAGCAGACAACAACGGTTGATACGTTGAAGCGCAATTTGATTGCGTTAGAAGGCAAGATTGCTGAAGCTAAAACCAAGAAGGATATGCTGAAGGCACGCGCCAGTGCAGCCAAGGCAAATGAGCAGTTGCAAAGCACGGTAAATAGCATGGGCACCAGCAGTGCGATGGCAGCCTTTGAGCGTATGGAAGAAAAAGTGCTGCAAATGGAAGCCCGCTCTCAAGCGGTTGCTGAGTTGGCAGGTGCTGATCTGGAGAGCCAATTTGCCGCTTTGGAATCGGGTAGCGATGTCGATGCTGAACTCGAAGCGATGAAACAGCAATTATTGGGTGGAGGCTCCGCCAACCAAGCTCAACTCCCCGGCACTCCCGCAGCGCAACCTGCCTCATCGGGCACAACATCTGGTACAACCGCTCCTAAAGATGCAGCAGTAGATGCAGAATTAGAAGCTCTTAAAACTCAGTTAGACAACCTCTAAAAAGGTGGAGGAGTAGAGGAGTGGAGGAATAAAGATTCAACACTCTTCTACGCCCTTACCGCTCTACTCTTCTAAACCTGGACTGGGTTGAGCAATCCTGCCCGCTCCAGGATGATTTTGGGAGCGAAGGAATGCATCCACGCAGGGGTTTGTCGAAAGCTATCATTCCCCGGTTTTGAGGTGTATATCAAAAGGCACTGATTCTGCTCGACCATCACACTTGCCTCTCTGGTGGCAAATTGCTCCGGTACGGGAGCAATGACGGGTGGTTCGATAGCGAGCAACCGTTTTGGAGAATTCACCTGATCTACTGAGGCATCAATGAGTAGGTTGGAGTTAGCGATCGTAACCAAAATACCCAGGTGCCCCGTCCATCGATCGGGACTGCCCATACCAAACCCTAACCCGACTGAATAAGAATTATCTTGTTTGCTCCAGGTTTCTAGCTCTTTCCCTTGAGGCAATCGCCCAATTCGATTGACGTTGGCTGCATAGGGTTGATTCATCACAAGCACAGTATTGGGAATAGGGCGAGCTTGAATTCCCAGTTCGTGGAGCACTTGCAGCAACAGTTTGCTGGTGGCAATACAGGATTCTTGAACGTACCCCCGTAAGATTTCTTCTCTTACCAGACGAGAAATTGATGTAAGAGATTCTAGACTAACTGTTCTCATAGCAAAGATGCATTCTGATAACCACCGCGATCGCACCATCACACGACATAAGCAAGTGCATTTTGCTGTTTACACAAATTAATGCAACTTGACAATTCACAAAATGGTGTTGACCAGTCTGCCGGAAGTGAGCCGCGATCGCGTCTATCTATGGAAATAGAAGAACCCTATTGCTCACCTAGAAAAGCGAAATAACAAAGACACCAGATCTTCGAGTGTTTGAGCAATCAAGACAGGTAAGCTAGAGATATCAAGTTCAAAGTAACGGGTTAATTTCGTTTAACGATTTGATTCCAGTGTTGTGATCTCAAGAGTGATTTTCTTCCATGAGTAGCGTTGTTTTTGATCTCACCGATTCCGAGTTTTCGACCGAAGTGCTGGATGCAAAACAGCCCGTCTTAGTTTACTTTTGGGCACCCTGGTGTGGACCTTGTCGTTTAATGTCGCCAGCGATTACCTGGGCAGCCAACCATTACGGCGATCGCCTAAAAGTTGTCAAAATGGAAGTTGACCCCAACCCCGAAAGTGTGGCTCGTTGTAAAGTCCAGGGGGTTCCGGCGTTAGTCATGTTTAAAGATGGCGAACCCGTTGAAACCGTTGAGGGTGCAATTAACAAACAAAAGCTCGAAGAACTGTTGGCTCAACAGTTAGCAGCGGTGTAGTGGAGTGTCACTAAGCCCTGCGCTGTGGGCATTCGTTGAATGAGGCATCTATGCAATTTGCAAACCGATTAGAACCGCTTCAAGCTAATGTCTTTGCCGATATGGATCGCGCCAAGGCAAGAGCGAGAGCGGTGGGGCGAGACGTGATCGATTTATCGCTGGGGTCATCTGACCTGCCGACTCCACCCCATGTGTTAGAAGCGATCGCCCACTCGTTAGCTGATTCCAGCACACACGGATACCTCCTTTTCCACGGCACGCGATCGTTTCGGCAGGCGGCTGCCCAGTGGTACACCCAGAAATTTGGCGTTGCAGTTGATCCAGAAACAGAGGTGTTGCCCCTGATTGGGTCACAGGAGGGAACCGCTCACTTGCCGCTGGCAGTGCTCAATCCGGGGGATTTTGCTCTATTACAAGATCCGGGCTATCCCTCCCATGCGGGTGGGGTTTATCTTGCCAGTGGGCAAATTTACCCCATGCCACTCCGGGCAGAGCACAACTTTCTGCCAGTGTTTGAGGAGATTCCACCCCATGTGTTGGCGCAGTCGCGCATGATGGTGTTGAGTTATCCCCATAACCCCACAACCGCGATCGCCCCCCTCTCGTTCTTTCAAAAAGCCGTGGCTTTCTGTCAGCAGCACAACCTGGTGTTAGTCCACGACTTTCCGTATGCGGACCTGTATTTTGAGGGAGAGGCTCCTGTCTCTGTATTACAGGCTGACCCTGACAAAAGCGTCTCCATCGAATTTTTTACCATGTCGAAGTCTTACAACATGGGCGGATTTCGAGTGGGATATGCCATCGGCAATGCTGACCTGATTCGAGCGTTGCGGCAGGTCAAAGCAGCCGTTGATTTTAACCAATATCGCGGCATTTTGAATGGGGCGATCGCGGCTCTAACCCAATCTCAAGAGGGGGTTCAGGCGGTGATCGAAACGTTTCGGCAACGACGCGATGCCTTTATTACCGCTCTCCATGAGATCGGTTGGCAGGTGCCTACCCCGACTGCAACGATGTACGTCTGGGCAAAACTTCCAGAACCCTGGGTGGCAGATTCAATAAAATTCTGCACGCAATTAGTAGAAGCGACCGGAGTTGCTGTTGCTCCAGGAGCAGGATTTGGTAAATCAGGCGAAGGCTATTTGCGATTTGCCTTAGTGCATGAACCAGAGATTCTTAAAATTGCTGTCAAGCGGATGGCTGAATTTATGGAAATTCACTAATGGCGGAGTATCCTAAGAGGTAAACTTTACAGCACTCCTCTATAATTTCATCTATCTAAGGTCATGACTGCGTCCCAACCCAATCTTCTAGAGCTTGCAAAACAGGGAGATGCAACGGCGATCGCCTCCCTCATGAATCGTCACTTGCAACCCAAGGGGGTCACGGCAACGGCAACCCTAGAGGATGGTTGTTTGCAGGTTGCCCTGGAGTCACAACAAGTGCCCAATCAGCCCAGCCTGGTCGAGTTTATTCAGAAGGGCGTAACGAATTTGGGCGTGGACGCAATCAAACAGATTAGGATTTACGGGGTACAAACTGGCAAAGTAACACCCGTTTGGGAGCAAGATATTTTTCTCCAGCCCTATGCAGCCGTGCCAGATTTGCCGCCAATTGAGACTCCATTACCTGCGGCTGACGAAATTGTTCCATCGATGCCTGATGTCGATGCCGACCTCTACAACGAATCGGACGCAGTAGTTGAGAAGAAACCGGGTTTTGGATCATTTGTCAGCCAAAACTGGAAAGTGATTCCGATGATGGTGATTGCCGCTCTGGTTGGGTTTGCGGCTGTGGTCTTTATTTTGAGCCGGAGCACGCGATCGCCCCAACCTGTTGCAGAATCTCCCACCCCAGCAGCAGCATCTCCTACCCCTGCGACCGATCCAGCTACCTCTCCTGCCGTACCTGCCAGTCCTGCCGCCTCTCCTACAACATCTCCTACTCCCGTCGCTGCAACCCCGACTTCCCCAGCTTCCCCTGTCAGCCCCGCAACTCCTGCTTCTCCTGCTGCTACAGCTTCCCCTGCGCCAGTTGCAACCACCAGCCCTGCACCAACCGCAACCAGTCCCACCGCGTCTGCACCACCGTTCCAGCAGGCACTCCAGGTTGGTTACTCAGCAGCGGTCAATACCCAAAATGCCACGACGCGATCGCAATGGAATACGGTTGTCTCTGAATGGCAACAGGCGATCGCTCTGTTGGGAAGCGTCCCTGCAACAGATGGGAACTATGCCGCCGCCCAGCAAAAAATTACTGAGTATCAGCGCAATCTCAGTTACGCCCAACGGAGACTGCAACAGGCAACCACGCCGTAAAGTATAGCCGTAGTCACTTGGATTAGGACGGGGTGCAGGGGTGAAACCTCTGGCCAGGGGCGCGCAGCCCCACACCCCTTCGATTTTCAATGTCCTGACTGATGTGACGATCGCTATATGAAGAGAGAAAAGGAAAACAGGAACAAAGCGGTGGAGAAGGATGAAGGTGAATCTCACGTAGCCCAACTGGGTGAGGACACCCACCTCATCTTCATTTAATCTGCAATCCGATGCAATTTCGATTACACGACGTTGCTGACTTGGGGATAAATGAGTTGTGAGCAAGAGGCTTGCACTGGTTGGAACGATTTGCCTGGAGGGAGTGTGAACGTCTCGCTCACGTCTGCGTCAGGACAATCATCCCTCTCTTAAGCAACACCGCTTACAGTAGCCCTTCTAATCGCTTACGAATGGCATCCAACTCATTTGAGGAAAAATCGGATGATTCGTCAGGCTCCGATTGGGGCGATCGCTTTGCGTCAGCCTGCCAATCCGTTTGTTCCACATTGGTTTCAGGAGGCACAGCCAACATGCCATCGGGTACAATCTGGCATTCATAATTGGCACTTTCACAAAACTCTTCGATTTCTTCTGATTCAAACGCTTCAACGGTAGGGCTACCCATATCTTGAGCCTCTAGCATCAGACCAAAGCGAATGGCATCATCTTCGGTTTCAAACATCAAAACCACATTGCGATCGCCCACTTTTAACGTATGGATTCCCTCATTATCGGTTCGGGCATTAAACAGCAGAACAAACACACGCATAGGTCAAAACTTATGAATTCGCGAAACATTGCAGCAATCGTACTGCGTCTATCCTAATGGGGATCGGTACGCATCATTCAATATAAAATGCTGACTTCATTAAGTGCTTGCAGCAGACTAAATTTAATCGGTTATAGTCTTTTCGGTGAGAGTGTGAGGGTAGTATGACCAATTCTCCAACCCCAGAGGGAGAACCCAGACCCACAGCTAACCGCCATCGACGCAGACTTTGGGTTCGGGTTGGGCTGGGGGTCGGTGCCGTTGCTTTTGTCGGTGGCGTGATTGGTGCCCGTCAAGCATGGCTATTTATCAATAACGATTTAGCTCCCCTAATTGAACAAAACTTGGGGCAAACTCTCAATCGTCCTATCAATCTGGGGGAAGTGGAACAGGTTTCTTTGGGGGGGTTGGTGTTTGGACCGTCGGAGTTGCCACCCACCGCGACCGATCGCGACGAAGTGACTCTGGAAGCCATTGAGGTCGAATTCAACTTGCTGGAACTGCTCTGGACGCGGACTTTGCGCCTCAGTCTCAATCTGATAAATCCAGTGATCTTTGTTGACCAGGATGAAGAGGGAGCCTGGATCACCACCCAACTGCAAGCCGAGGAAGGAGAAGGGTTCATCAGAACCGAACTGAATGTGGTTCGGATTCAGAATGGGACGGTGGTATTAGAACCTGCTCCACAGTTGACGGCTGAGTCAGGAGAACCCGCTGGTTTTGAAGAAACAACAAAACGCCAGGTCACCTTGCAAGGGGTCAACGGTGGGGCAAACTTTAGCGAACGCAACAGACGAGTTGCCTTTGACATCACCACTGGCTTGCTGACAGGCGGAGATTTGCGGCTGCGGGGAGAGGCGAATCTCAACACTGAGCAGACCAATTTGGTGGTGATGGGACAGAATTTGTCTGCGGCAGATGCCAGTTCTCTATTGCCCCTACCGTTAATTTTGCAGGAAGGACGGTTGGCAGCTAACTTAGAGGTACGACTGCTGCCCGATGAACCGCTCGCTTTTCAGGGTGTGGCTCGGTTTCAAGATGTCAGTGCCATTATTGTGAATGTGCCAAATCGCTTTACCCAGGCAAACGGGCAACTGCGGTTTGATGGGCAGGTGATCGCTCTGGAGAATGTACGGGCACGATATGGACTGATTCCAGCAGAAGCCAGTGGCACTCTGCACATCCAGAACGGCTACAATCTGGCAGCACGAGTGCGATCGGTTTCAGTCAATGATCTGCTCAAAACTTTTGATCTCAATCTGCCTATTCCCGCTAGCGGTGCTTTGAATGCAGACTTGCGTTTAACCGGAGCACTAAATGAACCCCTGATCACCGGGACTGCCTCCAACAATGGCATCGTACGAGTCGATCGCATCAACGTTTCAGATGTACAGACACGATTTAATCTCACACCCCGTGCTCTGACGTTTGAGACGATCAACGTCACACCCACTGAAGGGGGAAGCATCACGGGGGGAGGTCAGTTAGCTTTTGGCGATCAGGGGGGGTTGGACTTTGCCTTTCAAGCGCGAGACTTACCGGGAGATGCGATCGCCCGTCCTTATGGAGTCAATTCCCCAAATATTACGTTGGGTCGTCTAGCAGCTGATGTTGAGGTAACCGGACCAACCGATAACTTTCAAGCGACGGTGCAATGGCAAGCACCCAACGCTACCTATCCAGGGCAAGGCGACATTGTCATTACCCAGGGCATTACCCGCTTTGAAAATACTCGTCTCAGCATAGCGGGTGGTACGGCAACTGCCAGTGCCCAGATCGCTGATGGACGGTGGCAGGCAGTGGTCAATGCCGCTAACATTCGCCTCAATGAGTTTTCGCAAGAATTACGGGGGCTATTTAGCGGTGACTTGCGCTTGTCCGGCAGTTTAGCCCAACTCAACCCTGCCGGGGTACGCGCTGAGGGACAGGTGCGCTTTTCAGAAGGGGTGTCGCTATTAGAACGACCCCTGACCGCTGCCATTACCTGGAATGGCGATCGCATCTTAGTACGCCAAGCGACGGCTCCCGGCTTTCGAGCAGACGGGTTCCTATTGGCGCAATTACAGGGCGCAGGCGCACCTGCTCTGACTGGCTTAAACCTCAATGTCAATTTGCAAGACTATAACGTGGCGGATTTGCCAATTCCAGTGCCACAGCAATTTCAACTGCGAGGACAAGCCGACTTTAACGGTCGCTTGACAGGCTCTCCGGCGGCTCCGGTGGTGGATGGACGGTTGGGGTTAGAGCAGTTAGCAGTCAATGATTTACGATTTGAGTCACCGCTACGAGGGACGTTTAGTTACGCTGGGGGGCGTGGGTTAAACCTGAATGTGGCAGGTAGCGAAGATCAACTGATCGCCCGGTTAGACGGCACTAACCGCCCCACCTACTTCTTGGTGCGCCAAGAAAACGAACTGGTGGCACAGCAATACGGCATTGAGGATGGCAACCTCTTTGCTGAAGGCGTTGGGCGAGGCAATACGCTGAATGTGGTCGTTCGCAATCTGCCCCTGGAAACGCTCAACCTGAGTGGTGGTGCAGGGTTTGGCGAAGTCCGAGGTCTAGCCAATGGCACCTTTGACATCAATCTGGCAAACCTCAACAACCCAACCGTGGTGGGAACCGTGGCGATCGCTCGTCCTGCGTTGGGATATATCAACGCCAATACAGTGCGTGGACAAGCCAACGAGTTCACCGGGCAGTTTCGGTACGAAGATGGGGTAGCAACCATCAACCGAGGGGAATTTCGTCGAGGTGACAGTGTCTATGAGATTGGTACTACTCGCTTTCGACCCGGTGCAGCCCCCCAATTTGAAAGCACCATCAATATCACCAATGGCAATATTCAGGACATTCTGACCGCATTTCAGTGGTTTGAGTTAGAAGATCTGGGTCGAGGCATTGAGGCACCCACCGCCTATGGGGCCGGGGTACTGGATACCGTGGCGATCGACACCTTTGGCGACACGATTCTCAACCAACTACGGCGTTATTCTGAAATTGTGGCTCTTCTAGAGCAACAGGAAGAAGCGGAGGAAGCAGCCTCCAATCTGCCCGACTTGCGGGATTTGCAGGGTTCCTTTACAGGCAGTATTACTGTGTCCAGCACTCCCCAAACCGGGTTAGTCGCCGATTTCAATATCTTGGGTCAGGAATGGACGTGGACACGATACGGGATTGATTGCGTCATTGTAGACGGAGAATTGGCTAACGGAGTGCTGACTCTGCTGCCTTTCCGACTCCAAGGGTTGAGATATCGCAACATCAATCCCCTCTCCAGAAACCAATCTGCCACTCCGGTTAGCACAACTCCAGACAATGCCACGTCAGGCAATGCAACTCCAGGCATTGTAACTCCGGGCGGCGAACCAACTGCCCCTGCCATCCCCGCTGCCTGCATCAACCAACCCGGTTCAGCTTTTCTGGCTTTTTCTGGGCAGATTGGGGGTGATCAACAAAATGGGCAACTCCAGGCACAAAACGTTCCAGTGGAAGCACTGCGCGACTTCTTTGAGCTACCCGTCGATCTGACGGGCAACTTAAATGCGATCGCCACGTTGGCGGGCAGCCAACAAAACCCACAAGTTGACGGAGAAATCAGAGTCACTGACGCAACCCTCAACCGCACAACTGTACAAGAGGCAAGCACCCTATTCGGCTATAACAATGCCCGATTGCGCTTTGATGGCAGAGTCGTGGTCGAAGAACCGCAACCGCTAACCTTTAGTGGCAGCATTCCCTACCGCTTTGCGTTCATAGACGAGAGCATTAATCCCGGTGAGAACATCGAGTTAAATGTCGATGTTGAGGATGAAGGACTCGCTCTGTTGAACCTACTCACTCGCCGTCAGTTGGTGTGGGATGGAGGAGGAGGAGACGTAGAACTCCGGGTTGATGGCACCCTTTCTCAACCCCGAGCCAGAGGAATCGCTATTTTCACCAACGCTCAGTTTTCAGCACAGGCGTTGCCAGAACCGCTAACCAATGTCAATGGCACGATCGTATTTGATACCGATCGCATTCAAGTCGAAACCTTACGGGGGCAGTTCAGTGATGGGCAAGTTCTGGCAGAAGGGGTGTTACCTATCTTTAGACCCATTAGCTCTAACCCTCCAGCCGATGGACCTGCTCCGCCACAACCCCTCACCGTTAGCCTTACAGGTTTAGAACTCAATCTTAAGGGCATCTATGACGGGGGTGTTAATGGGCAAGTTATTCTCACAGGAACAGCTCTAGCACCTCGCATCGGTGGCAACATTACCCTCAGTGATGGGCGTGTCTTCTTACCTGACAACTCACAAGCAGCTGTCCCCTCTGATACTGCATCCCCATCAGAGACAAATCAGGGACTGGCAACCGTTCCTCCGCAATTAAATAATTTGCGGTTAACCCTTGGCGATCGCTTGTTGATTACCCGTGAACCCATTCTGAATTTTGTGGCAGCTGGCGATCTTTTGATCAACGGCACCGTTGGAGATCTACGTCCTAAAGGGGTCATTCGCCTGCGGAGCGGACAGGTCAACTTATTTACAACGCAGTTTAATCTGGCGCGTGGATACGATAGCCGAGCCATTTTTAACCCCAGTCAGGGTCTTGACCCGTTTATTGATGTCCGCCTCAGCACCTCGGTCATCGAAGTGACCCGTGCCCCAGCCGTCTTCCAAACAGCCGCTCCCTATGCTCAATCCGAAATCGCCGATGTCCCAGTAGGAGATTTCGGGGCATTTCAAACCGTCAGAGTGCAAGCGAGTGTTCGTGGACAAGCGAGCGAGCTGTTTGATAATTTGGAACTCACCAGTAGCCCCCGACGCAGCGAAAACGAAATCATTGCACTGTTGGGTGGTAGTTTTATCAACACACTGGGACAGGGAGATAGCACCCTGGCGATCGCCAACCTGGCAGGATCAGCCCTGCTCACTAACGTGCAAAACATTGTTGGCAATGCCCTTGGCTTAAGCGAATTCCGCCTCTTTCCCACGACTACCGTTGATGAAGATCAAGCCTCAACCTTTGGTCTGGCAGCCGAGCTTGGAGTAGATATCACCGATAATCTCTCCACATCGGTCGTTCAGATCTTGACGGGAGACGTTCCAACCCAATTTAACGTACGTTATCGCCTCAGCGAAGAATTTTTATTGCGGGGTTCTACTAACCTCTCCGGTGACAATCGCGCCGTACTGGAGTTTGAAAGACGGTTCTAATAGATCCGGCTCTATGGACTCACCTGAGCGACTTCAATATCCAGCATTTTCAGATAGTGTGAAAAAAGAGTAACATTATTAGAGGTTTGACTACGATTTACGATTTAACCACCTTCAAGCGGCGACATAACTGTGTTTGTTCTTAGCGGCTACGAATACCTTTTAGGCTTTCTACTGATCTGCGCCCTAGTTCCCGTTTTAGCCCTGGGCACGGCTTACCTCCTATCTCCCCATCGCAAAGGAGTAGAGCGACGCTTGACCTACGAATCGGGAATGGAACCCATTGGCGGGGCTTGGATTCAGTTCAACATTCGCTACTATATGTTTGCTCTGGTTTTCGTCATCTTCGACGTAGAAACCGTGTTTCTTTATCCCTGGGCAGTTGCCTTCAACCAGTTGGGGTTGTTGGCGTTTATTGAAGCCCTGATCTTTATCGCAATTTTGGTCGTCGGTCTTGTTTACGCTTGGCGGAAAGGAGCCTTGGAATGGTCATGAACCCCGTTACTCAAGATGGCATTATTAGTCCAATAGGGCGACCTGAGGTCACTCAAGATTTGTCAGAAAACGTCATCCTGACAACCGTTGATGACTTGCATAACTGGGCACGTCTCTCCAGCCTCTGGCCTCTGTTGTATGGAACTGCCTGCTGCTTCATTGAGTTTGCAGCCCTGATCGGCTCTCGCTTTGACTTCGATCGCTTTGGTCTGATTCCCCGATCCAGCCCTCGTCAAGCTGATCTAATCATCACCGCAGGCACGATCACCATGAAAATGGCTCCAGCTCTGGTGCGGTTGTATGAGCAGATGCCGGATCCGAAATACGTTATTGCAATGGGAGCCTGCACCATTACAGGCGGTATGTTTAGCTCAGATTCCCCAACTGCTGTACGTGGGGTAGACAAACTAATCCCGGTTGATGTCTACATTCCCGGTTGTCCCCCTCGCCCAGAAGCCATCATTGATGCCATTGTCAAGTTGCGGAAGAAAATTTCGAATGAGGCTGTTCAAGAACGTGGCTCGTTTGGACAAACGCATCGGTATTACACGCGATCGCACAAGCTGACCCCCACCCCAGACATTCTGACAGGCAAATACTTACAGTCCGAAACTCGTCAGGCACCTCCCAAAGAACTGATGGAGGCAATGGGTCTACCTGTTTCTCCCGCATTAGAAGAAACTCGCACGAAGGAGGCTGTCGATCGTGGCTGAAGAAACCTCAAATCAAGAATCGTCTCTCGCACCCAGTGGGGGTACAGGGGTCGTTGAAGCAGGCAAAACCTCCCGTTGGCTCACTGAAAATGGTTTTGAGCACGAATTTTTGGAACTCGATCACAGTGGCATCGAGGTGTTGAAGGTCGATCGCGACTTCTTGATCCCGTTTGCAACCGCTCTTTACGCCTACGGTTTCAACTATTTGCAGTGTCAGGCTGCCTATGACGTTGGACCAGGTGCTGAATTGGTTAGCATCTATCACCTGACCAAGGTCAGCGACAATGCCGATCGCCCTGAGGAAGTTCGGATCAAGGTTTTCTTACCCCGTGAAGACCCGCGTGTTCCTTCGGTCTACTGGATCTGGAAAGCGGCAGACTGGCAAGAACGTGAGAGCTACGATATGTACGGGATCGTCTACGAAGGGCATCCCAACCTCAAACGTATTCTGATGCCAGAAGATTGGGTTGGCTATCCACTCCGCAAAGACTACATCTCTCCAGACTTTTACGAGCTACAAGACGCTTACTAAACTGTCTCGCATACTGCTCAAAATCCCCGACTTGTTGAAAGCTCGGGGATTTGTTTTAACGTGAATTCGGGATAAGGATTTCGGCGATTAAAACCGCCGCTATCGGAGCAAAGCCGACCTGCGTCGGTTCGTCAAATCCTGCCTTTTCCGGAGTCCGCGTCGGCAAACTTCGCTCTAGTAGCCGCAAATTCATTCGCCGGGCTCTTAAACCGAACTGACGTTGTCTTAAGTTAACGGTTTGACATAGGACAACCGCATGTGTAGCTGTCGAAACCCAACCGACTCATACAGATGCAACGCCTGGTTAGGGTTTTGTGTATCGACCCCCAATTTTACGGTGTCAATTCCGGCTTCCCAAAGTCGCTGCATTCCCGCTAGCAACATGGCGCGCCCTAACCCCATACGGCGAAAGCCTCGCCGAGTTCCCAACCGACCAATCCACCCTTCATTACAACCGTGATGACTGTTGTACTCGCGATCAATGTGACAGGAACAAAATGCCGCAAACGTTCCATCGGGGGCGATCGCCACGAGATCCAGTTCTGGGCGATAGTTGGGATCATTCTCCAGCCAATAGCAGTGCTCCTCGACAGTCAAGGGGTGATGGTTCCAATGATCGACAAAGGATTGGTTATACATCTCGACCCAGGCGGTTGCATCAGTCCGTCCCTGAGACGGACGGAGCGTAAATCCCTCTACGATCTTTGGAGTCGGAATCGGTGGGATCAACGACTTCATCATCGTGAGAAATTGGCGATCGACTGAGAAACCCGATTTTTCCAGGAGTTGAATCACATAACTCTGGTCGCTACGACAACCCGATCGCAAGTGAACTGTTACTCCTTTATTTCGTCCGATCTCCCGCAGTCGCCGCTCACCCCAGGCAATCATATCTGTTTCGATCTGACTACCTCGTGCGTCTGGGTGGACTCGAAACCACAGCCAACCATCTACATCTGTGACTGACTGGGGCATCCAGATTTGTGCGAACCCAATTAATCGACCTGTTGTATCACGCCATAGCTGCAAGTCGCGACTCTGGTCTAACAGGGGGTCGTTAAACTCAAGCTGCAACTCAGCGGGAGTGGAGTACTGATCAAGCTGATCGACCGTTGCACAGTAATTGAGCAAGTCTGCGATCGCCTGTAAATCAGTGTCTCCGGCGTAGGGGCTTACCGATAACATCAACATAAATGATGACCATCCAATACGTTGGATTGCTTTTGGCTACTACCACGACCACTCAGGCAATTACAGAAAACACGACCTATCCTCAAGACAGGTTCAACCAGGGCGCACGAGCTAAGGATCGTGGATTTATGAGAATCCGCAACATATACGGGCGGGTTGAGCAGACTAGTGTTGCGAACACAAAGTTCTGCAATGTAGGGGGTTTGGGGGCTTCGCCCCCAAGAAGGGGTTTCACCCCTTCACCCCTTTCAAAA